>DYIZ01000173.1 GCA_020723385.1 Candidatus Aquidulcis sp.
GGTTGATGTCGTTCCGGCGACGATCACCTTCGAGAAAACAGTCGGCACCGACCCGAGTGTCTGCGCCACGACCGCCAGTATAACTGTCGGCGCGGGCACAGACGTGTACTACTGCTACACGGTCGAAAACACCAGCCCTGGCGGGCTCATTACACATACCCTCGCCGATTCTGAGTTGGGTCTCCTGTTGAACAATTTTGTCTATAACCTGGAGCCTGGCGCGAGCGCCTTTATCACTGCAACAGTCAATATCACCGCCAGCGTGGTCAACACCGCTACCTGGACGGCCACGGACGGCGTTCATACCGCCATCGCCAGCGACACCGCCAGCGTGACCGTGGTTCCCGTGCTGCCCGGCTGCGGCGTTCCGTTGGAAGATTTCAACGCCGGCACAGCAGGCTTCCCGCCTGGCGGCTGGGCAGTTGTCAACAATGGCGGCACAAAGGTCTGGGAAAGTTCACAGACTACCGGCTACGCCAACCTCACCGGCGGCACCGGATACTTCGCCGACGCCAACTCCGACTGGGCAACATCCAGCGGCTCATTGAACACCGAGTTGCACACACCATATTTCTCTCTGGCGGGTGCAGTCAGCCCTGTCCTGGTTTATCGCTACGATTACCGCGATATTGGCGGCGCTGATACTGGCTCAGTAGATATCACCACCGATGGCGGCGCTACCTGGACAAACTTGCGCCTCTACACCACGAACGACCGCGGCCCGAAATTGGCTATCGTGGATCTCTCAGCTTTTGTGGGAGAACCACTGGTTCAGGTTCGCTTCACGTATGTGGATTCAGGTTGGGACTGGTATTTTGGTGTAGATGATGTGCAGGTAGCCTGCTCGAATGCTCCCGACATCAACGCTACCCCATCCCCGCTCACCAAGACCCTCCTGGTAGGCCAGACTGGCGATGCACTTCTCAATATCGCGAACCTCGGCCTCAGCAATCTGAACTGGACAGCCACCGAAGGCTGCGGCACGCCGGTTGCCTGGATGACGATCACCCCCACCCTGGGCACGGCTCTGCCGCTGTTGAACAGCAGCCTGACGGCCAGCTTTGATGCCACCAGCCTGACGCAAGGCACCTACAACAGCAGCATCTGCCTCGCTTCCAACGATCCTGATGAGCCAAACGTCAACATCCCGGTGGTGCTGACGGTCGAGGGCCAGCCGGTCATCGGCGTGACGCCAGACAACCTGGCAACCACCCAGATGCCCGATGCAATCACCACTCAGGCCATTACGATCGCCAACACAGGAAATATTGACCTGAACTGGACCATCGTCGAAGCGTTCAAACGTCCAGTAATCCCAGTGGTTGCCTTCGGTCCACAGACCGATATGCCGCGCCTGCCAAATTCTGTCAAAACCGAAACTGGCATCGCGGGCAATGCGCCAGCCATGAGCTTTGCAAGCGGCGGGCCGGCTCCCGAGGATATCGGTGCAGCCTGGGAAACCATGGCCCCGCTCCCGTCTGCACGTGTATTCAACGCCGTCATCGCTGACAAGAACGGCTATGTTTACGTGATCGGCGGTACAAGCGACGCGGCTGCAACGATACCCACAGATACGGTGTTCCGCTATAACACCGCGACGAATACCTGGGATACTATGTCCCCGGTGCCGGTGACTCTGGACTCGATTGATGGCATCACCATCCTCAATAAGATATACATCCCCGGCGACGATACAACCGCCACGACTTATGTTTACGATATCGCGACCAACACCTGGTCTTCCATCGCAGCCAACGGCGGCTACACAGCTCGTTCGCAGTATCAGGTCGTAGCAATCGGCACAGACCTGTATGTATTAGGCGGCATCACGGCTAGCGCCAGCACAACCCAGGTTTGGATACTGGATACCACCACCGGTACCTGGACGCCAGGAGTGCCGATGCAGAAATCGCGCACGTCCTTCTCCGCGGCAGCCATTCAGGGTGAAATCTACGTTGCCGGTGGCGTCCTCTTCCCAGGATTCACCCCTGATATGACCGCCGAGAAGTTCAACGGCACCGTTTGGAGCTATGTTGCAGGCGTTCCCAACGGCGGTGGATTGTATACCCGATGGTCGTACAATGCTGACGGCTACGGCGAAGATGGTCTGTGGCTGGCTGCCGGACGGCGCGACGCCGGTTGGGCTGTCCTGAACCACGCCGGCTATTACGACCCGGATACAAACACATGGACAACCTCGCCGACCATCCCCATGCTGGCACAAGGCCGCGTCTACATGGAAGCCGATGTTGCTACCGACGGCTACTTCTATGTCATTGGAGGCCGCAATAGCGCAGGCGATACTGCCTACGCCACCAACGAGCGTTTGCAGGTAGGCATGCCCCTCTGTGAGCCTGTTGACGCCCCTTGGTTGAGTGTCAACCCGGCATCCGGCACAGTCGCCTCGGGTGGTAATGATGTTGTCTCCGTCTCCTTCGACTCGACTGGCATGCCTGCAGGCACCTACCACGCCAACATGTGCATCGCCAGCGACGATCCAGTCAACCCGCTGATAGCCGTCCCGGTTACAATGACCGTTGAGCTTCAAGCGGTTCCTTCCTGGGAGAAAGAGATCTGGATCAACGGTGAGTTGTTCCACCCCGGAGACAGCCCGTTCCAGGTTGCCAATGGCGATACAGTTACAGTCGTGGACGAAGTGATGGTCACATCCAATGATCCGGTCACCTACACGCTGGAAGAACTCTTCATGGGCAACGTTGGGCTGGTGGATGCCACTGCTGATTTCGGCGTGGTCATCACCGGCGCGAACAGCGTCTCTTGGGAAGTCTCTGGCGGCATCAGCGGCGACTGGTACACTATCACCAAGACCTTCATGGTAAATGCCGATCTCGGTTGGCACGGTCACATCTCCGAAACGCTGGCCGTTGTCAATGGGCCGAATCCCATTGTCATCCCGCTGGACTTCATCGTTCTAGCGACGGTTGATAAAGATGCCCCGGATCAAGCCTACCCAGGCGATGTCATCCCCTACACCATCGAGATCACCACCCTCGATCCGCTGGCAGGAACTGCCTTGCTGACCGACACACTTCCGGTTGGCGTTGAGTTCGCTGGCGGCCTGACCACCACCTTTGGCACCGCCTGGTATGATGATGGTTCTGTCTACTGGGAATACGCCGATGTAGTTGGACGGCCCAATGCGGATGTCATCCAGGATGGCTCCTTCGAGCTTGGCTCACCCAACCCCTATTGGACCGAACTATCACTGCACACCTTCGCTTTGATCTGCGACGCTACCTGCGGTGTTGACCTGCCGAACACCGGCAGTTGGTTCGTCTGGATGGGTGGATGGGGCAATGAAGCTGAACAAGCTTCGATAGATCAGGATGTCACCATCCCCAACGGTGTCGCCACCCTTAGCCTATGGCTGCTCATGGGTCGGCAACAACCCACCGATGTGGGCATGATGAACATCCAGATTGACGGCACGCCTGTCTTCACCGTCACCGAAGCAGACATCGCTAACTATGGCACCTACGCCCAGATCGTGGTAGATGTCAGCGCCTTCGCCGATGGCGGCGTCCACAATGTCAAAATCTACGAAGAGAACCCGGCGGGTAACGCTGGCAATATCAACTTCTTCGTAGATGATGTCGTACTCGATGTGGCTACCATCCCCAATCCCACCACCATCACTATCACCTTCAATGTGACGGTAACTGCGGTGGATGGCGAGGTAATCAACACCGCTGAGATGGACTTCAACGACGTGATGATGGCGGACGAGGCCCAAACCGAGATCATCCCGGTGGCCGACCTCTCCATCATCAAGAGCGATTCCGCTGACCCTGTGGCTGTTGGTGAAACCTTCACCTTCACCCTGGCAGTCGAAAACGCCGGCCCATCCGATGCGACGGATATCACCATCGAGGATGTGTTGCCCGCAGGCATCACTTTCGTCTCAGCAGCCGGCTGCGACGAGGATGCCGGCGTGGTGACGTGCAATATCGCCACGCTTGCCAACGGCGCGACCGCGATGCGTTACATCGTCGTTCAGGCCGACACGGTTGGCACGATCACCAACACAGCTACGGTTGACGCTGTTACTCTCGACCTGGATATGACCGACAACAGCGACACCGAGACGACCGAAATCTTCTTGGCCGAAGCCGACCTCTCCGTGACCAAGACCGCGCTTCCTGCGACGGTTTACACTCACGACGTGGTGACATACACAATCGAGGTGGTCAACAATGGGCCGGATGTGGCCGCCAGTGTCGTCGTTACCGATTACATCCCGGTTGGCTCGTACTACATGACGGTCAGCACAACCCAGGGCACCTGCTCGGGTGTTGGGCCAGTCGTCTGTGAGCTGGGCGACCTGGAAAATGGTGAAAACGCCGTGATCACCCTGGTGGTCTGGGCGACCGATAACCCCGGCACCATGACCAACACCGTGGAAGTAACCAGCGCTACTGGCGATCCTGATCCGCTCAACAACACGGATTCGGTTGACACCACCGTTCTGGCACGCGGCTACACGCTCTACCTGCCTATCGTCAACAAGAATCTGGAACCATAAACCATTAGATTTCCCTTCAGCGTGTAAACGTTGAGGAAGATCAAGCCCCGGCAGATAATCGTCCGGGGCTTGATGTTTCATCGCAGCCAACCTAACAAACGCCTCCCGTCAGGGTGATATAATAAATCCGGGTCATTCATATTTACCCAAATTCGTAATGGAGAGGTTGGAGATGGATAACGAAAACTCGACGCGAGACGAACGCGCAGCCCGGCAGATGCGCCCAGCTTTGATCGCCATTGGGCTGATCCTGCTCGCATTGGTTGTCGTTTTACCGTTATTGGATACCAATGCAGCGCCATTCGCTCAGGCAACTTTTCAATCATCGCCATCCCCGGTCAGCTTCATGCCCGTCATCTTCAAAGATTATCCCGCATCCCCAACCACTACCGCGACTCTCACCGCTACAACCACCCTCACGCCAACACTCACTACCACTCCCCCGACAATCACGCGCACAGCCAGCTTTACCTTTACAGCAACAAGAACCGAAACCGGTACGCCGCGCACACCCACACCCACCCGCACAATCTCATTGACCCCTACTGTCACCCGCACAGGCACCATCACCCCCGCGCCAACCATTTCGGTGAGCGCCGACCCTACTCAGGGCAGCGTTAACACGATCATCACTTTCATCGTCAACCTCACCAACACAGGGTTAGCGCCTGCAAATGACACAGTTGTCACCGACTCATTCCCCTCATACGTAGATGTTCTAACCGTCTCATCCAACAAAGGCACCACCACAAAGGCCGCACACTCGTGGACCGCGTCAATTGGCCAATTATTTCCCAATGAAAACGTCAGGATCTCGATTGATGTAAAGCTCAACGCCGGTGCGACCAAAAACGAGACGATTGCCAACGTCGTCACCATGACTTATGCGCCCAATAAATCTCTGACCGCCAGCGTCAACTACACGATCAAAGCTACCGGGCTGCCCGGCACGGGTGAGCTGCCCATCGAGCCGGAAGCGACAACCGTGATAGACTGGTCGCTGCTCTTCCTGGGCGCGACCCTCGGACTGATCGGGCTGTTCACGATCTGGTATGGACTGTGGGCGAGAAAACGCCAGCCGCGCCTATCCGAATGGTGCCTGGGCATCGGTGTGGTGCTGATCGCCGGGGCGGTTTTGGTGAGTATCTTCGGCCTCGGGCGAGTTGGCCCACAGGAAGTGGTTACCCCTCCGACCCCGCAGGAGGCTTTGCCCACCCTGGAACAGTTAGCGGGGTTTGGCATTGCCCCAGACTTTACCCCCACCCGCCAGCACCCTTCGGCGGCGGCATTTTCCACACCAGAGCCGCTGATTACGCTGCCGAATTTTCCGATCCCCTCGCCGACATTCCTCCCCACTCCGGTCAACACAGAAGAACCGCTGCCCGACGCCAGCGCGGTGATGCGCGTCATCATCTCGAAGCTCTCACTCGACGCAGTGGTGAAATATGTGCCTTATGAAGAAGAAACCTGGCTCATCAATGGTCTGCGCGAAGAAGTCGCCTGGCTGGGCAACACTTCCTGGCCCGGGTTGGGCGGCAATACCGCCCTGGCGGCGCACGTCACCGTGCGCGGCCTGGGCGACGGCCCCTTCCGCTACCTGGATCAATTGACCGCCGGTGACGAGATCGTCATCTTCACCGAGCGGTATATCTACACCTACCGGGTGCGGGAAAATCTGGTGGTAAATACCGATGAGACGTGGGTGACTGAACCAACCGAGAACACCCAGTTGACGCTGATCACCTGCACCGATTGGGATCTGGAGATCGAGGCTTATCTCAAGCGGTTGGTCGTCTTTGCCGATCTCGAAAAAGCCGAGCCAATCCGCCGCGGCGGGCGATAAACAACAGGTGTCTCCAATAAGCATTCCGGAAAAACAGGTTTCGGACGGGCATAACCCGTCCGAAACCTGTTTTACCAGTTGACATATTCCATTGGGTAGAAGCGGTTAGAATTCTCGCCGCACCCAATCGCCGCCCACCATCGTTCCAATGGGATGAATGGCGTACAGCTCATCCGGCTCGCAGGTGAATGGGTCAGTGTCTAACACTAACAAATCAGCCAGGAAGCCGGGGGCCAGCTTCCCCAGGCGGTCTTCCATCCCAGCTGCATACGCTGCACCGGTGGTGAAGGCTTGCAGCGCTTCCAGCACGGTCAGGCGCTGCTCAGGATACCAACCTTCGCTGCCCGGCGTCCCATCCAACCGGCGGCGGGTTACGGCGGCGTGCAGCCCCCAAAACGGGTTGGGCGATTCCACAGGGGCGTCAGAGCCAAAGGCCAGCGCCGCGCCATGCGCCAACTGCGTTCGCCAGGCATACGACAGCCCGGCCCGCTTTCCCCAATAATGATCGGCCATCTCCATATCCGAAATTGCGTGAATGGGCTGCATCGAAGCGATGACGCCCAACGCCGCCAGCCGCGCCGCATCGTCCGGGTGCAGGAGTTGGACGTGCTCGATGCGGTGACGTAAAAGACGACCGTGGACCGAAGACCGTGGGCCGGATGGTTCGACCGTCTTCGGTCTGCGGTCTTCGGTCTGATTCAGATCCTGCTCAAACCGCCTCAGCTCCTCAATCCCATCCAACACCTCGTGATTGGCGCGGTCGCCGATGGCGTGAACTGCCAGGCTCAAGCCATTTTCGACTGCCAGGCTGCCGCGCTCGAACAACTCTTCGGCATCCAGGAACAGCATCCCCCGTTCTTTGCCAGATTTCCCTTCATAAGACTGAAGCATGGCCGCAGTCTGCGGGCCAAGCGCGCCATCCGAGAAGGCTTTGACTGCGCCTATGCGCAGAAAATCGTCGCCAAATCCGGTACGCAGACCCAGCTCAACCGCCTGGGGCAGTAAATCCAGCGGGATGCTCTTGATCACCCGGAGGCGCAGATCGCCCTGGGCCTGGAGACCTTGGAGGGCGGCGAAGCAGCGCTGCCGGTCGAAATCATGCACCCCGGTGAGACCCATCTGCCACAGGATAGGCTGCGCCGCCCGGATGGCATCTGCCACGCCCGCAGCGGACGGCCTGGGCAAGACATTGCCAATCAATTCCATGGCCGCTTCGTACAGAATGCCGTTGGGTTTCCCGCTGGCGTCGCGCCCGATGCGCCCGCCCTCGGGGTCCGGGGTTGCCCCATTGATGCCTGCCAGCCGCAGGGCGGCGGTGTTGGCCCAACCGGCGTGCAGGGATTTTGCGGTAAGATAAACTGGATTCTCGGGCGCAGCCGCGTCGAGGTCGGCGGCGGAGCCATAGCCCGGCTCGCGGCCACCTTCACCCGCCGGGGAGGGGATGTCCGTCCAATTGTTGTGATTCCATCCGTGTCCCAGCACCCATTCCAGGGGAGGCATCCCACGGGCGCGCCCGGCAACCCGGCGCAGGCACTCGGCCAGCGTGGCGGTTTCGCAATCCACTTTTTGCAGGCCGAGGGCGTAGTGCTCCAGATGGATGTGAGCGTCGGTCAGGCCGGGTATCACCGGGCGGCCGCCCAAATCCACGGTTTCAGTGATCCCGTGCAATTCGAGGAGGGTTTCATCCCCGAGGGCCAGAATCCGCTCCTGGTCAATGGCAATCGCGGTCGCCGCCGGGTGTTCAGAGTCAAGATTATAGATGCGGGCGTTATAGAGGATGATCATGCCTGCATACCTGAAATCGCCTTTTTCCCTACTTTCCTAAGCGATTTTTGACTTGCTACGATAAGGTGAAACACCAATTGATTATTTGGGGGTGAAGCGCCACGCACCCACATCGCGGGCGGTGACGATCACAAAGAAGGGGTCAAAATTCACCAGCATGGCAACGAACATCGGCGAATTCAGGTCGGAGGGCATACCCAGAACCTGCCATTTTTGGCCGCCGTTGGTGCTGCACAGGAGTCCGGCAACGCCGCCGAGCATACACACAAAATCCGGCTTCGATGGGTTGAGGCTGATAGCGCTGATCACACCAACATTTCCGAATTCGATGGATTGGAGGGCAGTGGTCAGATTGTACCAGCTTTGCCCGCCATCCAGGCTCTTGAAGAATTCGCCATTCTTGCCGCTGGCGTACACGGTCTGAGAATTAGCCGGGTCTACGGCGATAGACGAGATACAGTAATCCAACATTCCGGCGTTGGCGGGTGTCCAGGTGTCGCCGCGGTCAGTGGATTTGAAGACGCCGTGGCAGTTGCTGACGAACCCGCCAGTGCCAGCGTAGAGCACGCCTGCATTTGCAGGGTCAATGGCGATAGCGAGGACGAAAACGTCGGTTCCATCCTGCGGCAATCCTGTGGAAAGCGACGCCCAGTTTTGCCCGCCGTCGTCGCTGCGCGACAGGCCAAAGCCGTTCGACACGGTGTAGACAACATCCGGGTTGGATGGAGCAACGACCAGGCTGCGCTCGAACCCTCCCCAAAGCTGCGTGCCGCCCGCTTTCGACCAGCTCGCCGCGCTATCGTGACTGATATAGATGTCGCCGGCTGCGCCGATGGCGGCATAAACCGTTTGCCCATCATCGCTTGCCGCCAGCGCCTGCACCCACTCGCCAGATGGCAAGCCGTTGGATGCAATGAGCCAGGTTAGCCCGGCGTCATCGCTCTTATAAATGCTGCCTGCTTCGCCTGTCCCGCCGGTGCTGGCATAGATGATGTTCGGGTTGCTGCGAGCATAAGCCAGAGTGTTGATGTTACGGGGGAGATCGCCCAGGGATTGCCAGTCACCGGCAGGAAAAGCGTCGCCGCCGTCGCCGGAGGGAGACAGGGTGGGGGTAGCGGTGGGCGTCTTTTGCCCGATGGCGTATCGCCAGGCCCCGCCATCGTTGTTCAGCCCGGCGATGACCACCAGGTCAGGATTGGTTACGATCCCCACAGCCGAGAAATTGGGGTAATCGTTTTCGGGCGGTTTGCCTAAGAGCCGCCATTTTGTATTACTGTCGGCGCTGACGATCAGGCCCAGGTTATCGGCGAGCAGGTAAACGGTGTCTGCGTCCACGGTGTCAATCGAAATAGCCCGTATAACGCCAGGGCTTTGCGATTGCAGGTTCTTGATCTTTTCGGAGAAATTTAGCCAGGTTTGCCCGTAATCATCACTTTTGAACAACTCGCCAGCGCCCGTTCCGGCATAAAGCGTCTGCGGGTTGGCAGGGTTTATCGCCAGGGCTGAAATGCCGTAATCGAGCATTCCTTTGTTGGATGCGGTGAACGTCCAACCGCCATCGCTGGATTTATAAACGCCATTGGAGGGTGTGCCAGCGTAAACCACGTTGGCGTCGGCAGGGTCAACTGCCAATACCTGGGCGGTTATCGAGCCGAAACTGCCCTGCGGCAGGCCTTCTCCGCAGGGAATCCAGCTCTGCCCGCCATCGTCGCTGCGAATCAAGCCGTTATACCCGCCCACAGCAAAGAGGGCATCCCCCGCTATCACGAGCTGATAGGGGCCGGTTCCGGTAAAACCGTCGAGCTGGCCGCGCCGCTCCCAGGTTTGCGCGCCATCGGCGCTGGCATAAAGCTCCTGGTAAACGAGGGCATACAGCGTGGCCGGATTCCCGCCAATGGTCAACGCGTTGATGGCTTTGAGCGGCAGGCCCGACGATACATCTTGCCAGGTTTGCCCGCCGTCTGTGCTCTTGAACAAACCGTTGCCCGACCCGGAGAAATTACCCGTTCCGGCGTAAACCACCTGAGGGTTGTTAGGGTCCCAAACCACTGAGCTGATGCCGCGCGGCAGATCGGCGATGGCTGCCCAACGCCCGGTAGGTGGAGGCGGAGCGCTGGTGGCGGTGGGAGGCAGCGGGGTACGTTGCGCGGGCTGGGTGGGAATGCCCGTAATCTTCGCTGCATCGAGCCGCCAGCCGCCCTCGGAATATCCCTGACCGATGAGAATGGCCAGCTCGGGAGCGAAGGTGACGAGCGTCGTCGAGGGGGTGAGGTATGACTCGCCATAAGGCAGCGCCTGCCAGGAGTCGCCGCCATCCCCGCTCACCAATGCCGCCTGCCCATTGAAAACGAACAGCATAGAAGGCGCATCCGGGCAGATAAACAAGTCATAATAAGCCGAGAACAGGTATTCATCCGGCAGCCGGCCGGCGATATTGGCCCAGGTTTGCGCACCGTCGGTGCTCTTGAATAATGCCGCTTCGTGAGAGGCGGTTTCGCCCAGCGCATAAACAACCTGTGGATCAGCGGGATCAACCGCCGCCGCCAGCACACGCAGATCGCTCATCCCCTGGTTTGCCGCCGCCCACGTCTCGCCGCCGTCGGTTGATTTGTAAATGCCGTGGCCGTTGCCTACAAAACCTCCCGTGCCGAGGTAGATGATATTGGGATTGGTGGGGTCGAAAGCCAGTGCAATGGCAGCAGTTCCGCTGCTGTCATCCGCTGGCAAGCCCTCCGTGATCGGCATCCATGTGTAGCCGCCATCCATGCTGCGGTGAAAGCCGCTGGTTTGGGCGATCAAGTACAAGATTTGCCCGCTGTTAGGAACCACATACAGGCGCGGGGAGAAGCCGCTGAAGAAACCCGGCTTGCCCATTTTCGTCCAGGACTGCGCCCCATCGCTGCTGGCAAAAACCGTATCGCCAGCCAGTGCGTACAGAATGGGTGGGTTATCATGACTGATGGCCAGGGCGGTCACATCATCAGCGGTCAGGCCAGCGTTCGAAAGCGTCCAGCTTAGCCCGGCGTCTGTGCTTTTGTAGACGCCACTGCCAGCGCCATTTTGACCGGTCCCGGCGTAGAGCGTGGCAGGCGAAAAAGGATCCACGACCAGACTATTGATGGTGCGCGGCAGATCATCCATTGGCTGCCAGACAAGGAGCGGGATCGTAGCAGCGAGGGTTGCCGGGAGTTTCGATCGAAGGCGTTTGAGTCCTGGCCGAAAGGGGCGCGGCGGTTGCCGTGCGGGTGGCTGGCCCGATGAGGCCGTGTGTGGCTGTCGCCAGACGGGCTGCCGGAGTCTTTTGGGAAAAAGTCCACAGGCCCAGCCCAACTCCCCCGAGTACGGCGACCCCTGCCAATGCCAGTAAAATCACCGCACAGCCCACCGCCAATCCCCAGGCCGGGATACGGCGCTTCTGCCCGGGTTCGAGTTTGACCGTCTTCCCGGCAGGCTGCAATACCTGTGTCGCCCCCGGTTCCTCGACCTTTTTGGGCGGCGCGGCGGTTTTATCGGGCGCAGCAACCCCAGCTTTGGCAACCGCGTCGAGGGCTGTGGACATTTCACCCGCGCTTTGGTAGCGGTCATTGGGATTCTTGGCTAACGCTTTGAGGATCACCTTTTCGACCGCATCGGGTATATCGGGGGCAAGCGAGTGGGGCAGCGGCAGCGGATCGTGTACGTGTTTGATGACCACCGCCATCGGGGTTTCGGCGTCGTAGGGCGGGCGGCCCACCACCATCTCGTACAGCATCACGCCCAGTGAATAGATGTCGCTGCGATGGTCCAGCTCGGCGCCCATGCACTGCTCGGGGGAGGCATAAGTCGGCGTACCGATGAACGCCCCGCTGGTGGTGAATTTTGGGGAGGCCATCAGCACTTTTGCCAGCCCGAAGTCCGAGAGCAGACAGTTACCCTGTTTATCGGTCAGCACATTGGATGGCTTGATGTCCCGGTGGATAACGCCTTTTGAATGCGCGTAATCGAGGGCGCTGGCGATCTGTCCGATGAGGCGGGATACCCGCTCGAGGGGCAGCGGTTTTCCGGTCATCACATCCGAGAGCGTGCCGCCCTCCACGAAGCGCATCACCAAATAGGCGAACCCCTCGCTCTCGCCGAAATCGTGAACGGGCAGAATGTTAGGATGTTCCAGGCTGGCGATGACTTTGGCTTCATGCTCGAAGCGTTTGACAAAGGTTGGATCGGCGGCGTAATAGCTGGGCAGCACCTTCAGCGCCACGTAGCGGTCTACGCTGGGCTGGTAAGCTTTGTAAACCGATGCCATGCCCCCCTCTCCCAGCGGCGCGACGATGCGATATTGGCCAAATTGTTTGCCACTCAGGTCTTCCATGGTGGTACCCTCCCCGGTCGAGGCGCGGTCAGCATCTCTTCCGGTAATCTGAATTTATTTATGAGCGTATTTCGCTATCCCCTAAAATCTGTCCGAGCAGAGACTCCAACTCCTCATCAGAGTAGTAATGAATAACCATTGTCCCACCCTTACCGCGCCGGCTCAAGGTGACTTTGGTACCAAAATGGCCGCGCAGCCGCTCCTCGAGAGCCTTGATCTCTGGCGGGGCTGGCGGCTTCGGTGCAGACTGCGGTTTCTCGCCGCTCAACCTGCGCACCAGCTCTTCGGTTTGCCGCACGTTGAGCGCTTGTTTGAGAATAGTTTGCAGCGCAGCGACCTGCGATTGGGGCGTCGCCAGTCCGAGCAAAGCCCGCGCGTGGCCCTCGGTGATCTTCTGTTCAGCGAGCGATTGCTGAACAATGGCGGGCAGCTTGAGCAGGCGCAGCGTGTTCGTGACTGCCGTGCGGCTCTTGCCCACACGGGCGGCAATCTCCTCGTGGGAGAGGCCGAATTCTTCATCGAGCAGGTGGTAAGCAGAGGCTGTTTCGAGCGGGCCGAGGTCAGCGCGCTGGACGTTTTCGATAAGCGCCAATTCCAACTGCTCCTGTTCGGAGGCTTCCCGCACGATGGCGGGAATGGTATCCAATCCCGCCTGGCGGGCAGCCATCAACCGGCGTTCGCCGGCGACCAGGGTGAAATGATCGTGCTTTTCGCCGCGCGTGACCAGGATGGGCTGGATGACGCCGTGTTCGCGAATAGAGGCAGCTAACTCGGCCAGCTCCGCAGAGTCGAAGCTGGTGCGCGGCTGGCGCGGGTTGGGGGCGATGGCGTTGACCGGGAGCTGCAACACCCCGCCCGAAGCGGGTGCGCCGCTCATGGGGGTGAAATCACCCACTGGGATGAGCGCGTCTAAACCTTTACCGAGGCCAGATTTTTTGGTCATCATATTATTCTATTATTGGGATTTTCACCCCATCCCCCTCCAGCACTTCCCGCGCCAGCGCTTCGTAAGCGCGTGCGCCGGTGGAGTCGGGGGAGTAGAGCGAGATCGGCTGGCCGTAGGAGGGCGCTTCGGCCAGGCGCACGCTGCGCGGGACGATGGATTCGAACACACGATCCGGGAAATGGCGGCGCACTTCTTCGACCACATCATTGCTCAACTTGGTGCGGCGCTCGTACATGGTCAGCACCACCCCGCGGATCGTCAAATCCGGGAAAACGGCCGAGCGCACCCGGTTGATGGTATTCGTCAATTGGCCGACCCCCTCCAGTGCCAGGTATTCGCACTGCACCGGGATGAGCACCCCCTCCCGGGCGGCCACCAACCCATTGAGGGTCAGCAATCCCAGCGAGGGCGGGCAGTCAATCAAAATGTAATCGTATCGGTCGTTCAGCGGCTTGAGCGCTTCCCGCAGACGGGTCTCACGCGCCAGCTCCGGCACCAGCTCGACCTCTGCCCCGGCCAGCGCAGTGGACGATGGCAGCAGCGACAACTTGAGACGCGGGTTGTGCAAAATGTGGCTGCCCGCCGCCGACGCGCCGATGATGGCATCGTAGGTGCCGCCCTTCACCGTGCGTTTGTCCACCCCCAGGCAGGAGGTGGCATTGGCTTGCGGGTCGAGATCCACGATGAGCACGCGCTGGCCGTAATAAGCCAGGTATGCGCCCAGGTTGATAGCGGTTGTGGTTTTGCCGACGCCGCCTTTTTGGTTGACGAGGGTATAGATACGGGCCATAATGATTTCGGATGATTGCTTGCCGGTCTAAAATTTCCCAAAACCGATATTTACAACACTTCCACCATACTCGCCTCGACTTCTTCGGGTGTGGGAACCCCTTGCAGCCCGGGACGAGTGACAGAGATCGCCGCGATCTGATTGGCGAAGCGCGCCGCTTCCCATGGGTCACGCGTCGTGTACAGTCGGGCAAAGAAGGCCGCCGCGAAGATGTCGCCTGCGCCGGTCGCATCCACCTCCGTCACCACCGGCGGGCGAAAACGGCGCACGTCACCGTGCCAGTACAGGCGCACACCCTGCGCCGCCTCGGTGACGGCTAATACCGGGCACGACGCGGCGAACTCCTCGATGCGGGACTCATCGCATTCCACATCTTCGATACTGAACACTGCCGCGCCAGCCTGCTGCAACACGAACGGCGCCTCGGGCCACTCGGTGCGCGAGACGTGCCCGGCGCTATCCCAGGTGCGCAGCCAGCCCTGAATAGTTTGACAAAGTCAAGTTTCGGCTGACTTTC
>DYIZ01000174.1 GCA_020723385.1 Candidatus Aquidulcis sp.
TCCTAACAGAACAAAGCCACACACCTCGAAGACCCGAATGAACAAACAAGAAGCCCTCGCCTACGTTCATAACCTCCTCGCGCAAGATTGCCCGCGCGAGCAGATCGTCAGCGCGCTCGCCGGGCAGCTTGGCGCGCCGCCTGATTTGATCGAGAAGTTCGTAGCGCTGGCCGAGAAAGATTTTCGTCAAGCGAAGGCGAGCATCCCCCCGCCGGGTGTACTGCCGCCCCCGGCGGTAGTTCTCCCCCCCTGGCTGCGAGAAACAGACAGCTCCCTGCCCGCGCCGGCAGCCCCTGTTCCCGCCATCACCACCATCCCGCAGGCCGAAGCGTTCGCCGCCGCCGAGCTTGCCAAAGGCAAACCTCGGACCGAAATCATCCAGGAATTGGCGCAGCAGACCGGAGAACCTATCGAGATGGCAACCCGCTTCCTGGATTCTCTTGACCCCCAAAGGCGGCCCACAGCCCAGCGCGCATCAACTGTCGCGGTTCCAGCAGCGGCTTCTCACGCCTCACGCCCGCGACGTCTCACCCTTGAAGAGAACCCCGAGCTGGTCAAGTTCACCCTTTCCGAGTTGGGCAAACACCGCAAGCGCAGCGATGTCGCCAGCGCAGTTTGCGAGCGCACAGGCGTCGAATGGAGTGAAGTGCAGCGCTTCGTCGGAACGGTGGAAACCCAGTACCGCGGCAAAGTCCAGGCGCGGAAGAATGTGTTCATCATCCCCCTTGCGATTGGCAGTTGCCTGATCGGTCTGGTTGTGACGCTTGTCTCTGCATGGACTGCGATTTTTCCATTTCTGATATTTTTACCTAATTCAAACGCCCCCGATACAAATGTGATCTTCGATGCGCGTGTTATCCTGTATTCAGTTCTCGGCTTCTTTTCAGGCATTGGGATGATCGGGGGCGGAATAATTGGCATCTACCGCGGCGTTCGCGCCCAAATAGATTGATGTGAAAACACAGGTCATCCAACTGGAAGCGCACGATGATATCCTCTCCGTCCGGGACAAGATGACCTGGGGGCAAACCGGGCGTATCCTGCTGGTGTGGCCCAAACGCGGGCAGGTGCTCCATCGCAAGCTGGATTTGCTCCTGCTCCAGCGGCGCGCCGCTTCCATCGGGGCGCAAATCGCACTGGTCACCAAAGATTCCGATGTCCATTTCCAAGCCAAAGAACTTGGCATCCCCACTTTCAAAACCAGCCGGCAGGCGCAAACGGAGCGCTGGCGCAAGCCCAAACGCCGTCGTCTGCCGCGCCGCCGCACTGGGCCTGAGATCGAGCCGGTGGAACCCGGCGCGCTGCGGGCGAAGTCGCCGCGCGCCATACCGCCTGCCATGCTTCACCCAGCGCTGCGGCTGGCGCTGTTCTCGATCAGTGTGATTGCTATGCTGGCCGTTGCGGCGGTGCTGCTGCCCTCGGCCAAGATTACCCTCGAACCCGCCGCCCGCACCCAAGCCTTATCCCTGCCGGTCTCGGCCAGTCCGGAGGTCGAAATAGCCAGCCTGACCGGCAATCTCCCAGCCCATTGGGTGAGCGTCACCGTCGAGGGGCGCGACAGCATCACCACCACCGGCAACACCTCCGTCCCGGAGCAAGCCGCAACCGGCAGCGTCACATTCACCAATTTGACCGAAAAAGCCGTTACCATTCCCAAAAACACGGTTGTCGTCACGGTCAGCGAAACACCCATCCGGTTCCTGGTCACCAAAGCCGGAACGGTCGCGTCCGGCTCGGGGAAGACAGTGACGCTCCCGGTCATCGCGGCTGCCCCTGGGCGAACGGGGAATCTGCTCCCCGGCAGCATCCAGGCTATCGAAGGCTCATTGGGGTTAAGTCTGACTGTAACCAACAAAACGGCCACCAGCGGCGGCGCTAACCGCATTGCTTCAGCGCCCACCACAGCAAACCGAACACGCCTATTCGATGAGCTTGCCGCCACACTGCGCCAGACGGCTCTGGAGGAAATCCAGGACAGCCTGGCCCCTGGCGATCAGTTGCTGACCTTCTCGCCAGGTTACACCATCCTGGAAAAAACTTACACCCCCGAAACCAACAACCAGCCTGCCCGCCAGCTCCAGCTCACGCTGCGGCTGGAAGTTCAAGCCCTGGTCGCCCCCGGTGAAGATATTCGAGAATTGGCGACGGCTTTGCTGGATGCTCAAATGCCGGAGAATTACGCGCCGCTCCGGGAGACTCTCGTCACCGAGGCGCTCACCGCGCCCCGATTGGTTGGGGAAGCTGAAGCCCAATGGACACTCGCTGCCCGCTGGACGATTCAGGCGCAGCTCTCCCCTGCCAAAGCGATCAGCCTGTCACTGGGGCTGCCGCCATCGGAAGCCTTGCAGCGATTGGAAGCGGCGCTCCCGTTGGCGTCTGATCCGCGCATCGAGATGTTACCCAACTGGTGGCCGCGCCTGCCGTTCATCCCGCTGAGAATAATTGTGAGCAGTAATCAGTGATCAGTTGTCAGTTGTCGGTTGGCAGTTGGCAGTCAACAGTCGCGGTTCGTGGCGTGAACTTTCGCCCTTTCTCCATTGACATCAGGTGGCGATGTGATAACCATTCGGCGCATCCAGCTTGGGGAGGCAGATCTTTTCAAGCGGTTGAGACTTACCGCATTACAAGATGCGCCTTATGCTTTTTCAGCCACTTACGATGCGGCGCTACAGCGCAGCGCCGAAAGCTGGCGCGAGCAAGCAGACCGGACTGCCCAGGGAAGCGACCGAACAACGTTCATTGCGTTCGCAAACGATGAGCCGATTGGCATGGCAGCGTTATATCGCCTCGAGGACAAAGGCGATGCTGGAGAATTGTTGCAAGTCTGGGTTACTTCTGAATATCGAGGGACAAGTGTTGCGAGGAATTTGATGGATGCCATCTTTCAATGGGCGAGTGAAAATCACTTTCGCACAATCATCGCAGGAGTCGCCAACGTGAACAGCAGAGCGCTGAAGTTTTACGCCAATTATGGGTTTTCAGTCATCGAGTCGTCTTCACCGAATGATGCAGGCGGCGTCTATTTGGCGAAAGAAGTTCAACGAGGATAACATCATGCGTGTAATGGCTGTGGACCCAGGCGAACGGCGTATTGGGCTGGCGCTCAGCGATGAGACCGGCGTAATCGCCAACCCGCTGACTGTGCTGCTGCACATCTCGCGGCCGTTGGACGCGGCGGCGATTGCCCAACTGGCCGTCGAGAACGGCGCAGGGCGCATCATCATCGGGGCGGGACTGGACGATGAAGGGCAGCTCACGCCGCAGGGCCGCCGCGCCAACCGGCTGGCTGAAGCTATCCGCTCGCAGACCGAGATCCCTGTCATTTTGTGGGATGAGTTTGGCAGCACCCAGGCTGCCCGCTCCGCACGCGCCGCCATGGGCGTCACGCGGCGCAAACGGCAGGGGCATCTCGACGATCTGGCCGCCACCTATATCCTGCAAACGTACCTCGATGCCCATCCTTCGACTACGCTCAGGATGCCTGACTGACGCATCCCTCCCGCCACCTGCTACCTGCTACCTGCCACCTGCTATCTGCCACCTTCGACTACGCACAGGATGCCTGACTGACAACGGGTCTTTCGACTGCACCCAGGATACGACCGCCTTTCACCCTTCAACTTTCAACATTCAACCCCATTATGCCCAAACGCCAAACTTCCGTACACGGCGCGTGCATCCTCCCGCTTGCCGCCGCCCTCATCATGGCTGTCATCGTCATCATCGGCCTGATCGCCAGCATTCCCAACCAGGCCGCGAAAACTTTCGGGCCGCCCTCCCCCTCGCTCACGACTGGCCAACGATTTCGGCTGTCAGTCATCCTCTTGCTGAATGAGGCGGTTCTCACCTCGCCCGCCAATCCCTACGGCGCGCCAAAGACCTTTGTCGTCGAGCTGAACGAGCCAGCCGAGTCCATTATCACCCGGCTGGGACAGGAGGGATTGCTCAAGAATTCCACCGCTTTCCGCTCTTACCTGCAATACACCGGGCTGGACACAACTCTCCAGGCAGGGGAATTCACGTTGAGCGCGGCGATGACGCCCACGGCGTTGGCCCAGGCGCTGCAAGACGCCACACCCACTTCAGTGCCTTTTGTCGTGCTGGCGGGTTGGCGGCTGGAGGAGATCGCCCAATTGATGCCCACCTCGGGGCTGGAAATTGCCACCGAAGATTTCCTGGCCGCGACGCGGGCGCACCCGCAGGGCTTTTCGTTTTCGGCTGAACTCCCCGATAGCGCTACCCTCGAGGGGTTTCTGTTCCCCGGAGAATACGAACTGGGGCGCGACCTGAACGCGGCGGCGATGATCGGGGTGATGCTGGGACGCTTCGACGCCGGAGTGACCGACGACATCCGGCAGGGGTTTGCCGCCCAGGGATTGAGCCTGTACGAGGCGGTGACGCTGGCCTCGATTGTCGAGAAAGAGGCGGTGCTCGAGGAGGATATGCCGCTTATCGCGTCGGTGTATCTCAACCGGCATGCCATCGGCATGAAGCTCGACGCCGACCCGACGGTGCAGTACGCCATCGGGTTCAACGCCGATCAGCGAACGTGGTGGACCAACCCTCTCTCGGTCGAGGATATGCAAACCGGATCGCCTTATAACACCTATCTGTTCGCTGGTTTACCGCCTGGCCCGATCTGCAATCCAGGATTGGCGGCGCTGAGCGCGGTGGCTTTCCCGGAGTCGTCGCCATATTATTATTTCCGGGCAGCTTGCGACCATTCGGGGCGGCATGTGTTTGCGGAGACGTTCGAGGAGCACCTGGCAAACGGCTGCCCATAGCCGGTCGAGGCGTGATACCTATGCATAGGCTGATTCTCGTCAAGCATTCCCTGCCATTCTTCGACTCCAACCGGCCAGCCAATCAATGGCTCCTTTCAGATGAGGGCCGGGTGAGGTGCATCCCGCTGGCGCAAAAGCTGGCAGTGTGGCAGCCCGATATGATCTACACCAGCTGCGAACCGAAGGCGGTGGAAACCGGGCAGATCGCGGCCGCAAAACTTGGCTTGCCCTGCGAAACCTGGGATGGTTTACACGAGCACGAGCGCAGCCGGGTGGGGCCGCTCTCCCAGGAGGCTTTCGAGGCCTCAGTGAACCAGCTCTTCGAGCAGCCCAACCGGCTGGTTTTTGGTGAGGAGTGTGCAGATGAGGCGCACATGCGCTTCTCACGGGCCTTGAACACCATCCTGGAGGCCTCCCCCGTTCGGCTGCCGGTGATCGTCGCCCACGGGACCGTGATCAGCCTGTTCGTGGCAAGAGCCTGCGGGGTCGAGCCATTTCCGTTTTGGAAAAATCTCACCCTGCCGTCATTTGTGGTATTATCGCTGCCTGGCTTCGAGATCGAAGCCATCACACTGTTCTCGTGAACTACCCCGGACCCCTATGAAACTCGCCATCAATTATTCTCGACCGTCTGCGGCGCTGGCTGCCGCAGGCCATATCCGCGTGGATTATTTCAAGCTGCCGCCCTGGCCTGAAGCGATTGCCGAAGCGCAGGCTTTTGGGCCGCTTCAAATTCATTTCGAGATCGTCGCCGGGCGCGGCGATCTGCTGCAGACCGATTGGGGGCGGGTGGCGGCGATACGGGAGGCGACCGGCACGCCGTTTGTCAACCTGCACGTTTTCCCTTACGCCAGCCAGTTTCCCGGTATCCCGCTGGACACGACCGATGAGGTACACATCCGCCGCGTGACGGATGCGCTGCTGCGGGAAGTGGGTGCGCTGGTCGAGCGGTTCGGGCCGGAGGCGGTGATCGCCGAAAATGTGCCCTATTACGGGCTGAAGGGCGACATGCTGCGCCCCGGTGTGCTGCCAGAAGTGCTTCGTGAGGTGTGCGAGAAGACAGGCTGCGGGCTGCTGCTGGATATTTCTCACGCGCGCATCGCCGCCCACCATTTGGGGATGGACGAAAGGGATTACATCTCCAGCTTGCCGGTGGACCGGGTGCGTGAACTGCACTTCACCGGCCTGCACACGCTCGACGGGGAATTGCGCGATCATCTGCCCATTCTCCCCACGGACTGGCCTGTGCTGGATTGGGCGCTGGGATGCATTCACCGCGGCGAGTGGGGTTTACCGTGGCTGCTGGCGTTCGAATACGGGGGTATCGGCGAGTGGTTTGCCGCGCGCAGCGACCCGGCGGTGATTGCGGAGCAAGTCCCGATGCTGTGGGAGCGGGTGAAGCGGCCGTAATTCTCCAAGACAAAATCGGGCCACACTGGTCAGATTAATGTTATAATTGGCGAAACCTAACATCAGATTTGTGTGTGTAAAAGCCGCCCACAGATCTTCAAAAACGGCGGCGTTTTTATTCTCCACGGATCTGCATTCTATTTTCGAGGAAAAGGAAATGGCAACAAAACTTTACGTAGGGAATCTATCTTATGGAACAACGGAAGAAGATCTTCGCACGTTGTTCGGCCAGGCAGGCACCGTGACATCCGTGGAGTTGATCAAAGATCGAGATACCGGCAGCTCAAAGGGCTTTGCGTTTGTCGAAATGAGCAGCCAGGTCGAGGCCGAAAAAGCGATTACCACGCTCAACGGTTACTCGTTGGACAATCGTCAGATCAAAGTCAGTGTGGCTCGCCCCCGCGAAGAGCGGCCGCGTGGCGCATGGTACAAAGACAGCTCGTCCAACAAAAGCTTTGGCGACAAAAACTATGGCAATCGGAACCGCAAGGGCGGCGGCGGCGGACCTCGGCGCTATTAATCTGAGTTGGGTTCGATCCGAACAACCTCTCGCTGAAAATCCGAAATAATCGAAAGCCAATACCAAAATGAGTGACCGGGAAAAACGGTCACTCATTTTGGATTCTATGGTTATATGATCAATCCTGTTGCATCACTTGCGACCGAAAATAATCCTCGGTCAAGAGTGGATCTATCTGGTTATAGAACTGAATAACCAGGAATACCTTACGAATACACGAACGGCGGTTTGCAGGCCAAGATCGTTCGTGTATTCGTGCAATATTCGAGGATGGCTATTGGCAACCGCTCGCTAAATCGGCGGCCATTGCACGCTCCGCGGCGAGATTGTGGTATCCTTGTGCCATGCCCGCCCCCACCCCAAGCGAATTTGCCGCCATTTACTGCGGCTTCGACGCCCCCATCGCCGCTTTCGACTGCGGCAAGAAATGCGCCCCGCACAACGCACGCGGCGTCCCATTCTGCTGCGACACGCGCCACGCGGTGCCCACCGCCTACCAGGCCGAATGGCAGTACTTGCAAGCCAGCACCGATCTCTGGCATCCCTGGGAAGCCGACTCCCCTCGGGAGACCGACCACCTGCGGTCGCAGACCCCCGCCGGGCAGGTGTTGATCGAATGCCAGGGGCACACCCGCTGCCAGCGCAGTTTCCGCTCCATGAATTGCCGCTCGTTCCCATTCTTCCCTTATCTCACCCGTGAGGGGGAATTCATCGGACTGTCGTATTTTTGGAAATACGAAGACCGCTGCTGGGTCATCAGTCACCTCGATAGCGTCACACCCGCTTACCAGCAGGCGTTCGTCGCTGCCTGGGATGCCTTGTTTGCTGCCATGCCGGGCGAGATGGACAATTTTCACCGTCACTCGGCGGCGACCCGCCAAATCTTTGGCCGGAGGGGGCGTGCCATCAACGTGTTACACCGCAACGGCGGCTGCTACAAGATCACTCCCCGCAATGGGCGGATGCGCCGCGTGCCAGTCGAGAGCCTGCCGTTGTTCGGCGTCTACAAAATCGCCGCATCCCTGCCATTTGCAGGCGAGGATTAACGCAATATAATAACCCTCTATGACCCCTGCCCCCCTCGATATCTACACCCGCCCCGGCTCACCTGATTTCTCTGATTTGTGTTGGAAGCGCCCTTTATCCGAATGGGGCGCGCAATGCCCCCGCATGGTAGACGTCCCCCACGGGCTGTCGCGCCACCCGGTGGTATTCGTCAATTACGCCGGGGTGGTCTATGCCCTCAAAGAGCTGCCCGCCGGCATCGCCCAGAAAGAACACGATACCCTGATGCATCTCGAAGAGCTGCGCCTGCCGGCTGTGACGGCCATTGGCCACGCCCGCGCCCAAACCGCCCAAGGCGAAGCCAGCATCCTAATCACCCGGTATCTCGACCACGCCCTGCCGTACCGCATGTTGTTCATGAACGAAAGCCTGGTTCGTTACCGTGACCACCTGCTGGATGCCATGGCCGGGCTGATGGTGCAGCTTCATCTGGCGGGCATCTTTTGGGGCGATTGCTCACTGTCGAACACATTTTTCCGGCGTGATGCGGGCGCGTTGCAAGCTTACCTGGTAGACGCCGAGACCGCTGAGATCTACCTGCCCCGGTTGATGCCCACCCTGCGCCATCACGATCTGGAGATCATGGAAGAAAACGTAGTGGGCGATTTAACCGACCTGGCCGCCAGCGGTCAGCTTCCCGGGGAATTGTCCATCTCCGAGACGGGAGCCTCCATCCGGCAGCGCTACCGCAGCCTGTGGGAGGAAATCACCCGCGAGGAGGTCGTCAACCCCGGCGAGCACTACCGCATCCAGGAGCGCATCCGCGCCCTCAACGGCCTGGGATTCTCCGTGCGCGACGTGGAGATGCAGCCCGCGCAAAATGGCGCCAAGCTGCGCCTGCGCATCCTCGTTACCGACCGCAACTTCCACCGCGACCAGTTGCTCAGCCTTACCGGCCTGGACGCCGAAGAAATGCAGGCCCGCCAGCTTATGAATGAAATCCATGAGCTTAAGGCCACCCTGTCGAATCTCAACAACCGCAGCACACCGCTCAGTGTGGCCGCCTACTATTGGATGCAAAACATCTACCGGCCGGTCATCGAGCAATTGCGCCCGCTCATCGAAAACCGGCAGCTTACCGGCGAGTATTTCAGCCCGCCGGAGTTGTACTGCCAGATATTGGAACATAAGTGGTTTCTCTCCGAACGCGCCCGCCGCGACGTGGGTCATCACGCCGCCGTCGAAGATTACCTGAGAACCATCGGCGGCCTGCTCCAAACAGGCTGAATAACCCCAACAAATAACTTGCATTTGCCCCCTGCCTGACATACAATTAAGCCATGCCAGACTTGCCCTCCCCCTCCCAAAATCTTTGGAATACCCTTCAGGAACGCGTGATTCCTATCCTCGTAGCGGTTTATCAGGCTTTCGCGCTGGGGATTTTTGTGCTCATCCCGATTCTTGCCTACACCTGGATCCGGGTGCCCTTTATGGGCGCATTTACCGAACACACCCTGATCATTCCAGATACCGGCCACAAGGACTCTCCCTATTGGGAGTTGTACTCCAAAACAGGAGGCGGGCCGCAACTGGTGACGGTGGACGGGCAGGAAGTGCGCACCGCCAGGCAACTCATCAATGTTTTGAAACGCCATCAGGTAGGGGATGTCCTCAGTGTAACGGTTCGGGACAATAACAATGCGGTGAGCGAGTACACCACCCGGTTGATTCACTTCCCGCTCTCGCAGCAAATCGAATTTCTGTATGTGCCGTACGTGCTCGGCCTGGCGTATCTGATCTGCGGCTTATGGGTGTTCAGCCTGCGCCGCAAGCAAACTTCCGGGCAGGCGTTTGCCGTATTCACCACTTCCGTGGCGTTCTGCACGGCCTTGATTTTCGATAACTACACCACCCAGCTGTTGGTCCCGCTTTGGTCGGCGTCGCTCGTTTTGGCAGCGGCCAGCATGTTCAGCCTGGCGCTGGTTTTCCCGAATGAAGGCCCGTTCATCAAACGCTATCCCTACGTGCGTTGGCTGGGGTATATCCTGGCTGTCATCTCACTGGTTTACACCCTGACCACTCTTTACCAATACGGCCGTCCCCGAGATTATTTCATCTCCTGGCGCGTCGAGTATGCTATGCTGGGCATCATGGGGCTTTTCTTCCTGGTGTGGACCGGGCTGCGCTACTTCCTCACGAAATCGCCGATCGCGAAAGAACAAGCCCGTTTGATTCTGTGGGGATCGGCCGTCTCATTTGTAGTGCCAATCCTGTGGTTCATCCTGACCATCTCTGCGCCCCAAACCGTTCTGTTCTCTACGCTGATCCTGCTCCCGCTGGGTCTTTTCCCGGTCGTGGTAGCTTATACGATCCTGCGTTACCGCCTGTTGAACACCGATTACTTGATCGGGCGGGCGCTGCTCTATGGAATTCTGACCGTTCTGGCGGTCGGCGGGTATGCGGGATTGGTTGCCGGGCTGGCGCTTATTTCCAAAGAGTTGTTCGCCACTGAAAATGTCGTTCTGATCGGCAGTCTCAGTTTCATCCTGGCCATCGCGCTGCTGCCTCTGCGGGTATGGCTGCAAAAGCTGGTGGATCGCATCTTCGCGCGTGGACAGGCCGCTTACCGCGAGCGGCTGCAATCCTTCGGGCGCGAGTTGACCAGGGCTATGGAGCTGCCCATGATCCTGGGCATCCTGCGGCAGTACGTCGAAACCAACATCGTCCCCTCCCAAACCCACATTTACATTCATGATCCGCTCACCGAACATTACATCGCCACGCCATCCGGCAACGGCTCCGGCTCGAACCGGCCGACCAGCGATCTGCGTTTCTCGGCTAACAGCCCGCTGGTGTACACCCTCGCCAGCCGGCGCGCTTCTCTTTACCTGGGAGAAGCCACCTCGGTGCCAGCCGCGCTCGTATCCGAGCAAACCCGCCTGGCGCTGCTCTCGGCCCAATTGTTCGTCCCCCTGCCGGGACGGCAAAAGCTGGCTGGCTGGTTGGCGCTCGGGCCGCGCCGCTCCGGCGAGCCGTATACCGCCCGCGACCTGGAATTCCTCGAATCCCTGTGTGACCAGGCGGCCCTGGCTGTCGAGCGCGCCCAGGTTGTGGGCGATCTGGAGCGCCGCGTCCACGCCATGAATGTGCTGACGCGCGTCTCGCAAGGCATCAACGTCACCCTGAATTTCGACGATATCCTCGAGCTGATCTTCGCCCAAACCTCGCAAGTCATTCCTAGCAAGGATTTTCGCATCACCCTCAAAGACACCTACAGCGACATCTTGTACCACGTATTCTACCTGGACAACGATGACCGTTTCACCGAGCGGGAGAACCGCCCGTTGCCCATCGGCCAGGGGTTGGAGCAAGAATTGGTCAGGAACCGCCGGCCCATCGTCACCGACGATTACGAGCGGGAGTGCCGCAGCCGGGGCGCGCTGCCCTCCTACCAGGGGATTTACGCCTGGGCGGGCGTTCCCCTCAATACCGGGGCCGAGACCATCGGAGCCATCAGCCTGGGCAGCCGTGAGCCGACCATCATCTTCACCGACGAACAGGTCAATCTGCTGCAAGCCATCGCCGACCAGGCAGCCGGCGCAATCGTCAAAGCCAGGCTGCTGCAAGAAGCCGAGCGGCGCACGCGGCAGTTGACCACATTGAACGAAGTCGCCCGCAGCCTGACCTCAACTCTCGATCTGAACCTCCTGCTCAACCAGATTTTGAACAGCGCCGTTGATATTTTGAACTGTGAGGCGGGCAGTCTCCTGCTGGTTGACACGCAAACCGATGAGCTGGTTTTCCAGGTCGTCGTTGGCCCGCCGGAGTCAGCCAATCTGCTGGGGCAGCGCATGCCGCCGGGTACCGGGCTGGTTGGGAAAGCCGTGGAAACACGGGAGGCAATCATCGCCAATGATGTCCGTCGCACCAAAGAGTGGTTCGAGAAACCCGATGAGCAAACCGGCTTCATGACAAAAGACCTGCTCGTGGTGCCCATGCAAGTCAAAGACCAGGTCACCGGTGTGATCGAGGTGATCAACCGCAAGGATGGTCTCCCCTTCACCCCCGACGATCAGGGACTCCTGGCTGCCTTCACCAGCCAGGCGGCAGTCGCCCTCGATAATGCCCGACTCTACACGCAGACCGACCAATCCCTGGCGGCGCGTGTGGAAGAGCTTTCAGTGATGCAGCGTATTGACCGTGAGCTGAACGCCAGCCTGGATGTCAGCCGAGCTATGCGTATCACATTGGAGTGGGCCATGCGCCAGTCAGGCGCTGATGCCGGGTTGGTTGGCATGATCGAAAAAGATAATTTGCGGGTCATGGCCTACCAGGGTTACACAAATGAGCTGGCGGCCTTCACCGAAGGCTTGATGCCCATCATCGTGCCGGCGATTCACAAGGCGATCGAGAGTGGGCAGCCCCAATGTGCGATCATGGAAGATAGCGCCAACAAGAAATTTACGCTTCTGGCAAAGGGCCAGGGCCAGATCATCATCCCAATTCGGCGGGAAGCGCAAGTTGTCGGGATCATCTTGCTCGAAAGCCTGGCCGGCGAGGCCTGCCCTGAAGATACCCTGGCATTCCTCTCCCGTCTGAGCGACCACGCCGCCATCGCCATCACCAACGCCCGCCTGTTCGGCGAAGTGAAAGAAGCCAACTTGGCTAAGAGCAAATTCGTTTCCTTCGTCGCTCACGAATTGAAAAACCCGATGGCCTCCATCAAAGGCTACACTGAGCTGGTTGCCGGCGGTATGGCCGGGCCGATCAACGAAATGCAGACCAGTTTCCTGGCGACCGTGCGCAGTAACGTAGATCGCATGAACACGATCGTTTCCGACCTCAACGACTTGACCAAAATCGAGGTAGGCGGGATGCGTCTCGACTTCAAAGCCGTCCAGGCCAGGGAAATCATCGAGGAGGTCATCCGCTCGTTCAATCGCCAGATCGAGGATAAAGAGCAGAAGCTGCACCTGGATGTGCTCGATTCTCTGCCAAAAGTGTGGGCTGACCAGATGCGCATCAGCCAGATTCTGACGAACCTGCTCAGCAACGCCCATAAGTACACGCCCCAGGGCGGCGACATATACATCGGAGCGAATGTTTCCACAACCGAGCCAGGCATCACCGGCAGCCTGGAAGTGGTTCACCTTTGGGTGAAAGATACCGGTATCGGCATCAGCCCCGAAGATCAAAAGTTAATCTTCAGCCAGTATTTCCGCACCGACGCATCGAAAGAGATGGCTTCCGGCACCGGACTCGGCTTGACCATCACCAAAAGCTTGATCGAGATGCAGGGCGGGCGTATCTGGTTCGAAAGCGAAGTAGGCAAGGGGACCACCTTCCACTTCACCATCCCCATTGTCGAAGCGACGTAGAAAGATAAAAGGATCAAGAGGCTAACGAATGGCGCTTCATGCAGTCGTCGGACGTGCGCAAGCCCTGGAGGGTCGTGAGGCCGCAGCGCAGGCCACCCACAAGGCGCTCGAACAACTCGGGCGCAACCCAATCCACCTTGGGGTGGTCGTCGCTTCCCATCATTACCCCATCCAGCAAGTGACCAGCGGGGTAGCGACCCTGCTGGGCGACGCACCCATCATCGGATTCAGCGCTTCGGGTGAGATCACCAATGAGGGTCTCACCCAACGGTCAGTTATCGTAGCCCTGTTGAGCGGGGCCGACCTTGCCATCCACGCCGATTATTGGACCGGTTTCAGCGAAGACAGCCGCGCCACCACGCAAAAAATGGCCCAGGCTTTGCAGCTTTACCAATCCAATGGCGCCTTGCTCGTCTTTGCCGATGGCCTGACGGGGGATGCCCGCCAATTGTGCGCGGCCCTGCCGCACGGCAATTACACCCTGGCCGGCTGCCTGGCAGGCGGCGAATTACGCAAGGCGCGCACATATCAAATTGGCGGCAGGCAGTCCGGCAACGGGGGTCTGGCCGCGGCGCTGCTCACCGGGCAAATCGCTGTCAGTGTTGGGATGGCGCACGGCTGGCAGCCAGTTGGCGCATATTTCAAGATCACCCAGGCGCGCGGCCCCTGGCTGCGAACGCTGGATCGTAAACCGGTCGCGGACGTATTGGCCGACTTGTTCGGTTATCCAGCCCGCGAATGGCTGTTCCCGCCGCTCAATGAGCTGGTGCGTCTCTATCCATTGGGGATCGAGCAAGCGGGGAAAGAATCGCTGCTCGTGCGCTCGCCGCTGCGCATGGAATCGGATGGCAGCCTGCGCATGAACACTTCCATCGCCGAGGGGAGCATGGCGCATTTGCTGATCGGCAGCATCGAGAATTGCCAGAAAGCAGCCAGGCAGGCGACCCAGCAGGCGCTCGACGGGCTGGGAAGCGCCCGCCCGGCGCTGGCGCTGGTGCTCACCGACGTGGCCTGGCAAATGATGTTCGAATCGCAGCCAGGGGCAGAGATCAACAGTATTCGCGACGTGATTGGGAATGATGTTCCCATCCTGGGGGGGTATACCTTTGGGCAGATTGCCCGTTCTGGCGCTAACGGCGCGCCGGAATTATACAACCAGCACATCGAAGTGGTATTGCTGGGGGAAGCCCAGATATAAAGAGATTGTCACCGTTTAATCAAGCTCCTAAAATGCCTCTATAGTATCCTATCGAGGAAAATACTCGATTCGGGAGAAAAGATATGGCTGGCCTCGCTATAATCATAATGATCTTGGGTGTGTTGGCGCTTCTGATCGTGTTCTTGATTGCTGGCTTAGTTGTTGGGGCTTTCTACGCGGTGTATACAGCCGTTTGGCGTAGATGGCCCAGGTTGACAACATTCCTGATATAGTCCTTCAGAAAAAGATTTAGAAAACCTAAAGAGGGTTAGACAAAACG
>DYIZ01000004.1:0-76026 GCA_020723385.1 Candidatus Aquidulcis sp.
GGTTTTTAGGCCGTTTTCTCGACCTCGGCCACTATTTGCACAAAACTTACGCTAAGGAGTTCCTATGTCCACCGCAATGAACTTGCCGTACACCACCAATGAACGTGAATACAAACGCCGCGTTTGGGCCTGGACAATGTATGATTGGGCTAATTCGGCCTTCGCAACCACGATCCTGGCTGTCGTTCTGCCGGTTTATTTCAGCCAGGTGGCCGGGTCCACGCTGCCCAGCCCGGCGGTTGCGACATCGTATTGGAGCGCCGGGCTGAGCATCTCGCTGCTCATCGTTGCCATTTTGTCGCCCATCCTCGGCACGATCTCGGATGTGATGCGCGGCAAGAAGCGCTTCCTGGCCTTCTTCGCTGGGGTCGGTATCTTTGGAACGGCGCTGCTGGTCTTTGTAGGTACGGGGGATTGGGTTTTGGCTTCGGTGCTCGCCATCATTGGACGGATCGGTTTCAATGGGTCTCTGTCGTTCTATGACGCGCTGCTGCCGCACGTCGCCCGGCCCGATGACCAGGATCGCGTTTCCGCTCTCGGGTACGCAATGGGCTACCTGGGCGGCGGGCTGCTGCTGGCGGTCAATATCGTGATGATCCAGCTCCTTCCCGGCACGTGGGGGGCGCGGCTGTCATTCTTGAGCGTTGCAATCTGGTGGGCGGTCTTCTCGATACCGGTATTCCTGCGGATTCCCGAACCCCCCGCGGCTACCGCGGTGCTCACCCGGGGTGAGAATGTCGTCTCGGCTGGATTCAAACGCCTGTGGGGGACGATCAAAGACATTCGCCAATATCGCGAGCTGTTCAAATTCCTGATCGCCTTTTTTATCTACAATGATGGCATCGGCACGATCATCGGCGTGGCGGCGATCTACGGCGCGGAGCTGGGTTTTGGCAGCCTGGAATTGATCCTGGCGCTGCTGCTCGTGCAGTTCGTTGGCATTCCCTACAGCCTGATCTTCGGGCGTCTGCCCAGCCAGGGCGACAAGCGACGCCCGTTCTTCCTGGCGTTCGTTTTGTTCAACCTTGTGGCGCTGCCGCTGGTGGGGATCGTCGGGCGGCTGGTGATGCCGGTTGACTTGAGCGGCGCGCCGGCAGCGCGCTTTGCAGACACGGCAACCGCAGCAGGTGAAGGCTCATATTATTACGTTGATATCGCCGCTGGTTTGAATGGCCCCGCCTGGCAATCCGAGCTGGTTTCGGCGAAGGTCGCTGGCGAGGCGAAAGATGTGATCTATGCCTGGACGGGCGCCGTCCGATCGTCGCTGGAATTTCCCTTCAACGGCCAAAAAGTACAGGTGACTTATAGCGCAGGGCCGGATCATGGTATCTGGGAGGTGCAGATTGATGGACAGCCGCTTCCGGATGAAGACACCGGCCAACCCTTCGAAGTAGACGCGTACAACCGGACATTACGCTACGGCGAAACGATAACCTTCGCGGCTGCCGCTCCAGGTGAGCACATACTCACACTGGTGAACTCAGGCCGTAAAAACTCAGCCAGCAGCGGCACGAATATGGGCATTGCCACGGTGTCTATCTTGCCAGGCGTTCGCCAGAGCAGCCTTGGGCTGGTGATCGGGATGATCATCGTCACCGAGTTGGTGGGGCTGGCGCTGGCATGGCTGGTGGGTAAGGCTTTGTTCTCGCGGCTGGCCGAAACGTTCAACACTCAGCGCAGCATTCTCCTCGCATTGATCGTCTACGCCATCATCGCCGTGTGGGGCTTCTTTATCAACTCTGTGGTGGAATTTTGGTTCCTGGCCTGGATGGTGGCAATCGTGCAGGGCGGCAGCCAGGCGCTGGGTCGCAGCCTGTACGCCAGCCTGTCGCCGGCCTCCAAGAGCGGCGAATTCTTCGGATTGTTCGGGATCATGGAGAAATTCTCAGCTATCCTCGGACCGCTGTTCTTTGCGCTGGCAGGGACGATCTTTGGCAGCAGCCGCCCGGCGGTGTTGAGCTTGATCGCTTTGTTCATCGTGGGAGGATTTATCTTGACCCGCGTGAACGTGGCCGAAGGGCGGCGCGTGGCCGCAGCGGAAGATGCGGCGCTCCTGAAAGGCGGCTGATGGATCGGCTGATCGTTGGGATGACCGGCGCTTCGGGGGCGATTCTTGGAATCCGGCTGCTGGAGACTCTGCGCCCGATGGGAATCGAGACCCATTTGGTCATCTCCGCCGCCGCCCGAACGACGATTGTCGAGGAGACCGGCTGGCGGGTGGCGGATGTTCTATCCCTGTCGGTTGTGACCTATGATCCCCACGATGTCGGCGCGGCGATTGCCTCCGGGTCGTTTGCCTCCCTGGGGATGGTGATCATCCCCTGTTCGATCAAGACCCTGTCGGCCATCGCCAACTCCTACTCGGACGATTTGCTCTCGCGGGCGGCGGATGTCACGCTGAAGGAGGGCCGCCCGCTCGTGCTGGTCGTGCGTGAAACCCCGCTGCATCGCGGCCATCTGCGCCTGATGAGTCTGGCCGCCGAGGCCGGGGCTGTCATCTTCCCGCCAGTTCCTGCCTTTTATGCCCATCCGCAAAGCGTTGACGACATCGTGAATAATCTCGTGGGGCGGGTGCTGGCGCGGCTGGGGGTGGAGAATGGGCTGTACACGAGCTGGCGAGAAACTGAATAAGAACGGGTATAATCGGCAGTACTGTATTGGTATCCGTTCAGGAGGCGTTCAGATGCCTGGTTTCGAGCGCATTACTTTCAACCCAAATGTGATGGGCGGGCGAGCTTGCATCAGGGATACGCGCGTTTCGGTTTCCTTGATTCTGAATCTCGTTGCCAATGGCACAACCATCCCCGAGATTGTCGCAGCATATCCGTATCTTGAACCGGAGGATATTCAGCAAGCCCTGCGTTATGCCGCATTGCTGACAGAAGAAGCGGTCTACTCTCTGGAGCAGGTTGCTGCATGAAATTTCTGGCAGATATGGGCATCTCGCCAATGACCGTGAGCTATCTGCGCGACGCTGGCTATGATGCCATTCATCTAAACGAAGAGCATTTGCATCAATCGTCTGACTCTCAAATATTGGAGAAAGCTCGTGTCGAAGGCCGTGTTGTTCTGACGAACGACCTGGATTTCAGCGATTTGTTGGCTGCCAGCGGTGGGAAATTGCCAAGCGTTATCAGTTTTCGGCTGAAAGATATGCGGCCAGCCAATGTGAATCGCCATATCGGTGCTATTCTGAGCCATCACAGCGATGTTCTGGCCGATGGAGCCATTGTCAGCGTGACCGAAATGCGCATTCGTGTTCGTCGGTTGCCCATCGTATGAGCCAAAATCATCTTGATAAAGCCGCCCGCTGCGGCGAGCCGTCGTATGTGTGGCGCGCCGGGCAGGCGCGGCGGCTGGCGATGATTCTGGATGCCGCCGGTGAAAGGGTGAAGGGCCGCGTGCTGGAAAATGGCTGCGGGGTGGGAATGTACGTCGAGCATCTGACGCCGTATGGCGGGAAAGTGATCGGGTTGGAATACGATTTCGAGCGGGCGCGGGAGGCGGGGGAGCGGTCGCCGCTTATTGTGAACGGGGCCGGGGAGGGCCTGCCTTTCCCGGATGAGAGCTTTGATCTGATTCTCAGCCACGAAGTGCTCGAACACGTTCAGGATGACGCGGCGGCGGCGCGTGAGATGGCGCGGGTTCTGCGTCCCGGCGGGCGCATTGTGTTGTTCGTGCCTAATCGCGGTTACCCATTCGAAACGCACGGCGTTTTTTGGCGGGGGCGCTACCATTTTGGCAATATTCCGCTGGTCAATTGGCTGCCGCGCCGCTGGCGGGATAAGCTCGCTCCCCATGTGCGCGTCTATACGAAGGGGGACCTCGAAAAAATATTTGTTGATTTACCCACTTGTTTCATTGCCCGCACGGTCATCTTTGGGGCTTATGACAACGTCATCGCCCGCTATCCCCGGCTGGGCCAGGCGCTGCGTAATGTGCTACAATGGGCAGAGAAAACACCCCTAAAAACATGGGGATTGTCGCATTTTTGGGTCATCGAAAAACGAAACATGTAATGCGGGCCGATACGATGGAAAGTATTTGTCAATAAATACGTTTTAGCCCGAAAGTATTTTCGCCAACTCCAGGAGGATAAAATGGCGCACATCTTAACTCTCAAAGGCCGAGTTCTCTATGCCAATGGCAAGCCCGCTCAGGCAGTGAGTGTGCGGGTATTCGACCGGGATAAACCGAGCCAGGGGAATCCGGACGATGAATTGACACCCCAACCGGCCGTTACCGATGGGACGGGTTGTTTCAGCGTTCCATTCGATACCAATCGAAATGTCGAACAGACCGATCCTTTGACTCCTTACGCACAATTTACTTATCAAATCAATACAATCGAACGCCAGTTTGTCAAAAATTTCAGTTTCATCCCGTTTTTTCAAGAAGAAGTGGATATGGGGCATGTCGTGCTGCCTGTGTACGCGCCGATTCAGTTCGCCCCTCCGATGCACGGATTTCATTTTGTGAACAGTTTTCCCGGCGTCCCCCTGCCTTTCGATATCCCGCTGGAGCGCTTCAAAAGCGAGACCCACGGTCTGTGCGGCGGGATGGCTTATGGGGCAGCAGATTTTGTCATTTATGGGCGGCAAATCCCGGCTGCCACTCAGGTACCCCGAAAAGGCTCGTCTCTATACAATTTTTTGTACGGCCGGCTGCTGGATTCATTCGGGCCGGCTTTCAGCAATGTATTCAAACTCCAGAATTGGTTGGCGCGCCCATCGGATACAGTGAATGGGCTGCAAAAGCTCACTTACGATGAATTCAAGCGTGTTCGGAATAAACTGGATGTGGGGCAACTGGTACCTCTCTTTGTGATGCTGGACAGAAAGGCTTTATGGAATAGCCACCAGGTCCTGGCATATCGGTACGTCGAACATCCCGATCATACGACCGATATATTGGTTTATGACCCGAATTACCCCAACGATGATCGCGTGGCGATCCGCTGCACTGCAGTCAACGTGGCTCCGACCAGCGGTACGGCTATCACCGGATTCGAATGCAAAATCATCAACACCGCTCACACGGGGACGCGGCTCTATTCGGACTGCTTCGCCTTTTTCGATCCGGGGTATAATCCAAAATTCCCGCCCCCCCGAGTGTGAGCATGGTTGGGCATGTCATGCGGTTGATTGGGAGATGCTGAACGTATGTCTTTTTTAGATAAAAAGCGTTTTGCTGAGTCTTTGCACCACGGTAACTTCACCCGTTATCTGGGGTGGCAAATTACCGACGCTGGCAAAACTCTATACAACAACGATAAGGTAGAAATTGTCGCGTATACGGACAACACACTCGAATGTCTGGTCGAGGACAAACTGAATAAGTATCGCGTGACGATGCGGTTGCAATACAACCAGCTTCTGAGCCATTGCGACTGTAAAGTGGGCATGACGCAAAACTTATGCAAACACATGGTGGCGTCGGCCATGGCGGTTCAAAAGGTGCTGAGCGAAGAAATCAAAAAATCATGGGAAAACCGCCTGTTGTTTGTCCACGAAACGCCTCGCCAGCGCCGGGAAACGCCCAAGAAAATCGCTGATTATGTGCTGGCGTTCGCGCTTGCCAATGATTACAGTGGATGGAAGATCAAGCCATTGACCGCTCCGGCTGAAAGAGTATTCGCCGGAAAGACTCCGCCATCACCGGGTTGGAGTCAAGAACAGGTGGCGGACTTTTTGGCCCAAAACCCCCGGGTGAGCAGTCAATTCAGCAGCCAGATCAAACACCCTTTGAATGCAGAAGCGTGTCTCAATGCTTCGCCGCAAATCGTCAGCCTGGCAAAGATGCTGTCAGGTCTGAGCGATACGGTTTCCTATTACGGCGAGACCAATCTTTCCAAGGCATTACCAGGCGTACTGGAAATTTTGCGCGATGCAAATTTCCCTCTGTACCAGGGCGGGGCAACTTATAGCTCCGGCATCAATCTCATTATGTCGCAGCCACTGGCTATTCTGCGGGATACGGCCAGTATCCTGCTGGATATTGAGAATCATAAAGATGGGGGCTTGCGCTTGCAGTTCCACTTGTACCTGGGCGACACGCTCTGGAAAGTGACCAAGAAGCCTACCGTCGTCTCACAATCGCCGCTGTGGTTTTTACTTGACGAAGCGCTGATCCCAGCCCAGGAAGGGCTGGATGTCGAGCAGATCGAAAACCTGAGCAAGGCATCGCGGGTAATCATCCCTGCCGAAGAAAAAGGCCGCTTTCTTGAATTCTACCTGCCGCGCCTGGCCTCACAATTCAACATCACTGGCGAGGGCATCAAGACCAATGATCTCATCGTAAGGCCTCAACCGCGTCTGTACCTGCAAGATAATCAGGGTACGTTGGAAGTTTGGTTAAGATTCGGTTATGGCGATTTCGAGGTTTCGTTCGAGTCTCGTATCCCGGAAACATCCTCAACTTACGACTCCGAGACATCCACATTCACCCGTATTTTCCGCGACGTGCAGGCCGAAAAAACGGCATTTGGCAGTGTCAGCGATTATGGACTGAAACGCGTCACAGGCACTCCGGGCTTGTTCAACCTGCGCGCCAAAGTGGATGTGGTTGATTTTCTCATGCGCTACATCCCCAAAGCGGTCGCGGGTGGGTTTGAAATCTATGGGGAAGAAAATATCAAGAATGTGCGCATCAACCGCAACCAACCGAAAATCTCGTTCAATATCTCTTCGGGCATTGATTGGTTCGACTTGCAAACCGTGATTGCCTACGGCGATCAGCAAGTCCCGCTCAAAGATATGCGCCGGGCGCTCAAACGCCGCGAGAATTACATCAAATTGGCCGATGGCACGATTGGCGAAGTGCCTCAAGAGTGGCTGGAGCGCTACAAGCACTTATTTGGCCTGGGAGACGAAACGGAAGAAGGTCTGCGCTTCTCCAACCAGCAAGTGACTTTGCTCGATCAATTGCTCGGCGAATCGGAACGCGTGACCGCCGATGATGAATTCCAGCGCCGCCGGCAACGGCTGCGCGAATTTACCAGCATCACGCCCCAACCCGAACCGCGAAACCTGACCGGTGAGCTGCGTCCCTATCAAAAAGCTGGGCTGGATTGGCTGCATTTCCTGCGGCAATACGAGTTTGGCGGCTGCCTGGCGGATGATATGGGGCTTGGAAAAACCTTCCAGGTGCTGGCCTACCTGCAATCTCTGCGTGAACAGGGGATTTCCACGAAAGCCGCGCTCATCGTCGTGCCGCGTTCTCTTCTGGTCAACTGGCAGCGCGAAGTCGAAAAATTCACGCCCGGCTTGAGCATCCTCGAATATCACGGCCAATTCCGCGAAAAAGACCCGGCTGCTTTCGATCAGTACGATCTGGTCATCACGACATACGGCATCGTCATCAAAGATATTCAGCTTTTGCGTGGTTACCGTTTTCACTACGTGATCCTGGATGAGTCACAGGCAATCAAGAATCCGCTTTCCCAATCGGCTAAGGCCTGCCGTCTGCTTCAATCGGAGCATCGTTTGGTGATGACGGGCACGCCGGTCGAGAATTCCACCTTCGAGCTTTGGTCACAATTCGCCTTTTTGAATCCCGGCTTGCTCGGCAACCTGGAATATTTCAAATCCGAAATTGGCGGACCCATCGAAAAGGATGGGGACGCTGAAGCCGCTCAATTTCTGCGTAAAATGGTTTATCCATTCATCTTGCGCCGCACCAAAGAGCAGGTTGCCCCGGAACTGCCGCCCCGCACCGAGCGTATCGTCTACGGCGAGATGGAACCCGCTCAGCGCAAGCTCTACGCTCGCACGCGCGACGATTACCGTAAGTCGCTGCTCGGGTTGATCGAAGGCCAGGGCATGGATAATGCCCGCATGAAAATCCTGGAAGGATTGCTGCGCCTGCGCCAGATTTGCATCCACCCCCGGCTGGTAGACAAAACCTATCGCGGCGAATCAGCCAAGTTCGAGCTGCTGCTCGAAAACATCGAGACTCTGCTCGCCGAGGGCCACAAGGCCCTGATCTACTCCCAATTCGTCGAAACGCTCAAACTGCTGCGCGCCGAGCTGGACGCGCGGAAAATCCGCTACACCTACCTCGACGGCCAGACCAACAACCGCCAGGAACAGGTGGATATTTTCCAGGGTGATCCCACCATCCCGTTTTTCCTGATCAGCCTGAAGGCAGGCGGCGTTGGACTTAACCTGACCGCGGCCGATTACGTGATTCACCTCGACCCGTGGTGGAATCCCGCCGTCGAAATGCAAGCCAGCGACCGCGCCCACCGCATCGGCCAGGAAAAACCCGTTTTCGTCTATAAATATATTTTACGAGACTCGGTGGAAGAGAAGATTTTGCAGTTGCAAGAGCGCAAGAAGAACCTGGTCGAGCAGCTTATCACCACCGAAACCAGCTTCTTCAAGAGCATTACGACTGAAGATGTGAAGGCATTGTTCAGCTAGGATAAATTTGAAAACAGGGTATATGGGGTGAGCCGATTTTGAACGGGCCAGCCACACTTTTGTGTGGCTGGCCCGTTCAAAATCGGTCATATCGGCTCCCGAAGGGAGCTATTTAGTTTGCTTCTCTGAAATCATAAATCCCATCCCGCATCTCCCACCGCTTGCCGCACGCCGGACAGACGAGCGCGTCGCCAGCCTCGTCCAGCGGATGATGTGTGCAGTCCGGGCAGCGGAAGAAACTTCCGGCCGGGGCCACACGGCCCTCGCCCACCGCCCGGTTGCGGGTGAACACGCTGGGGCTGAGCTGCCACCAATCGCCGGTGAGCTGCGCCAGCCCATCCATTGCCGCCAGCACGCCCGCCGGGACGATCCGCTTGAACAATCTCATCCGAAAATGCGACACGGTAAGCTGGCGTTCGACCGCGAACCCGCTCTCTGCCAGCCATTGCCGCACCGCCTTGGGGTGAAAATCGAAGTTCAGCGCGGCAAATTCCACCGGCTCCAGCGTGAACGGACTCCAGGCCTGGCGGCGCAGCACGTAACGCAGGACGGCTTTCAGATTCAGTTTGTTGGCAAATTCTAGGATGAAGGTTGCCTCGGGTTGCAACACCTGCCGCACCTGGCGCAGCGCTAATGGGGCGTCTGCCATGTGATGGAGGGCGCGGATCATCGTGGCGGCGTCGAACAGGCCGGGGACGAACGGCAACCGGTAGATGTCGGCGGCGACGTAGACGTATCGCTCGCCGCGCCCCAACCGGGTTTGGGCCTGCTGCAACTGGGTGCGCGAATAATCCAACAGGACGACGCGCTCGAACCCCCGGTAACGCGATGTATTTCTCCCGGCGCCCGCTCCCAATTCGAGCAGCATCTTCCCGCCGGGCGGGAGCAGCCTCCCCAGGGCTATCGCTTCCGCCCGGTCTTCATACTCCCGTTCTCCGGCGTCCCAAAAACTGCTTTGATAATCCGACCCCTCGTAATCGCAAACGGGAGGGCGCATCTCCTCCCCATCAGCTTTTTCCTGATGGGGAGGAATGGGGTGGGGCGTCATTGTCATTTATCGCTGGCGCCATTGTAGCCGCGCCCAAGGCCGCGATAGGAAAATCCCATAGCTGTCATGTCTTCCGGGTCATAGATGTTGCGCCCATCAAAAATCACTGGCCTGCGCATGAGACTCTTGATCTTTTCGAGGTCGAGCTGCTTGAATTCGTTCCATTCGGTGACAACCATCAGCGCGTCGCAGCCTTCAGCGAGGGTGTAAGGATCGGACATCATCTCGACCTGGGGCAGCAGCCCGCGGGCGACATCCATCGCCACGGGGTCGTATGCTCGAACGGTTGCGCCTCCTGCCAAAAGTTTTTGCGCCAACGTGATCGAGGGGGCGTCGCGCATATCGTCGGTGTTGGGTTTGAACGAAAGGCCCAGCAAACCGATCAGTTTTCCCCGGAAATCGCCCACCATGTCTTGCAGGTGAAGAATGGCCGTCCGGCGGCGGTCGTCGTTGATGTCCATGACGGCGCGCAGCAACTGGGGGTGGCGGCCTTTTTCGGCGGCCATGTACGCCAGGGCTTTCACATCCTTGGGAAAGCACGATCCCCCGTATCCCAGGCCTGCATCCAGGAAAGCCTTTCCAATGCGTGCATCATACCCCATGCCGATGGCGACCTCTTTGACATCCGCACCGAGCGCCTCGCAAATGTTGGCGATTTCGTTGATGAACGAGATTTTCGTCGCCAGGAAGGCGTTGGAGGCATATTTGATCATTTCGGCGGTGCGCAGGTCGGTGATGACGATGGGGGCGCGCAGCGGCAGGTGCAGTTGGGCGACTTTCTCGGCGGCATCTCGGTCGAGCGAGCCGAGCACCGTGCGGTGCGGCTGCGTAAAGTCGCCGATTGCGGAGCCTTCGCGCAGGAATTCGGGACAGGAGACCACCGCGAAGGGGATCGGCTTCGGTTGGTGACTCTTGACGATGTCGGCCACCCAGTCGCCAGTGCCCACCGGCACAGTAGACTTGTTGACGATGATGAGCGGCGAGGTCATGGTTTCGGCGATGGTGCGCGCTACCGTCTCGACATAGCGCAGATCGGCTTCGCCATCTACACCCGATGGGGTGCCAACGGCGATGAAGACGAACTGGGTGCCCGAAAGGCCCTCAGCATACGATGTGGTGAAACTCAAACGCCCGGAGCGCGCATTGTGGTCTACCACTTCTTTCAGCCCCGGTTCGTAGATTGGCATCACCCCGCGCTTGAGACCCTCGACCCGTTCTTCGTTGATGTCCAAAGCGATGACGCGGTTGCCTAAATCGGCAAAGCAAGCCGCGGTGACCAAGCCGACATAACCAACGCCGATAACGCAGATTTGTTTCATAAGGAAATTCCTCCAAAAATAATTTAGGGCTTTCCGCCTTTGACGAGGGAATATTCCCACCGAAGGTAGGAGAGCCGTACTTTATAAATTTTGATTCAACGAATCAGCGATTCGTCGAATCGCTGATTCGTTGAATCTTACCATGTCTTCGGCCTTCCGGTAGGGTGTTCGTGATATTTGGCACGATAATGGTCATAAAATCGGGATGACGACTGTCACTTGATAATTAGCCTATTTTAGTCTAAAATGAATGGAGATAAATTTTATCTGTAAACCCAACAAAGGATAATTACTATGCAGATTACCCGACAAGCCGATTATGCAGTCCGTGCGATGGTTTATTTAGCGAAACTAGGGCCAGAACAGCGTGCTGCCACCAGCCAGATTGCTCAAGATAAGAAAATTCCGCCATCATTCCTTGCTAAGATAGTTTCTCAGCTTTCGGTGGCAGGTTTGCTTCAAACATCGCGTGGCGCGCATGGCGGCGTCTCGCTGGCAAAATCTCCCGCCGCGATTACACTGTTGGATGTTGTCGAGGCGATTGACGGTCCGATCCTGCTCAATGATTGCGTGGATGGGACGAATAGTTGCTCATTTGGCGATGCGTGTCCCATGCGTCCTGTGTGGTGCGAAGCCCAGGAACAACTGATTGCCAAGCTGAAGTCCACAACATTCGATTATTTTACGGGATCATTACCGATCAGCTCAATGTAACCACAGCCTGTGAGGCGAATCACTGATTCGCCTCACAGATGTGATTTGGGCATGAAAGGAGGGTCAAGATGCCCCTGGGAATCATGCTCCAGCGCAGCCTGGTTTTCGTGCTTAAAAATGGCGCGATTGTTCTGGATTGGGGGGATGGGGCAGCCATTGATTTGCTCGAAAACGAGTTTCTTCGTTTCGATGAACGCGATTACAGCCATGCGGTCTCGGATGAAGAATTGGAATTTTTGAAACACGCCGGGCGGGTGGCAAGTTATGACAGCCGGACCGTGTATGTTCATTCGCTGCCGGAGCCGCCGCAGAAATCCCTTTGATTACCAGTTTGTGATCTTTATTGCCCAACCTCAGCCGGGGAGGGTTGGTCAATTTGGGTGGGTGGCCCTTTTGACCGCGGCGCACACCCGTGAATTAATACGGGCTTTCGGTATTGATTCTGGACACTCAATTGCTCACGACAAACTCAAATCTATTCAAATCTAAGGAGAGCTTTCATGAAATACCGATCTTGTTTCCTGGGAATAGTTATTTGTTTGCTGCTTGCCTCGCTGGCTTGCCAGAATCCGGTGGCTATGCTGCTGGCTACTGCAACGCCCACTGCTACCAATACCCCAACGCAAACCGCCACACCCACTGCAACCGCCACCGCAACTGCAACCGCGACCCCAACGAACACACCCACTGCCACTGCAACCGCTACCGAAACTGCCACACCGACTAACACCCCGATACCCCCGTCGCCCACTCCCGTCCCGGATATCATTGCAGAGGTAATGGATAATGAGACGGTCAAAATAACGGACCGCCCCTATGGTTATAGTTTTATGCTGCCAATCGAATGGCAGGTTGCGGATGTCTCGACGAGCGAAATCAAAGTTGTATTCAACCAGGCCGGAAGCGATTCGGATTTTATAGACTTTGCGACGACCTCTGTGAGTTCCATGCCGAAAACGACGCGAATTTTCGGCTCCGATAGTGATCCTGACCATATGTCACAGACCAGCCGCCCTCTGATTTATTCTACGATCAATGAGGCTGCTTTCGGTATGGATTTGCAGATGATCCTTGACTCTTCCGAAGAAGCCTTTACCCAATTTTTCTCTGGAACAACGATTATTTCCTCGGGTGTTCGAGAACTGGAAAATGGCACCGAGATAGGAGAACTGGAACTCACCCTGTCAATCTCTATGGGCGGCGTAACCGTGACCGTGTACGAACACATGATCATGTTTTACGCTGGCGACTCGCTTATCATGGTGGTTTTAGGGATCAACGATGATATGTCGAGCGAAATGATGCCAACCTTCGAGTCCATTGTCAACTCAATCGAATTGGTTCCCTGATATATAAACTGGCTTTACCTACTTCTCGATCCAGCCCCTCCTGGCGTATAATCAGCCGGGAGGGGATTACTTTTTTCAGCCCCCAATATCAGGTGGCCTCTGTTATTGAAAACTTGACACTTGATACTGGGTAACGTGACACTTTGATACGAGGAGGTTTTTTATGTCCGCTCCGAGAGTCGTCCGCGCCCCGCGTGGCACCACCCTCACCTGCAAGTCCTGGCTCACCGAAGCCGCTTACCGCATGATCCAGAACAACCTCGATCCCGAGGTGGCTGAAAAGCCCGAGAACCTGGTGGTTTATGGCGGGCGCGGCCAGGCCGCCCGCAGTTGGGAAGCCTTCGACGCCATTCTGGAAACGCTCAAAAACCTGGAAAACGACGAAACCCTGTTGGTACAGTCTGGCAAGCCGGTGGTCGTGTTTAAAAGCCATCCCGACGCCCCGCGGGTGCTGATCGCCAACTCGAATCTCGTCCCCCATTGGGCCACGCAGGCTCATTTCGATGAATTGGCCGCCAAGGGGCTTATCATGTACGGGCAGATGACCGCTGGCTCGTGGATTTACATCGGCACGCAGGGGATTTTACAGGGGACTTATGAAACCCTGGGGGCGCTGGCCCACCAACGGGGTTGGCCCTCCCTGCGTGGGAAATTTGTGCTCACCGCGGGTCTCGGCGGGATGGGCGGCGCGCAGCCGCTGGCGATCACGATGAACGAAGGGGTGGGTCTCGTCGTGGAGGTGGACCCCGCCCGCGCTCAGCGCCGCCATCAGATCGGCTACGTGGATGTGGTGGTCAACGAACTCGAAGAGGCGATGACCCTCGTCGAGGATTGCTGCGAGCGCGGCGAGCCGAAATCCATCGCTCTCATCGGCAACGCCGCTGATATTTACCCCGAGCTGGCCCTGCGCGGCGTCGTCCCCGATGTGGTCACCGACCAGACTCCCGCTCACGATGTGCTGTATTACGTTCCCAGCGGGTTGTCTGTGGAAGAGGCGGAAGCCATGCGCCGCCACGACCCCGAGGGCTACGCCCGCCGCTCACTGGACTCGATGGCCCGCCACGTCGAAGCCATGCTCGAATTCCAGCGCCGCGGCGCGGAAGTCTTTGATTACGGCAACAATCTGCGCCAGCGCGCCTTCGATCACGGTGTCAAGAACGCCTTCAATTTCCCCGGTTTCGTCCCGGCTTACATCCGCCCGCTGTTCTGCGAGGGCAAGGGGCCGTTTCGCTGGGTGGCGCTCTCCGGCGACCCGGAGGACATCTACCGCACTGACGAAGCTATCATGGAACTGTTTCCTGAGGATGAGCACCTGCACCGCTGGCTGAAGATGGCCCGTGAGAAAATCCCCTTCCAGGGGCTGCCCTCCCGCATCTGCTGGCTTGGCTACGGCGAGCGCGCCGACGCCGGGCTGCTGTTCAATAACCTTGTGGCCGATGGCACGGTGAAAGCGCCCATCGTCATTGGGCGCGACCACCTCGACTGCGGCTCGGTGGCATCCCCCAACCGCGAGACCGAGGGCATGAAAGACGGCACCGACGCGGTGAGCGACTGGCCGCTGCTGAACGCCATGATCAACGCGGTGGGCGGGGCAACGTGGGTCTCGTTCCATCACGGCGGGGGCGTGGGCATCGGCTACAGCCAGCACGCCGGGCAGGTGATCGTCGCCGACGGCACACCCGAAGCCGCTGCCCGCATCGAGCGGGTGCTCACCACCGACCCTGGGATGGGCGTCGTCCGTCACGCCGATGCGGGGTACGATATTGCCATCGCAGCCGCCAAGCGGCATGGCATCAAGATGCCGATGTTGAAGTGAGTTGCAGGTTGAATGTTGAAAGTTAGCAGCCTCGATTTGGAGGTCAGGATGATTCGACGACTGTTTGTCATTGCAGCAGCTTTTTCGCTGATGGGCTGCGCGGTGTTCACAAAGGTTTTTGCTCCCACATCTACCCCGATCCCGACATCAACCCCGACTCTCTCACCTGAGGCTGTTGAAAAGGAGGAGTATGCAGTCTATTCCGCCCTGATCGGGATCAATTACCCGGCAGAACTGATCGTCATTCGGGATCATACCAGCCCGGGGCTAGAATCAGGTGGATTGGACGAGACAATGGAATACATCCAAGAAGAAATGTCCATCGAACAAGAACTGGTGGACAGCTTCAAAGCCAGAAATGACCAATCTTATCCGTTGGATGACGCCTTTACGCTGAAAGCAAAAGTCATTCTGGTCAGCGATGCTGATTTGCACGACATCTTTAACGCTCAAAGCGGGTGGGATGAATTTTATAAACAGTATCCCGATTCCCAGGGTGAGATGACACTCTCGCGGGTGGGGTTTAACCACGATATGACTGAGGCGTTGGTTTATGTTGGGAACCAATCCTATTACCTGGCGGGCGCTGGTTGGTATGTGTGGCTGGTGAAGGTCAATGGCGCCTGGGAAATCAAACAGCAGGTGATGAGCTGGATTTCTTGATCGGGTTGATTCTTCATGGAAACGGCATGGCTCGAGCTGTAAATGCAACCGCCCCGCGTTCATCACGCGGGGCGGTTGTTTTAGAGGGGAAACATTATCACTTCATGCTCTCGGCGATGGCGATCAGCATATCCTTCGGGAGCGCCTTTTCGAGGAACACGTCAATCTCGTAGCGTACATCATCCACGAACCACGTCAAAGTCTGGTAGCAGGCAGTTGTTCTGGTGACCGGGTCTTCCCAGCAATCCTGCCGGTGGAGCGCCGCCTGGCCGTTGACGCTGGCCGTCTCGTAGCCGCCGCCCATCGCCAGCTCGTCCAAAGTCTGCTGGCCGGGGGCAAAAGTCTGGGCGATGAAGATACTGGCGTAGCGGCCGTCGCTGCCATCCCCGATGGGGCTGCCCAGGTAGAGCAGGTAGACATCTTCCGACCCGCCGGAGCGCCAGAAACCGGGCGGCGCATCGTTGGGATAATAAACCCCGTGATCGAAGTAAAAACCGGCCAACATCAGAGTGGGCGATTTGACCTCGAATCCCGCCAGCGATTTGGCAACCTCGACGGAGTTCAGCCGCTCGGGATCGAGGGCATCCGCCGGGAGAGTCGCGACGCCCGTCAGGCTCTCGGCGACACGGCGCATCTCCACATCAGACAGGAAGCCGCGCCCGTTGAAATTGTCCACCACCGCCCCGAGGACGAAACTCATCCCGTTGAAGCGCCACAGCAGCGCCTTGTTGGTCGTCATCTCTATCCCGCCGCAGATCGCGCCGAGGTTGACGCCGTTGGAAGCCAGCAAAGCGTAACCTGGCTCGACGCCGCCGATTTCCGGCGCAGCAATCGAGACGGGGATATCAATGGGCTGGCCGTTATAGAATTGCTTGATCTTGATATCTTCCACCGACGGCAACTGGCCGTTGCTTTGGAAGAGAGTCAGCGTCGGCGCGGCGGCCTCCAGCCGGTAGCTGTAGTACAGGCAGACGCCGTTCCACTCGGGGGCGTAGGTGGCCCCGGCCAGCAGGTACCCCGCTGGCAGCCAGGCCGGTTCAACGATAGCGAACCCGGAGCGTGTGGCGGCCTGCTCGATGGTCAGATAAGCCGCCTGGCTGATTGCGCCAGAGCTGGCGGGTTTGGCGGTCAATTGGGAAGCCAGCGCCGCTAGCCCAGATTTGTCGAACAACGGGCCATCGCCGGTCTTCGAGGCGTAGAACCACAGCGTATAGCGCATGCCGTCCTGCTCCCAGCGCAAAGTCTGGATGCCCTCATGGGTTTCCCATCTCACGAGACCGGCTTCGCTGATTCCCAGGCCAGACCACCCGCCCTGGATGTACTCGCCGGGCAGATTCCCGATGGAAACGGCTTCGACCAGCGTGTCGGAGGAGATCTCGAAGAGCTGAGGATCGTCGGATCCAGCCGGCCCTTGGGCCAGGTAGAGCGCGCCCCTCGAGCCGGCGTACATCACGATGATATTCTCAGTCCCCCCGCTAGCCCCGGTCAGTTCCATCCCTTCGGGGATTGCGGCCAATCCTTTCACCGGGAAATCCACCATCTTGCCGATCTGCTCGATGGTGCAGCGCGGGTAGGGCAGGCTCCCGCAGGCGTCGTTGAAAGGCAACAGGGCCTCCGGACGGGGGGTGGGCGTGACGATCAGTTGCTCAGCCTGGGCAGGCGTTTCTTCAGCCGGGGATACTTCGATCAGTGTGAGCGGGTCTTGGGTTGGGATGAGATGGGTGTTGCTTTCGGAGCGGGTGAAGAAGCGCAGTACAGTCTGCGCCCAGGCCTGCCCCTGGGGGGTAGAAACCAGCGCGGCGGCCATGAGCAGCAGCACTGCGAGAAAAGCGATTGCCGCAATGCGGCGAGGGTGAGTAAAACTTGTTTTCATGGAAAAAGCTCCTTGGTTTGCGTGAGTTTTACTCGTCTCCAAGCGCGCCCGCACAGCAGCGCGATAATCCACCTCGGCGGGGATGCCGTCTTCGGCCAGATCATGCAAAATTGGGGTTAGCGGATGGTTCTTCATGGTTCGCTACTCCTTTTCGCGCCTCGCTTGGGCTCGACGCTGGAATCGGGGGCCGCCAATGCAACCAACCAGTGACGCAGCCTACGGCGGGCGGTGTGAACCAGCCACTTGATGGTTCCAGTCGGGCGCTGTAAGCTGGCGCTCATTTCGGCTTCGCTGTACCCCAGGTAGTAGCGCTGCACGATGGCGACGCGCTGCTCGGGAGCCAGCCGCGCCAGGGCTTGCCACACCTCTCGACGAGTCTCGGCGCTGACGGCCAGGGTTTCCGGGTCGGGATGCGGGTCGGTGAGTGTTTCGATCAGCGAGGCGGCTTGGGCGCGTTCGGCCTCATCCAGCGAGATTTGCCGCTGCTGCCTTTTGGCGGCTTTGAGGGCGTCGTTGACCACGCTGCGCAAGAACCACGGCCCAAAGGGGCGGGCCTCGTCGAATTGGTGGATTGTCTGGTGCAGCCTGACGAAGGCATCTTGTACGACATCCTCCGCCAGCGGGCGGTCGCCAACGATCAGGTAGGCGGCGCGCACCGCGCGAAGCTGGTAGCGGATCATCAAGGTATCCAGCCCGGCGAGGTCGCTGCGTTTGAGACGAGTAATGGCTTGAAAGTCGGTTTCTTCCATGGAAGTCGCTTTGGTTGAGGTGCCTCTGATGATACTATCTTTTGGAGCGGCAAAAGGTTTGAAAGTCAAATGCCAGCCCCGGCAGGTGTCGAAAACCTGCCGGGGCTTTGCTTTCAAGCGAGAATGTCCAACCAGGTTGTAGAAGTGGAATTTCCTACGGATTAGCCATCAGCATTTCCGCCAGCCGGATCAGCGCAGCTTTGTCGAGCCATTCGATCGGTTGCGTATCCCCCGATTTTTCGAGAGCATATTGATATACCCCATCGCTCCAATGGAGCCGAAAGACCGGCGCCGCGGCCTCCCAGGTGGCTGATTCGGCGTCCGGGAAGACGACGAACGTGCCTTGTGCGTATTCGCCTGGATTGCCGCCTACTGGGGCCGGTTCGATGGCTTCGGGCGGCACTTCGCTCCAGGGGCTGGGCGGGAAATTGCTCAAACCCTGGGCAAGGACAAGCTCCCCGCCCTCGGCGCTGTAATGGAGATAGACAATGGGCTGTGCAAGATCAACTTCGGCAACGCTGAATGTAAATCCCTGCGGGTCAGCTACGAAATGCCGGATGCTAAAGCCGACGGCGCTTTCGGCTTCCTCGATGGTCTCATAAGTGACGGTTGACGCTACATTGTTTGCCTCTGGCGATGCATTTGAGACGGGAGGCGCTGGGAACGAGGTCGCCTGCGCCGGGACGAAGAAGCCGAAAAGGGTTTCGGCAAAGGCGCGGCCTTGGGGGGTGATAACCCACAGAGAAGCGACGGCTATCAATAGCAAAAGGGCTATCGCTGTCAGACGTAGTTTGGTGTTCATTATTAGATTTCCTCGAACCGACTGGGGTCTGTGTACCCAGGGTGCATTTTCCATGCGGCGGTAAAACCGCGCGCCGGGAACAGGTTGGATTTGAGCGAGCAGTTTTTCGATTTGCTGCTCATCGGGGGTAGCGTGTGGTTTCTGGTTCATCGTTACGACTCCTCGGGCGCAGGCCACTGGTTTTGCAGCCGCGCCAGCGCCCGGCGGATGGCGACGGATACGGTGTTCTCGGGGACGCTGAGGTACTCCGCAATTTGATTGACGCGCCAGCCGAGCAGGTAGCGCAGCACGAGCATTTCGCGTGGTTTATCGGGCAGAGCCTGCAACAGCGTCCACAAAATCTGGCGCTGCTCATCGGCGACGAGTCCCTCTTCGAGCGGGGCGTCGAGAGATGGCAAATCCGCTGGAAGCTCATCGGCCGGGTTCGCCGCTTTCTGGCGGCGGTAGGCATCAATCACCAGCCGTCGGGCGATCTTCAGCAGCCAGCCGAGCGCGGCGGCTTCATCGCCGTCGAAGGTGTGGCGGGCTTTCCAGGCGCGGGCGAACGTCTCGGCGGCCAGATCCTCGACTTCCTCTTGCGGGCCGCCACGTAACCCATAGATATACCGGAATACTGATATGTGCGCCCGTTCATAAACGGCTGCAAAGGCCGCAGGAGCGCCAAGGGGCGAAACCCCAGAGATAGGTTTAAAGAATTGGGAGAGATTTTGCAATGGTTTTGTTCGAGTCAAATTCCTGTGCTCCTCTCATCACGCGCATGACATGATGAGAAACGCACTGACCTCTAAAATCTGACAGATTCCCCGCAAATAAATGGCAACCTACTCGGATTCTGGCGGTGTTGATTCCCCCTCGGCCTCGGAAGCCAGGAATTGCCGCAATTCTTCGAAACTGGCCGGTTCCGGGCCAGTTGCCAGGCGTTCAGCAATCTGGTTCTGAGCGCTCATGGCATCCCATAATTCTTTGCGTAACACGGGGATTTCACGCGGGGCAGTCACACCAATCTTGATTTTGTCCCCCTCGATGGCCAGGATGGTTACCACGATGTTTTCGCCAATCACCAGGCTTTCGTCAACCCGCCGGGTCAGAACCAGCATAGCTCACCTCGACATTAACTCAGTAAATCGAACAGGCTCAACGCTGAAATGGCACGCTGCCCAACTTCCAAAACCGCCTGGTACACCGTCTCCTGACTGCGTAACATGCTAATCGCCTCGGCCATGTTGATGTCTTCTGTTTGCGACAACAGGCTTTTTAGCTCGATTTGGTTTTTGCCGATGCTGTCAATGTTAGCGCGCACTTGCTGCTGGCGTGTGCCGTTATTGGCGGCTGTCTCGCTGATCGTTTTCTGGGCAGCATCGAGCGGTGCAAGCGCGGCCTGTATGGCAGTGCTGTCATTGGCATTCAGAGCATCGCGGGCTGCAATGATGGCATCGAACAACGGTGTGAAAATCCCGCTGCCAGTCGTATTTTGGGGGATGGTGCGGCCCGGGGCGATGGCGCGCAGCATGATTCCAGCGTCGCCATTGTAGTTGACTGCATCATACAGGCCATCGGCGTTGTTGTCAACCGGCGCAAACGGGACGGTTGTGGTTTTGAAGCCTGCGAAAATATACTGGTTTTTATGAGATGTGTTGCCGGCTCCGATAGCATCTTCGAGTAATTGATCCATCTCTAAAGCCAGGGCGCGCCGCTCATCTGCGCCTAGGGTGTCCGAGATGCCTTTTTGCGCCAGCGTCATGGCTTGCCCGGCCAATTTTACCGTCTGCGCCAATGCCGCATCTGTGGCAGACATCCAGTCATTAATGGTGTGAGTCGTGTCCAGATAGGCCTGGCTGGCCTCCAGACTGGAGCGCAGGGTCAGCGAGGCAGCCGCTCGCGCCGGGTCATCCGATGGCTGCTGAAACTGCTTGCCAGAAGCAATCTTTTGCTGGAGCGAATAAAGCCGTTGCAAATTCTCGTCCATATACTGGATAGCGTTACCCGTCATCAGTTGGTGTGTGATACGCATGGCGCACCTCTTTCATCTCTTGCCTTTACCGACCAACCAACCCCATACCGTTGATCACCCGGTCGAGCATATCGTCCATCACGTTCATCAAGCGGGCGGCAGCCTGGTAAGCGCGTTGGGATTTGACCAGGTTGGCGGCTTCTTCGTCGAGCGAAACGCCCACAGCCGATTCGTGCTGAGCCTTCAGGTAGCTGGCAGTCATTAGCTTGTCGCTTGCCCGGTCTGAGGCGGTTTTCACCTCGACGCCCAGCTCGCCGATTTTCTGGGTGTAATATTGGTTGAGAGTGGTCGTGCCGCCGTTCATGAACAGCCCAGCGCTTATGTCATGAATGGCGGCAGCCTGGCTGCCGTCGCCGGGCGAATCCATTCCACCGGCGGCTGCCAGGTTGTTCAAGTCGTTCAAATTATCGCTGATGCGGATTTCGAGCGCGTAATCCGTAGTTGTGAACGGCTCGAAGAAATCCAGGTTGGTGGCATTATTCAACCCATAACCGCCGCGATGCAGGGTGTTGACACGCGTTGCCAGTTCGTAAGCCAGGGTATTCAGCCCCGAAAGTTGATCGGGGACGACGCGGTCGCGCACGTCGAACAGGGATGCGATCTCCCCGGATGGCGCGTCCAACACCTGACCATCATCAACCCAGGTGACGCTCGCCAGGTTGTTGTTAGCTGGATCGGGGGAAGTCTCAAGCTCGAAAGCGGTCGAACCGACGACAAGGGCGTGCCGGCCAATTGAAACCACCGCCTCACCGTTCTCCTGGGTGTAGGAGACGGCCCCCGCAATTTCAGACAACCGGTTTAGCAGTTGATCCCGCTGGTCGAGGAGATCGTTGGGCTGGTCGCCTGCGGCTTTGACCTTGACGATCTCAGCATTCAGACGGGCAATCAGCGAAGCAGCCGTGTTGATCTCACTGACCCGTTGTTCGATTGCCAAATCCTGGTCTTTGCGGAAGGCTATCAGGCCTTCTGCCCGCCCATGGATCGCTTCGGCGAGATTTTCGGCATCTGCCCGTAATTCGGCCCGCAAAGCCATATTGGCCGGGTCGCTGCTCAACGCCTGCCAACCCTTCCAGAAGGCATCCAACTTGGGAATCAGCCCATCTGTGGAGGTCTCTGCGAGGGTCGCTTCCACTTGCGCCAGCATGTTGCTCGCCAACTCCCATTGCTTCGCTTCACCGACCGTGCGCCGGTAACGGCCATCGAAAAAGTCGAGGTTGAAGCGGTTGATGCGGCTGGTCATCACGCCGTTGCCCATCTGGCCGGCAAAGGCGCCTCCCAGCAGGGTAGGATAGGGATACGGCAACTCAGCCGACAGGACTGATTCCTGGCGGTGGTATCCCGGTGTGTTGGCGTTGGCAACATTGTGTTCGATCACCTCGATGGCGCGCTGGTGAGCGAGGATGGCATTTAGAGCCAGGTTGACACCTGAGTGGAGGGTAGGCATCTTCGTATCTCGCTGTTACATGCCCTGGTCAACATCCCAGGCCAACTCAAGCCCGGTAACTCGGGTTTCGACGCCGGGGCGCTGGTAAACCAGGGAAGGCCGGTAGAGATCCAGCAGAAACGACTGCACAGCGTCTACCCGCTCCAGGGCAATCATCGCCAGGGTATGGTTGCCGCGCGTCAGGTTGTGAATATCGCTGGAGAGGGCCAGGATACCCTCACGCAGGCGCGCCATCCGGCCGGCCGCGTTCGAATGCAGGGTTTTGGCCTGCAGCGTTTTCGCCAGCGCGGCAATGGTCGCAGGTTCAGTATTCATGCCCAAGAATAGCGCCAAATCCTGGGTGATCATTCGCCGGTGATCTTCGACCTGCCCCAATTCGTCGAGCAGCGCTTCTTTATGCTCGACCGCCAGCGACAGCGCCTGGACATCATTCTTGGATAAAAGCTGGCGCTCACTTTGGGTAAGCGCGTGCAAGTTTTGGCAAATGCGAAATTCTTGCACCAGTAGTTCTTCGAGGGTACTAACAAGGCTATCTGCGTTTTCCATAGCACGGTTTCCAGCCGCAAAGGTGAGATTATTTGTCAAAATTTTCGCAACACTCCGCTTCGCTATTCCTTGAACCGCGAGACCAATACATGGGCGAGTTTTTCGATGGGGATTTGATATTGGCCGGAATTGACCTGGCTGCGCAGCTCGTTGACCAGGTACTCCCGAACCTCGGGGGTCTCATCGAGCTGGGTGTGCATCTTGGCCAGCAGGCGGGCGCGCTCCGAGAGAGAGGCGCGGTCTTTGCCGGTGAGCGCATCCGCGCGCGCGTCGGTTTCACCCGTGCGCAAAGATTTCTCGACCGGGTCGGTGTTCCCGGTTTGCTTGGGGGTGATGCGGTTGGCGTGGGTTGGGTCAACTTTCATGGCTGCTCTCCGGTGAGTGAGGGTGCGAGTGGGCTGGGAACGTGTGATAATCCTGCTCTATTATCGGCAGCCCGCCGCTAAACTTTATGCCCTGATATGGATCGCCTCGCCGAGCATTTGATCGGTCTGTTGAAAAGTGCGCAGCGATAGCTCGAACGAGCGTTGTAAAGAGATCATCTGGGTCATTTCGCTGGCCATATCCACGTTCGATTGTTCGACGGCGTTGCCCACGATCTGTCCGAAATTTTCTGAGGCTGGCGCCCCGGCTTCTGCTGCGCCCGAAACATCGCTCGCCAGCCAGAGATTTTGTCCAAAGTTTTGCAGCCCATTGGGGTTGGGGAACCGGTTGAGTTGGATCGTCCCCACCTGGTTCCAGGTATCCCCTTGTTGAGCCATCACCGTCCCATCTGGATTGATATGGACTGCGACGGCATCCTGCGGGATTTGTCCATCCCATACCAGCGGGTAGCCATTGGCGCTGACGATTTGCAGATCCGGCCCCAGGCCGAACCTGCCGTCACGAGTGTAGGCGGTGCGCCCATCGGGCAGGCTGACGGCGAAGAAACCCGGACCCTGGATCGCCAGGTCGAGGGCGTTGGAAGTCTCGCTCAATGATCCTTGCTGCATGAAATTCTGGGTCGAGCTGAGTTGGACGCCGCCATACTGGCGGGCGTTGAGCAATTCCTGGAAGTTCGCCCGGCTGCTCTTGTAGCCGATCGTATTCACATTGGCGAGATTGTTGCTGACCACGTCCAGATCGAGCAGTTGGGTGAGCATCCCGCTGCGGGTGACGTTGAGAATTTGGGTAAGGGTGAAGGTCATATCAGGCTCCTGTCAATGATCGTCGAAGGTGTAGCGTGGAGGATGGAGCGACTTTTCGCTTCACCCTCTACGCTCCACCTTTTTTGTTAAACGCCACCCAGGCTGGAAATCGTCTTGCCGAGCAGCTCGTCCTGCGTTTTTACCATGGTCTGCGCCGCTTCGTAGGCGCGGGTTACCGCGACCATCTGGGTCATCAAGTTGGCCGGGTTGGCGTTGGCCATTTCGAGTACACCTTGCTGGACGAGGCCAATTTCTTGCCCGGTCGGGGCGCCGGCGGCGGCGAACAAGTTCGGCAGATCACGGGTCAGCTCGGCGGCAGGGTCCGCAAACGAGGCCAGGCCCAACTGGCCGGCAGCCTGACCGTTCACCATCAGCGTGCCATCCAGGGCGACCGAGAGATCGCCTTCTGGCAGGTTGATTGGCTGGCCGCCAGTGTCCAGCACCGGGTAGCCGTCCAATGTGACCAGGTTGCCTGCCGCGTCACGGTCGAAACGGCCGTCGCGAGTGTAGCGTTCACCATTGGGGGTCTGGATGCGGAAAAACCCCGGGCCATGGATCGCCAGGTCGTAGGGCTGCCCCGTCTCTTGCAGCGCCCCATCGCTGTAATCGGTTTCCTCGGGTAATGCCTCGACCCCCAGCCCCAGGTTTCCAATCCAGCGCAGGGGTTGGGCGGTCGCCGTTGGGCCGAAGGGGGTAATCTCGGCAGTCTGGATGAAATCCTGGAGGGGCGTCAACACCTGCTTGAAGCCCGGTGTGTTCAGGTTGGCGATGTTGTGCGCCAGCGCGCCCTGGCGGGCGAGGTTCGCCAGCATGGCCGAAGCCGCTGAATATAAGCCTTTGATCATTCCGTTATCTCCGTGGTTGTGCGCCGCTGGCTCATGCTCAAGATAAGCCGCACTTCGTCGCGGGTCATCCCCATCTGGCGGGCGATGTCAATGTCTGTCATGCCGCCGGCAGCCATTGCCGTGACGACCGTATTGCGCTCGGTAGGCGATGATGACGGCAGTGAATGGGCGCCGCTGCCGTTGCCACGTTGAACGACGCTCAACAAGGTGCGAAAATCGTCTTGCGCCATCACCCCGGAAGCTTGCAGGGGAGCCTTTGCCGTGGCGGTCTGCGCCTCATGCGACTCGTTGACGATGGTGCGCAAGCCATCCACCAGCGGGGTGAGCCGCTCGGCCTGGGCTTTTTGACCCTGCACACGGGCAGTCTCACGCGCCAGTTGGATCAGATTGAGTGTGTCGTTGAGCATAACGGGTGTGATTTGGGACATTTCAGCACCTTGGAGCCTGTAAGAATTTCACTGGATTGTGGGTTTTAGCCCGCTGTGGGCTGCAAACTGAAGTCTGCACTCCGGTTATTCATTGCTTCATCCCGGCGCGGGGGCGGGATTGGCGGGGGACGTCCCGTTTCCGGGTAAGGCTGCCGAAGCAGCGCCCGCAGGTTCATCACGGCGCGCCCATGCAACTGGCATACGCGTGATTCAGATACTTCCAGAACCGCGCCGATTTCCTTGAAAGTCAATTCTTCGTGATAATACAGCGAGAGCACCATCTGCTCACGCTCGGAGAGCGCCTTCAACGTTTCTACCAATCGGGATTTCAAGTCGCATTCTTCGTAAGCCTCTGCCGGGCCGGCATGCTCTTCGTCGGGCAGCAGCTCGTGCAAGGAGGTCGCCTCGTCGCCATCAGATTCCACCAGGCTGTCCAGTGAGATCATCATCCGGCTGCTGTCGGTCAGCGCCCGGTGCAGGCGCGGCAGGTCAATTTTCAAGTGAGAAGCCAGCTCGTCATCAGATGGCGCTCGCTGGAGCACACACCAGAGGGATGAGATTGCCTGCTGGACGGCGCGCACCCGCTGGCGTGCGCCTCGCGACAGCCAATCCATCGAGCGTAAGTGGTCCAGCACTTTGCCGCGCACCCGCAGCATAGCATACGTGCTGAACTGCGCCCCGAAAGCAGGGTCGAAGCGATCCACTGCCTCGATCAGGCCCAGAAAACCCTGGCTGACGGCGTCCTCGTAATCGGCGCCCATGCTCTGCGACAATCCCAGCCGCCCGAGGGTGTAATGGACCAATGGCACGTAGCGCAAGATAATTGCCTCGCGCGACCCGGGATCACGGTTGGCGATATATTGGGAGATCAGTTCGGCATCGTCTTGTCTGGCATCCATGATCGGTTACTCACGCCTCGGTTTCTATTGTGCTGAATGGCCGCTTGCTGGTCGCGGCCTGGGCTTCCTCGCTGGCTTTCAGCGCCTGGAGCAGTTCCAGCCGTGTACTTTCCAACGCGCCGCGGGCGACAAGCCAACTGGCGAGCCACAATAACAATCCCACGGTCAGCATCGCCGCCCCGGCACGCACAACCGCCCAAACCAGGCTGGCGCCGGCGAAGATCGAGATGGTCACGGTGAGCAAACCAACGATGATCACGATCAGCCGGGAGACAGAAAAAAAGATGTCCAACAGCAGCGGCACTTGCTTGGCTGAGCGGCGTTTGGCCCTTGGATGGGGCTGGATATTTTCGGGGGAGGGTTGTTGTTCTTCGGCCATTTGAAGGATACTTATTTTGGGCGCTTCGGCGCTCTTCGACTGCACTCAGAGCGCCTATTTCGCAAACTGTCGGGTGGCTAGAAGGTCATCCATTCTTGCTCAATAGCAAATCTACCAGCCGCGAGGATTGAGCAGGCTGCAAATCATCCGGGATGCGCCGCCCGGCAGTGAAATACACCAGCGGCAGGCGGCTGCGCCAGGTGAAATTGAAAGCGCTGCCGAAAGAGCCGGTCTCGTCGAGTTTGGTAATCACCAGCCCGGTCAGGTGGAATGGGCCGAATGCCGCCGCCGCATCGCTCAGGTCGCTCTCGCGGGCGGTGGCAGGCGCAGCCAGGTAAGTTGCCCGCCGGGGCAGCGCTGTGATGAACGCGCCCAGCTCGACGATTTCTGCCTCACGGCGCGGGTTGACCGAAGGTGTGTCCACCACCACCCAATCGGCATCCACTTCCGTCGCGGCGGCGGCCAATTCTTCGGGGGTATAGGCCAGCCGGAGGGGGATACCCAGCGTTTCGGTGTAGGCACGCGCCAGCGCAATGGCCCCGGCGCGCACCGTATCGGCGCATATCCAGGCGACTTTCTGCCCTTGCTGGCGGCGCTGGGCTGCCAGGCTGGCGCAGATGCTGGTCTTGCCCGCGCCGCTGGTTCCCACAACGCACACCAGCCGGTCGGTAGATGGCTGGCGCACGCGCAGCTCAGCTTCGAGCTGGCGCTGGATGTGCAGGCGGACGCGGCTGGCATCTTCCAGAGCGTTCCGGTTGAGAGAATTGTGGCAGGTTTCGATGACTTTGACAGCCAGTGAATCGTCCACACCCTGGGCGGACAGCCTGGCCCGAATGGTTTTCAAGGCAGCCGGGAGCAGAACGGGAGCCGCAGGGGGTGTTGCGGCCGCCGGAGCGCCGCTCACCCGGGGAGGTGTGCTCTGCGCGGTTCGAGGGGCTGGCTTCAGCGGGATGGGGGTCTCTTCGGGAACCGGCTCCCGCTTCCTTTCCGGGATCGTCTGTGGGCGAAGCATCTTTCCGCTTTGGGCATTCTGCCCGATGCGCGCCGTCAATTGCGACAGGAGTTCTTCGATGTCCTCACGGTGGGCGGGCGGGCGCTTGCGTCCCGGCGGCGTCACCGGCAGCGGGGATGGTTTGCGGGCAGACGAATCTTCCGCGGGTACAGCCATCACTTCGACTTCGGTGGGTTTCCATACCTGCCAGGCCGGGCCGGATGGCACCTGCCGCACGGAAACGATCATCGCCTCGGCGCCCAACTCGCGCTGGATCTGTTCGAGGGCGGCTTGTGTATTGGGAGCGCGAAAAGTTTGAGGGTTCATATCAGACGATCATCCCATGTGATTTTACTTTTGTCCCAGGGCTGACTTCAGAGAAGGCCAGCACAACCAGGTTGGGCAGCGCTTGTTCGATCAGGCGGCGGAAGGCCAGGCGCAGCTCACGCGGGCAGAGCAGGATGGGGAAATAACCCATTTGGGCCAATTTTTCCATTTGCTCGCCGGTATGCGTGAGGATGGTTTGCGCCAGCGAGGCGTCCAGTTGGAAGCCCACGCCGCTGTCGGCGGGGACCAGCGATTCACGCAGCGTGGCCTCCACCTGCGGAGAAATCGTGAATACGTGCAGGTAATTTTTCTCGTCGCGATACTGGTTCGACAGGGTGCGGGCCATCGTCTGCCGTACGGCTTCAGCCAAAATATTCGGGTTGCGGGTGATGGCGGCGTTGTTCGCCAGCACTTCCAGGATGCCGCTCAGGTCGCGGATGGGGACGCGCTCGCGCAGCAGGTTGCGCAGCACGGTTTGCAGCTCACCCAATGAGAGCATTTCTGGCACCACACCTTCGACCGCAGCGGGTGATTTCTGGCGAAGCTGGCCGATCATCTCCTGTACCATCTGGCGGGTGAGCAGCTCCCCGGCGTAGGTGCGCACGATCTCGGTGAGATGGGTGCTGAGCACTGAGAGGGGATTGACCACGGTATAGCCCATCAGCTCGGCGCGGCCCTTCTCGGCATCGGTGATCCACAGGGCGGGCAGCCCGAAAGCCGGTTCGGTGGTGGTGATGCCGCGTAACTGCCCGTCGGTTTCCGAGGATGGGATCGCCAGGTAGCGGTCAACCATCAGTTCGCCTTCCGCCACTTCTTCACGGCGGATTTTGATGTGATAGGCCTGCGGCGACAAGCGCAGGTTGTCGCGCACACGCACCACCGGCAGCACCAGCCCCAGCTCGGCCATCACCTGGCGGCGGATGCCGATGATGCGGCGCAGCATGTTGTCGGCCTGGCTTTCGTCAATCAGCGGGATGAGAGCATAGCCAATTTCCAGTTCCAGCGGATCGGCGACAACCATTTCGAGCATATCTTGCGGCGACTCTGGCTCGGCCAGGGCGGTGACGGGCGCAGCCTCGGCCTGGGGCGCTTTTTTCTGGTAGCGCCACAGGGCATACGCCCCGCTGCCCATCGCGCCGCCGATGGCAAGAAACGGCAGCTTGGGGAGGCCGGGCACCAGCGCCAGCGCGGCGATAATGATTGTGCCAATAACCAAAACATTGAAATTGGACAATTGGCCGACCATGTCGGTGCCGAGCGATGACTCGGAGGTGTTGCGGGTGACGATCAGGCCGGAGGCGGTGGAGATGATAATGGCCGGGATTTGAATGGCGAGTCCCGCCCCGACGGTGAGCAAGACGTAGCTTTGCAGCGCATCCAGCAGGGAGAGCTGGCGCTGCAACACGCCAATGACGAACCCGCCGAGGATGTTGACCACCATGACGACTACGGCAGCGATCGCGTCGCCGCGCACGAACTTGCTGGAGCCGTCCATCGCGCCGTAGAAATCGGCTTCGGTGGCGATCTCCCGCCGCCGGGAGCGGGCCTGGGTCTCGTCAATCAGGCCGGCGTTGAGGTCGGCGTCAATTGCAAGCTGCTTGCCGGGCATGGCATCCAGGGTGAAGCGGGCAGCCACTTCGGCCACGCGCCCGGCGCCGTTGGTGATGACGACGAACTGGATGATCATCAACATCAGGAAAACCACCACCCCTACAACATAATTGCCGCCCACCACCAAACTCCCGAAGGTCGAGACGATCTTGCCGGCGTCGCCTTGCAGCAGGATCAGGCGGCTGGCCGAGATGCTGAGGCCCAGCCGGAAGAGGGTCACCAGCAGCAAGATGGTCGGGAAAACCGAAAAATCCATTGGGCGGGCGATGTACATGGTGAGCAGCATCACCCCAATGGACAGCGCCAAATTGACCACGATCAGCAGGTCTACGGCGAAGGGCGGCAGCGGAACGATCATCATGCCAATGATCATCACCAGCGCCACAGCCATCACGGCGTCTTTCGAGCGGAGCAGGGTGCGGAGATTCAGGGAAGGGAGGGTGGTGGATATGGTGGACATGGCTGATAGGTTGAAGGTTAGCAGGTTACAGGTTACAGGTGGCAGGTCACAGGTAGCAGGTTACAGGTGGCAGGTTACAGGTGGCAGGTTAGGGTGAGAACTTTCAACGTTCCACCTGCAACTTTCCACCTGCAACTTGTTTCATCCGGTACACATAAGCAAGGATTTCCGCCATCGCCACATACAATTCCGGCGGGATTTCCTGGTCAACCTCGACTGTGCGGTAAATAGCACGCGCCAGAGGGATGTTCTGGATTACGGGGATATGATTGAGCTTTGCCAGGGCGACGATGCGCTCGGCGATCAAATGAGCACCCTTGGCCAGCACCCTGGGAGCGTGCATCGCCGTGGAGTCGTATTGGATGGCGATAGCCAGGTGGGTGGGGTTGACAATAACCACGTCGGCTTTGGGTACGTTTGCCATCATGCGCATGCGCACCATGCGGCGCTGCTGGTTGCGGATGCGGCTTTTGATCATCGGGTCGCCTTCGCTGCGCTTCATATCCTCTTTGACTTCTTCTTTGGTCATGCGCATGGATCGAGTGAACTGCCAGCGCTGGTAGGCGTAATCGGCAATCGCCAGCAGCAGATAGGTTCCGCCCACGCGCATAATCAGACTGGAAGCCATTTGCACCCACGCGCCTACCGCCGAGAAGAAATCGGTCTGTCCCAGGCTAAGTAGATCGTTGATGCGCCCTCTCAGGAAGCTGTATGCCACCCACCCGACAGCCAACAACTTGATCAGGGCTTTCAGGAATTCCACCAGCCCCTGACCCGAGAAAAGCCGCTTGAAACCGGTGAGGGGGTTGAGTTTATTGAAATCAAAGCCGATGCGTTTGCTGGCCCATAAAAAGCGGGTCTGGGCAACCGTCACGATAACGCCGGTTGCCATCAGGCCGAGAACGATCACGCTCAGGTCAGAAACCAGCCGGATTGAGTCGCTCATGAACAACTCTGATAACCACACTTTGCCGCTGGCTACATCGGGCAGCAAAGTCAGTGTATTGAGCACCATTCCCTGCAAATCGTTGTACAACTGCCGCCCGGGGCCAGTCAACAGCCAGCCGCCAATCAGCAGCGCAGCAGCAGCATTCAACTCCATACTGCGCGCTACCTGCCCTTCGGCGCGTGCCTCGCCTACTTTTCGAGCGGTTGGGGCCTCGGTCTTTTCGGACATAATGGCTCAGACTCCAATCAATGCCAACATGCGGGTGGTAATCGAGCCGAACAGTTCGGTAAATGTGGGGAATAGAATGGTGAGGGTCAATGCCAATACCAGTAACCCGATCCCCACCTTGAGCGGGATACCCAGGAAGAAAACCTGCACCTGGGGAGCGACGCGCGCCAGCAGCCCAAGGGTCACATCCGTCAAAAGCAAAGTCCCCACCACCGGCAGGGACATTTGGACCCCGGCGGTGATCAACCCGGAAGTGATGGTCAGCAGCCGTTCCACCGGAAGCCCCGGAAGCGGGTTATTGACCGGCAGCAGCGTAAAAGTGCGCTGGATGCCGATGAGAAAAGCGTGATGGCCATCCATGATCAAAAACAGTAAAATCGCCATCATCACAAAAATCTGATCGAGTGAGGATCCGGTGCCGCCCAGGGTGGGGTTAAGGATTTGCCCGGCGGCGAAACCGCTGCCCAATCCCATCAGGTTGCCGGCGATTTCCAACGCAGCGAAGATGAGCGCCGCGGCAAACCCGGCCAGTGTGCCGATGAGCAGCTCGCGTCCGATGGCAATCGCGAAGGCCAGTGTGGGAATGACGGCAGCCTCGGCAGGCAGCGGCTGCCAGGGGATGATGACGATGGTCAGCAAAAAGCCCAGGCCGATCTTGATCGTGTCGGGGACCATGCGCCCGCCGAGCACCGGCACCTGGATGATGAGCGCCAGGATGCGGGTGAGGGCAAGAAAGAAAATTTGGGCTTGAGCGAGCGAGACGGTCACGGCGGCGGGTTCCTGTTGGGCAAAATCTCTCTGTCAAAGTGCAGGCTTTAGCCTGCGCCGGTTGGCGGGCTGAAGCCCTCAACCCGGCTATTCTCAGATGATTCGACTAGCCCAAGGATACCGTTACCCGCTCGGTTTTTCAGTAAAGGGGGGATGAAGGGTGACTAAAGATGGCGTAAAATTGCCCGGCAGGCCTCAAGCAGGCGTCATTTCTGCCGATAATAACGGCTTATTCCCCACTGCCGGGAGCACGACCGCCCCGGCTTCTTCCATCGCTTGCTGGATACGGTCCACCAGCACTTCCACATCGAACGGCTTGACGATGAAATCGCGCGCCCCGGCGCTGATTGCTTGTTGTACGATTTCGAGATAACCCAGCCCCGAGATGACGATGACCGTGGTATTCTGCAAATCGCCCCCCGCATTGAGCTGTTTCAGCACATCCAGGCCGTTCATTTGGGGCAGGAGGATGTCGAGCACCATCACCTGCGGGTGAGCGGCGTGAAAATGCTCTAAGGCTTCGAGGCCGTTGCTGGCGGTCAGCGCGGAGTAACCCAGTACCCGCTTTGTGACCAGGTAAATCAAATCACGCAGCGGGGGATCGTCTTCGACGATCAAGATGGTGGGTGTGGGGGTGTTCATTGGATCGCCTTGTCTAACATTACAGCGCAAGATCTGGATCTTATCTCGCCGGTAGACCCTAACCCGGACAAGCCGGAAAAAGATTAAACGCGAAGGTTACAAAGGGCCTCACGAGGGAAACAAAAGGAAACTATTTTAAAGCCTTCATGCCCTTCGTGAATCCTTTGTTCCCTTTGTGTTTCAAAATCTTTGCATAAAAAGCACAGGTTCGCAAGGAAAACCTTTAGGGTCTGGGTAAGCAGGTTGACATTGCGTTGTAATCCTATCTCAGCGGGGCATGGTGGGGAGGTTGACGAAGATACTCGTCGTAAAGGCCACCAACTTTTGCACCATCCACGATCCCAGGAGTGCCAGCACCAGCCCGATCGAGATGATCTTCGGCACGAAAGAAATCGTGACCTCGTTGATCTGCGTCGCCGCCTGGAACAGGCTGACCAGGCTCCCAACGAGCAAGCTGACAATCAGAACCGGCGCAGCCAGCACCAGGGCCAGCATCACCGCGTCTTGAGCAAAACTGAGCACATAAGCTTCGGTCATCGTAACTCTCCGGGGTTAGAAAAAGCTCTTTGCAAGCGAGTTGGCGATCAGGTACCAGCCGTCCACCATCACGAACAGTAAAATCTTGAACGGCAGCGAGATCAACGATGGCGGCAGCATCATCATTCCCATCGAGAGCAGGATAGACGATATCACCAGGTCAATCACCAGAAACGGCACGTAGATGGCGAAGCCCATGATGAATGCCGTGCGAAGCTCGCTAATGACAAAAGCCGGCATCAACACGACGGTAGGAATTTCATCGAGGGTTTGTGGGCGTTCCTGCCCATTCAGCTCGATGAACAACAGCAGGTCTTTTTCGCGGGTTTGTCTGAACATGAACTCCCGTATCGGCTCTGCTGCCCGGTCGAGCGCCGTCGCCTGGTCAATCTCATTGTTGAGGTAGGGCTGCAACGCGTCCTGGTTGACCTGGTTGTAAACTGGCGACATGATGAAGAACGTCAAGAGCATTGATAATCCGATGATAATCTGGTTGGGCGGGATTTGCGGCGTACCGATGGCATTCCGCAGCAGCGAGAGCACGATGATGATGCGAGTGAATGAGGTTGCCAGGATCAGGATGGATGGCGCCAGTGACAACACGGTGAGTAAAAGCAGCAACTGTACACCGCTGCTCACTTGCTGCGGCCCGCCCGCCGGGTCAACGGTCAGCGTGACGCCCGGCGCAGATAGCTCCGGGCTGCCCGAACAAGCCGACAATCCCAGCGCCATCACCGCGACGCCGACGATCAGGAGTAAACGTTTGGATTTCATCATATCTCACCGTTTGACGAGCAGGCTCGACAGCACATTGCCGAAATTGGAGGCTGGCAAGAGCGTGGCCGGTTGGGACTCTGCCATCGCGGGCTGTTTCTCAACCTGGGGGAGGGCATCCACCTCGGAAACCAGCGTCACGTTGCTGTCAGTGGCCCCGATGAGAAAAACCTGCTGCCCCACTTTTACCAGGTGAATGGCCTGGCGGGGCGAGAGACGCGTCGTTTCCAGGATGCTCATCTTGCGGGTCGAGCCGCCTAATTTGCCGCCTTGCCAGCGGCGCAGGAGGTACAAGCTGGCATAGATCAGCAGAAGCACCAGCCCCAGCTTCCAGAAAACGCTCAACGCCATCCCGGCAGCCGACAGGGCATCGCCGCCTGACAAAGCCGGGGTCTCTGGCGCTTGGACATCCGTCCCGAACGGAATGGATGCCAGCCCCATAAGCGCCAATAGCCCGATGCCCCATACCCACCTGGGCAGCCTTTTCAGACGTTGAAGCCAATGCGAAAGGCCAGGCATCATCCACCTCCAGAATCGTTGTTGGGGGTGATCAATTCGGTGATGCGCACGCCGAATTTGTCGTCTACTACCACCACCTCGCCGCGCGCAATCAAATGATCGTTGACGTATACGTCCACTGCGTCACCCGCGATGCGATTTAGCTCCACCACGGAGCCTTTCTGTAAATCGAGAATTTGTTTCACAGTCAGGCGGGTGCGCCCCAGCTCGACAGCCAGTTGCAGGTTGACATCCGAGAGCATGTCAATGGCTTTTTGTTTGCTGGCAGGGAGCGATGAGGCGCGCACCTCGTCGTGGTGACCATTCGGGGCTGGAGCCGCCGCGGGCATCGGCATCCCAAGCAGTTCAGGCGCGTCTGGCTGGCGTTCTCCGGGCGTGGTGCGGATATCGTTCATTTCTAATCCCTCCAATGTTGTAACGGATGGGTAGGTTGACAATTCGCTCATAAGATTTTCCTCAACTCAGTATCTGATCAAGCCCCATGGGCTTGATCGCCGATGTCACCTGCGCTGCCAGACGTTTCCCCTTTTTACCGATCCGGGCAAGGAAAACGGGTTTGTCGGCCACGTACATCATCAAATCCTGTTGTACTGATGTGTCTAAATTGATAATGTCGCCGGGCTGTAATTGGCCCAGGTCGCTGACGGTCAGGCTGCTGGCGCCCAGAAAGACTCGCACCATCAAGCTGGTCTCGGAAAGATTATTCATCGCCGTTTGCCGGGATTCTTGATCCGTTTGGCGTTCTTTGCGGCCCGAGAACCAGTCGTGGGGGTTGAGGACATTCGCAATGGGTTTGAGCATCGTAAACGGGATGTAGATATTCATCGTCCCGGCGACGTTTTGAAGCGATAATTCGAATGTAATCAGCATAACGCGCTCGTTGCCGATTACCATTTGCACCCAATGCTGGTTGACTGTGCTGTCTTCCAAACCCGGTTCGACCGCCACGACTTTGCTCCACGAGGCTTTAATGTCGTTCAACATGTGCTCGACCATGCCGCGCAGCAGGGATTGATCTATTTCGGTCAGACCGCGCTGTTTTTTACCGGTGTCATTTCGTCCGCCTAGGCGCTGCTCCAGGACGACGTGACTGACATCCGGGCTGATGGTCAGCACGATTTGTCCCGGCAGAGGCGCGAGGGCAATCATGTGAAAAAGGCTGGCTTGCGGCAGGTCTTTCAAAAAATCGTGGAAGCGGCCTTGTTCGGTGTGAACCACACGCGGGCGCAGGTTGGTGCGCAGGAAGGATGGCAGCGAGCTGGTTAGCCGTTCGGCCAAGTCTTCGTGAACCAGCTCGACAGCCCGCATCTGATCTTTCGAGAAGTGCTCCGGCGACCAGAAGTTATACGGCTTGACTTCGTGGCTGCCGCGAATTTCTTTGGGCGCCGAAGTAGGCTGTCCCATCAGCTCAGCCAGATTCACTCGGGCCTGATTTTCGGGATCCTCGATCTCGATTGCGCCAGCCAACAGTGCGTCAATTTCTGCCTGTGTCAACATAACTGCACACCCTAATGCTGTAAAGAATTAACTTCTTTAATACTACTGGACAACGAACTCGGTGAAGTAAACGAAGATGACCCGATATTCATGAAGCTGGGTATTGACGGTATCCAGCAACTCTTTACGCAGGATTTCTTTCCCATCTGCGGTATAAACCGAATCAAACGTTTTGCTGGAGATCAAGGTGATGATGACATCATTGATAATCGGCATCTTGTTGTTGATATCTTCTTCGAAGGTGGTGATGAAGAGGGCCTTCTCCTCTTCGGGCATGGTGTAGAAGCGCAGGTCGGTCGGAGCAAATTCCAGGTAGATGCCAACCCGCAGATACTTGCGCCCGGTCGGATCAACCAGGTTGACGATCTTCGAGCCGGTGTCTATCATCAAGCCCTGTCCTGGACGAATCTCAAGTGGGGCAGAAGGGGGTTCTTCGGTCGGGGTGCCCGCTCCGGTATGTTCTGAGGCGGCCTCAGTTTCAGTTTGAGCCTGGGCGGAGGCCACGTCGCCATAGAGGCGGGTGTAAATGGGGTCGTAAAGCTCCGGCGGAGCAATCAAGACGAAAGCCATGATCAAGTTCATCGCCAGCAAACTGCCAATGGCGATGTATCCAAACACCTTGGGGATTTTTTTAAACAGATTTTTCATGGTTGAATTTGACCTCCAGTTGATGGGATGTCCAAATTGATGGCGTCTTCGACGACAGAGTAAACGACGATGATATCCGCCCGGCTGTTGAGGGCGCGATGCTCGGGGGTATCGTTGGGGAAGATCGGGTTGTATTCACCCCGTCCGGCGACGGTCATCCGCTGTGGAGAAACGCCGGTTGCTTCGAGATATTGTGAAATCTTATAGGCCCGTGCGAAGGAAAGCTCCCAGTTGGTTGGGTAGCGTGGGTCGGTGGGGGTTGAGTCATCGGTATAACCGACGATGCGAAGCTCATTGTCCAGATGCATGACCATCTTGGCGATGGTGTCCAAAACCGGATAGCCGTCGGGGTTCAACTCGGCTGTGCCCGGTGTAAACACGAGCTTTTCGCTCAAGGAAATCAGGATGCCCTCGATGTTGTTTTGGATGCTGACTGAACCGCCCAGGTTGGAGGCCGACAGCATATCGGTCAACTGGCTGGCGACTTCGACTGAGTTCACTGGCACGCTCGGAATACCGGGGATGATGATGGGAGCCGCTTCTTCATCCTGGCCTATGCCGCCAGCCTGATCAATCCCTGGGTCAACAATGCGTTCGGGGCCGCCGGAGAAAGCCGCCCGCAAGCTGGTGGCAAGCTGGCGGTATCGCTCGATGTCCGTTTGCCCCATGGCATAGAGTACGACGAACAAAACCATCAGCAAGGTAATGAAATCTGCGTAACTGACCAGCCAACGTTCTGAACCGCCGCCGCCGTGACCGCTCATGCCTGGGCCTTCGCTTTCTGCGCGCCGCCGGCAGCCGCCGCCTCGACCGGGCGCTCTTTGGGCGAGAGGAAGGCGCTCAATTTTTCTCGAACGATACGGGGGTTCTCGCCAGCCTGCAATGATAGGATGCCTTCCATCAACATGTGTCGGTATGCCACTTCTTCATCGCTCTTACTGCGCAGCTTGCCAGCCAGAGGAAGCCAGATCAGATTGGCGGAGAGAATGCCCCACAGGGTCGCGAGGAAAGCCACGGCAATCTTTTGACCTAACTCACCGGGCTTATCCAACTCCTGGAGCACAGTAACCAGCCCCATCACGGTACCGATGATGCCCATAGTCGGCCCATAGCCGCCAGCGGCGGTGAAAAAGCCAATGCCCCCTTGCTCGTGGCGTTCCTGCATGTGGTGGATGTCTATCTCCAGGATCGAGCGCACCTGAGCCGGGTCAACGCCATCAACGACGAGCATGACGCCTTTCTTCAGGAAAGGATCGGCAATGGCTTTGCTCTCTCCTTCCAGCGCCAGCAATCCCTCCCGGCGTGCTTTATCGGCCATTTTAGCCAGAAGCTCGATGGCCTGTCGCGGATCGATTTTGTGCCCCATGACCGTGATCAGGAACCACTTCGGGATAGCCATCACGTTTTTCATGGGCATCGAGATAACCGTGGCGACGATGGCGCCTCCCATGGTCAGCAGGATGGCCTGCGGTGCGGCGAACAACTCAACTGGCGAACCGCCGTCAATGATCATGACGACGGCCACCAGGGCCAATCCTATTATCAGTCCAAGGATAGTGGTTAGATCCATGTTTACTCTCCGTTATGAAGGCCTAATTGCGAATAATGATGAACTCGTTGTTGATAAGCGATGATCTTTTCGATAACGACCTCCGGAGGTTCTTTGACGACTACTTTGACGTTGTTCATCAAGGTAATGACTGTATCGGGAGTCCCCTCTATTGACTGGATGATCTCGGCGTTCAAGTAGAATTGGGTACCATTGAAGCGGGTCAGAGGTATCATAAGCACTATCCCATATCGAGCAGAGGATTATGGCTGCTGTAAGCATCTCGACTATCCTCGATAGATAGTTCAATTGCGTCCGGATTGAATTTAACATAATGCCGGACGAAAAGGTATAAATTGGCTGTGAAGGGGGAGTAAAGACGGCCTAAAAAGCTATTGGATGGGTAATACCACTTCGAATTCAGTGCCGGCGCCAATCCGGCTGTTGACAAGAATATGACCCCCGTGTTGTTTGACGATGCGGTGGCAGACTGAAAGCCCCAGGCCGGTGCCGTGCCCTGGGTTTTTGGTGGTGTAGAAAGGCTCAAAAATACGTTGAATACGCTCAGGAGGGATTCCCATGCCGGTGTCGGCCAAGATGATATGAATGGCGCTTCCCTGCTGGCGGGTGCTCACCCGAAGCTCGCCGGGCGCATTGTTGAGCGCGTCAATGGCGTTCATCATAAGATTCAGCCAGACCCCTTGCAGGTGATCTTTACTGGCCTCGATGAGCGGCAGATCGCCAGCCAGATCGAGTGTTAACTGGATCGGGCGGCTGACCAATTCGTGATGCACCAGAGCCAGGGCATTCTGGATCGTTTCGTTGATATCGGTAGGCAGGAATTCGTAATGTTCTTTTCGGGCCAGATCGAGCAAGTTACGCACAACCTGCGCGGCGCGGGTACCCGCGCGCGTGATCAAATCAACCAGCTCTTGCCGATCATCGTCGGGGTTAAGCTCTCGTTGGAGCAGTTGGGCGTTGGCAAGGATCGCAGTCAATGGGTTGTTGATCTCATGGGCCACGCCCGCCGCCAACTGTCCAACGGCCGCCAGCTTTTCAGATTGCGCCAGCGTCGCTTCCATGCGGTGTTTTTCGGTCACATCTTGCTCGAAGAGAATGGCTTGCACCACTTGCCCATCTTCATCCCGGATGGGATAGGTGTTGATTTCCCATTCCTGAGATTCACCATCCGGTTTCCAGATGCGGTTTATCCGATTCGTATTCTGCCCGCCATACAGCGATTCGAGCACTCGGCAGTCCTGGCAGGCATCCTGGCGCTGGTAGAGCGCTTCGTAACAATGTTTCCCCCACAGCATGTTGGGACGGCTGTCCGCAATCTTGGCGCGGTTCATGTTGATAGCGACAAGAGCGAACTTTTGGTCAATGATATAGAATGATACCGGAACGCTGTCGAACAAGGCGCGCAAGATATTGCGTGAGCGCAGCAACTGCCAGCGCATGGCTTCCAGATCAGCATTCGATATTTTGAGTTGTTGAATCAGGCGTGCATTATATGTTACACCGGCCAGGAAGGTCGCCATGAGGCCCAGCAGCTCCTCATCGTGGGCGTTGTAATCACCGCCGCGCTTGTTCAACACAGCCACCAACCCTAATGATCGCCCGTCAATGTTGAGAGGCGCGCAAAGGATTGATTGGATATCCATCCCCGGCAAGACAGTGCGCAGGATTTTCGTGTTGACGTTCCCATTGTTCGTTATTAGCGGCTTACTGTTCTGGAGGCATTGCCACAGAACGTGTTCATCTTCGCCAATCTCAATGGGATAAACCCAACGCAGCTCGGTCTCCGTTGATGACTTGACGACCAGCTCTGGTTGGGATTCGCCCATGAACAAGAGAAGCCCGGCTTCGCTGACTAGAATCTCTGTTATACCTGCGGCTACGCGCTCGTAGATTTCACTCGGCGGCAAGTTAGGTTGAGCGATCTCGGCAATCAATTGAGTCATTGCCACATTCTGATTGCGATGACGCGCTTCCATTGAGGCAGGTTCTCGGGGCGTTGGAGTTGGCAAATTTTTATCCGTTCAGAAATTATGCTTCAATTTTTTGGCGGGAACCCCCCAGATTGGGGGCTGTGCGCGTCACACGCCCGCCAATTGGGAGATTCGTCCCGTCGAAAACGGGAGAGTTGAAATTATTCTGGATTGATCGAATATCCGTAGCCTGGGATCGTTCGAATGAACAGAGGGGTACGGGGATCATCTTCGATCCGCTCGCGCAGGTTTTTAATATGGACCCTCACCAGATCAGGGCTGCCTGCGTCGGTGGGATAATCCCACACCTCGTCCAATAACCGGGCGGGTGTAAAAATCTGCCCGGGATGGCTCATCAAATGGTAGAGCAAGTCGTATTGCACGGGCGTCAGGCGGAGTTTGCCCCGATGCGGCGTGTGTAATTCGAAAGTGCGCGTGTCCAATACGTACTCGCCGATGACCAGGCATTGGTTGGCTTCGACCGCTTTCGTCTCACCGCCGGCCTGGTTCAGGATGGCGCGTACGCGTGGGCTGATGCTGGCGTCGCCGCTGTCAATGGCAGCGCTGGCGGCAGCCTCTTGAGATTGTTGAAGCTCAGCTTGCCGCCGGGTGCGCCGTAAAATGGCGCGTACCCGCAGGATTAGCTCGTCAATATTGAAGGGTTTGGAAAGGTAGTCGTCCGCGCCGGCGTTGAACCCGGCGATCTTGTCTTCATCCTTGATCTTGGCAGTGAGGAACAGGATGGGGATGTTGGAGGTGAGCGGGTTTGCGCGCATCTCCCGGCAAACCGTATAACCATCCATTCCGGGCATGATGATATCCAGAATCACCAGGTCCGGGTTGTTTTGCCGGGCGATTTTGAGGCCTTCGACGCCGCCGTTCGAAATCGTTATTTTGAAGCCTTTCCCACGCAGGCTGCGCTCGATGGTGCGAGCCACGATTTCATCATCTTCAATGATCAGTATATCGGCTTCTGACATAGCTCAACTCTCCAGAGGAAATACGATGCGGAAAATTGTACCACTCTCGGGGGTACACTCAGCGCTGATTTCACCGGCGTGCTGGCGGACAATCTCCCGGCAGATGCTCAACTCGATGCCGGTTCCCCGCCCGGTGGCGCTCCCATAGAAATCAGGCTCGAAGAGTGTGTCGAGATGATCTGGCGAGATGGGTATCCCATTATCCCAGATTTCCACGCACAGTGTGGAAGCAGATGCCATCTTCGAGCGTATGCTGATTTTGTGCGGTTGATTGTCGGTCATCGCACCTTGCGCCAAAAGCAACAAATTTACCCATAGGTCTTCCAATTGGCGGGCGTTTCCGCGAACCTCGTGCAAGTTTTCGACCAGCTCCAAGTTTAGGCTGATACCCGACGATACGATGCGCGCACCAACGAGGGCTAACGCATGGTGGATCGTTTGGTTGATCGAGATGGGTTGGAGTAGTGTGGTGGACGGCCGCGAGAAATCCAACAGCCGCTCTACAACAGCCTGCGCGCGCCAGCCGGCCTGTGAAATGGCTTCGGCAGATTCCCGGCTTTCGTGATTGTCGGGCAGCGCTTGTAACAAAAGCTGGGCATCGGCTATGATCGTCGTCAGGGGATTATTGATTTGATGGGCGACGCCTGAAGCCAGTTCTCCGAGGGTTGCCAGCCGCGCCGATTGGGTCAGCCGCGATTGCGCTGCCAGAATCTGCGCTTCCATGCGTTTTTGCTCGGTGATGTCAATGATGATGCCCTGGATAGCGTCGGCATGGCCGGTATCGTCTACTACAAAGACGCACGCGTCGCGCACCCATTTCACATCGCCATCACGCGTGATCACGCGATACTCGACCTGGAAAGGTGCTTTGTTTTCCAAAAAGCACCGGTAATCAATCGCCACACGGGCATGATCATCCGGGTGAACGAGCCTAGCCCATAGGACTGGTATTGAAATCCATTCCTCTGGGGCATAGCCGAATATTTCTCTAGCCTGGGGGCTGATATACACCGGGCCGGTCAGCTCATCTGGTCTGGCTATATACGTAACAGCGGGGATTTGTTCGACCAGGGTGCGGTAACGAGCCTCGACCCGCCGTGCAGAAAGCTGGGTTTGATAAGCCCGGATAACTTTTTCGATGAATGTGGGCAGCGTCAGCAGGTGATCGCTATTTTTGATCAGGTAATCCATCGCGCCCAGTTGAATCGCCTGGACAGCAATCCTTTCATCTCCCTGTCCGGTGAGCATCACCACCGGTACTTTATAACCTCGCCGCCCGATTTCGGCCAGAGCTTCCAAACCTGTGCCATCCGGCAAACGGTAATCCAGCAAAATGATGTCATAATGATGCGCAGCCAGATGGTCCCAAATACTATGAATATCTACTGCCCAGTCCACCGAAAACGTGCTGGTGATTCCTAGTAAATCCGTCACCATCTCGACGTGGTTGCTGTCGTCATCAACGATCAATACTTGAACACTATTGGGCATAAGTGGAATTACCTCTCAAAAAGCCATTGGTCTAAACGATGCCAAAATCATAATGCCAGAGGCGTTAAAAAGCCATAAAATCTGCGTAAAGAAACCGACGCAGATTTGTGGCCTGGATGATGAATTCGATGGACGCGGCGATCTTTACGGAAAAGTGTTCGGAACGCCTATCGAGGATTAGTCTGGCTATCGTTCCCCGCTTTGAGCTGACTGACCATCTCGTACAATAGTTTGACTTCCCGCATGATCTCGGCCTGGCGCTGTGAGACGAATCGCAGGATGTTTTGCTTGGCTTTGGCATCGGGCAGTGTGTTGATTCCCAGACGGTAAGAGCCTTGATTTTCTTTGATATACATCACTTTTCCGGGCAATACAGTTTCGGCAGTCTCACCCGGAAGGCGTAACTTGATTTGGGCAGGGGCGTCTTTCTTTAGAACGCGGGGAGCGACTTGATAAATATACATCGCTACCAAAACCACACCAACCCCATCTACCGAAATATCTGCCAGGTTCCCGGGGATTTTTCGATGATCGCTGCAAATGGTGACGGGTACAGGCTCTTTCGGCGAGACGCGCACCGCCGTCCTTCCGCCGATGGTGATTGGGGCGCGGGAAAAATCCGTCAGGACAGCCGTCAGAGCCGTGATATCTACCATCCCCACCCGCGACTTGATGACAAAGGGAATAACCTCAGATTGGATGAAGGTTTGCTTTTCGTAAGCCAGGCAAACCGATTGATATTTATGAATATTAAAGGTCACCTCTGTTTCATCGAAACTCTGGATAACCGCCGGATAGGATATGGGTAATCCATGAAACACGTTGAATAACCTGATCTCAGCCTGAGTCGAGGCGATTTGTTCCAGATCGTGGAGGATGGTCAAATCAAATTTCATTTCTAGAGTACTTTCACCGGACGCCCGTTGCCAGGTTTGAGAGTTGCTGTTGAGATCTTAGGTTCAGCCGAGCCTGACGGCGATCCAGCGCCCCAGGAACGGCTTTCTGATTCCCTGTTGGGTTTGTTTTGCTTCGGCGATTCTTCGATGACGAACCCCGCGACGACAGATTTGAGGGTCTGCGCCATCTCGGCCAATGCCTGCGCCGATGCGTTGACTTCCTCAACCTGGGCGCTCATTTCCTCGGCGGAAGCAGATACCTCTTCGGTCGCGGCAGAGCTCTCCTCGCTAACGCTGGCGATGGTCTCGATGGCTTGCCTTACCTCGGAAGATCCGGCAGCCATTTCTTCTGTAGCGGCAGTGTTTTCCTCAACAACTGCTGAAACCGAATCCATCGCATTCACCAGCTCATTCGATGATGCGCTCATGCGCTGTGCAGCTTCCGCCGCCTGCACCGCCTGTTGATACACGGCTTCGGCAGCCTTCGAAATATCGGCCAGCGCCTGGCCGGCCTCGCTGGCTCGCGCGACCCCGCGGTCCATCTCTTGCACGCCATCGTTCATCGCGGTTTCGGCCTCGGCAACGATTTGCTGGATGCCGCGAATCAGCTCACCGATTTCTTTGGTTGCGGCAGACGCGCGTTCGGATAATTTGCGAACCTCATCGGCGACAACGGCAAAACCTTTGCCTTGTTCGCCGGCGCGCGCGGCCTCGATTGCCGCATTGAGAGCCAGCAAGTTGGTCTGTGATGCGATGTCCTCGATGGTTTCCACGATCGCTCCGATCTGGTCGGAGCGCTGACCCATCTCGTTCACTTTACGCGCTGACAGCCCGACTTTGATTTTGATGCTCTCCATATCGTTGACCGTTTCCTGTACGGTTTTAGCGCCATGCCGAGCAGCGTCGGCAGTCTTGGCCGAGTCACGCGTTACCATATCGGCATTGCCGGCGACCTGTTGGACGGCGACAGTGATTTGGGCGGCGATATTAGAAACTTTGCCAATCGAAGCAGCTTGATCTTGCGCGCCTTTCGCCACGCCATCTATCGCCTGCGTCATCTGCTCGACTGAAGCTGCGGTGCGCGTCCCAGCTTCGGATTGCTGCATGGCGCCTCTGGCTACTTGCTGTACCGTGATGGCGATTTGATTGGTGGCCTGCCTGGCCTGGCCCGCGGCTGAAGCCAACTGGTTTGAAGCCATTTCCAAGCCAGCGGCATTTTGGGCTACCTGGCGAATGGTCTCTCGCAGTGAAGTGATCATGGTTGCAAAGGCGTTGCCCAGGGCGTCGCGTTCCGAGCGTGGAATGATTTCGGCGGTGAGATCGCCCTGCGCCAGGCGGTCAGCAGCGGCAGCCATTTCCTCGATGTAAACCGTCATCCGCCGGAAAGCCTCGGCCAGCAAGCCAACTTCGTCTCGACTTTGGTAGGCGATTCCATCGTTGATAGCGAGATCCCCTTCGGCCAGGTTGCCTGCCACACGGGCCAGACGATTGACTGGGTTAGCGATCGTGCGGGCAATGAGGATCACGATCAAAGTAATCACCACAGCAGCCGCTAAACTGACCACGCCCATCATGTTGACCATTTGAGAGCGCCCGTTTTCCAGGATGGCGCGATATTCTATAAGATCGTCTTCATACACGCCTGCGCCAATCACCCAATCCCAGGGCGCGTAATACATCAGGCGGGCAATCTTCATGCGGGCCGCTTTTTCGCCAATATTTTGCCAGGTATAACGCTCGGTCGCCATCTCGCCTGGCCCAAGGGCGATGGCTTTTTCTACGATGGATTGTATGAAGTAGCGCCCATCGGCGTCTTGTGAGCCCCAAATATTCTCGCCATCCCGTGCGCCATCCTTCGAGATGATGTAATGGCCTTTTTGGTCGCCTGAGCCGCCCAGAATGTACACGTAACCGGTTTTGCCGACTGTCGTGTCGAGTATTGCCTGGCGCAGGGAGGTGACGTTTTCTTGTTTGATGCCGGCGTAGAGCATTCCAATGATCTCGCCATCCCCGTCCCGGATCGGCTCGTAGGCTGTGATGTACCAGTCATTCACCACGTATGCGCGACCCCGGTAGGCGTTGCCTTGCAGGATGGCGGCGATAACGGCATTGGGAACGCCGTCGGGATTAACGGCCGGGATGTAGGTGCCCACGGCGCGCTGCCCATCGGCCGTGGCGACGTTGGTCGCCACGCGCAGCATGTCGCCAGCTTCGTTCATGCGTTGAAAGATCGTGCAGGTGCCGCCGACCAGATGCTGAACCTCATCCACGACGGGTGAAGCGACCGCCAAGTCGGAATTCTGGCCCAGCCACTGGGAGCCAGCCAGCATCTTGGGGATGCGTACCCTCTCCGATTCGCCGCTAAGCTGGTTGACGGCCGACCATTCGACAGTTTCTGCGCTCAGGCTGACCTGGCCGGTTTGCGAAAGGACATAGCGCGCAGTGTTGAGGCTGTTGCTCACTTCCTGCTGCACGGCCTCGTCTTGCGCTTTGACCATGTTATAAACGCCCATAGTAATATGATCCAAATCGCTATCGGTCAGTTTGTTTATTTCACTTTGAGCCAGCGTGTTGTACTGGCCGCTCAACCAAAAAACCAGGATCACGAGGATCAATGCAATACCGAGCACGCTGACTGTGCAAACCAGGGAGAGTTTGAGGCTGAGTTTGAGATTTCTAAACGCTTTCATCGCAGCACCTCTAATCGTGAGATCACGTGTCTTGGTTCGCCTGCAGGCCGCCATTGACTGGCGAAACCCGAAGGGTCCCAAGCGGTTGCTGACCGCTGAAGATCAGCATCGGATGTGATGCCGGATCCCCTCCTTTGTCTCCCTGGTTATGTTTTGTGGCTCTCCCGCCGGAATCGGGGCGCCTGTTTCGTTTTTTGGCGCTAAGGATATTCGATCATCATCCCAGCGCCAGCTCGTTACCGACGACTGATGTCCAGCGCAGTGCATCGAGGTATGCATCACGAATTTGCGAGCGATTCAAAGGAAATGCTTCGACGATGGTCCAATCGCCCTTTTCGTAAGCCAGGGAGCACTTCAATACCTGGCCTAACTTGCCTTCGTATCGCATCAATGCGGCAGTGACATCCTCGCTCAATGGCAGCGTGGTCAGCGCCTGATCCATGGGAAGCTCCATCAGCGCGTCCAGCACCGAAAATAATCCGACTAAAAAATGGGTTTCGGAATTTTGCTCGCCCATTGCCAGGGCCAGCCTCTCACACATTTTCCCTCGGATCATGGCGAAGGTGGTCAGGGCGCGCGGTTTTTCGCCAAGCCCTGAAAGGAGGAAGAGCGTCAGCCAGCCGCGTAGTTTTTGGATACCCAGCAGCGACATGGCCTGGCGGATGGATTTGACTTTGGTCGGGATGCCATAATAGGCCGAGTTGACCAGGCGCAGCAGTTTGTAGCCGAGGGTCACGTCTTGGGCCACGACGTTTTCCAGCTCTTGAAATTCGACTTTCGGGTTGTGCAGCCGGCCTAAAGTTTGCATGACCACCAACCGGCTGGTGGGGACCGCGTGGCCCTTGACCATCTCGGGCCGGCATAAAAAATAGCCTTGAAAGTAGTCGAAGCCCAGGCTGAGACACTCGTCGAAATCTGCCTGGGTTTCGACTTTCTCGGCCAAGAGCCTGATCTGATATTTTCGGAGACAGGCAATGCTTTTCGCCAGCGCATCCCGATCGGTCAAGATCAGATCTACCTTGACGATGTTCGCCACTCCCAGGAGAGAATCAACCGAGCATGGGTTGACCACATCATCCAGGGCGATCTGATATCCCCGTTCGGATAAGCCTTTCAAGGCCCCGATCAACTCATCGTCAACCAGAATGTTCTCTGGCACTTCTAAAACCACTTGCTCAGGTGAAAAGGGAATAGGATAATGGTCCAGGATGAAATTGCGGGTGAGGTTGATATACGCCTTCTGGCTCCCGACGATGCCCTCCAAACCAAACTCGGCAAATGCGTTCAGAATCACCTGAGATGTGGCGGTATCGCTGTCGCTGAATTCGGCGCGATTATTGTCGCCGTTCCGGTATAGCAGCTCATAACCGGTGATATTGGCGCGCCGATCGAAAATTGGTTGCCTGGCGATGAGAATATCTGACATGAGATTAAGGCCTTTCTCGCGCAGGATTCCAAGACGGGGCGGCGAAACTTTCCTCGACCACACGCGCCCCATTGGCTTCGCGCAGCGCCAGGTGGGTTTCCAGTTGGCCCCAATCTCCCACCAAAGGGACGATCAGCCGGGCATAATCCAGTGTGGAAATCGTCGCGCCTTTACCGCGCAGCAGGGTTGGCGGTGAGATGACCGAACCAAAACCGGCGTTAGCGAGCTTGACACTCGCCCTGCCGGTGATGACGTTCCCCAATTCGGCGACGCCGCTTTGCGCCAGGCCATTGATGGCTGTGAATGTCTCGCCCATGATTCGTGAAGCGAGGAATAAAGCCGTTGACTCTGACATGCTGTAAATGACGTTCCCCACCACTTGACCGATCAGGCTGATGATCACCGTCACATCATTGGTGATGTAAGGCTCCTTTTCCAGTCTTAGCTCGCCACGCCGGGTGACATAGCCGATCTCAGCCTGGATGACCTCGGTGGCAGCATCAACAAAGGGGTTTAGAAATTTGACGTTCATAGTATCTCCGTTACAGTCATGACGCAGACCCTGGAGGTCTTTTCAATCTGTCGAGACTTGGAAAAGGTGATCGAGTTACACTGTTGATGACGGCCGCTGCAGCAGGCCTTGAGGGTCTGCTCAACCAATGGCTTTTTGGCTCTCGACAACGAGAGGGATCAAGCCGACGTTTTGTTTATCCGATGCGCTTTGACGCAGCGCCAGGTGGACCACAAGCTCACCATGCTCAGTGACCAGCGGCACGACGAGGCGGGAAAAATCCAGCGTCGAGATGGTGACGCCCCTGCCCTGAATGAGGGTGGGAGGCGAGATCGTGGCTTGATAGCCGGCTTGCGAAAGGCGCACCGTCGCTCTACCGGTGATCACATTGCCTAATTCGGCCATGCCGCTTTGAGCCAGGTTGTCGAACACGGCAAATTCCTGTCCCATGACCCGTGAAACCAAAGCCAGCGCGGTCGCAAATGGCATCTCGTAAAGCACCACCCCCTGCACCTGCCCGATCATGCTGAGGAGCACGGTGATATCGTTGGTGGTCAAGGCCGATTTGTGCATCGTAATAGCGCCGCGCGTTACCGACAATCCGGCTTCGGCTTTCAGAACTTCTGCCGCGGAATCAACGAATGGGTTCATAAAGTTTACATCCATAACTCAGACTCTCCTCGTTTGGATCAGGTAATCGGCTTCGTCAATGAATGGTATGACGCGTTCGAGCAGCTCATTGAAGCCGCTTTCATTCCAACCGACACGCTCACAGGCTTCCGGGTCCAGTTGGTATTGCAAGCCATCGCGTCCCAGCCCGACGCCCATCATCATCATTGCGGCGTCGGCGACATGAACTGATGCCGCCAGGAGCGCTCCCTCGGTCGCTTGAGCGGGGTGGTGGTGATGGGCGACAGCATCTACCATTCGACGGGGCAGCCGCCAACGTTGAACCATCTCGGCTCCCAGGGCGGCATGGTCAATCCCGAAATGAGCCAATTCCAGATCTGAAAAAGATTGCCCCCGCCAATCGGGGGTGTTTGTATCCACCTGGCGCAGCAGAATCTCGAATACCAGCTTGCCGATATCGCTGAGCAGGCCTGCGTGGTAGGCTTCCTCGGACACCTGGGGGCCGAACCGGGCTGCGATCAGCCGCGCCCCCGCTGCGACGCCGATCGAATGACGCCACAGGTCGCCACGCTCGAGGGCGTATCCGGGCGCTGGCCGGTCGAGCAGCGCTGCCACGGAGGCTGCCAGAATCAAACTGTGCAGCGTCCTCTGTCCGAGATAAACCACGGCCTGCTGTACGGTCGCCACCGGGAATTTTAGGCCGAAGTAAGCGGAATTAGCCCAGCGCAGCACCAGGCCGGTCAGCGATTGATCCATCGTCAGCACGGATGCCAGCGTACCCATATCTGAATCTGGGTTGCGGATTAATTCCAGCGCCCTTTGCGCGACCTGCGGCATGGGCGGTAGCTCACCGACCCGGGCGATCAACTCATTGGCGGACAGTTTGACAGTCATGCGGATACCTTTCGGTAGAACGAAATCCCGCAGCCAGTCAGGCCGACTTCCTGAGGCCGGGAGATAATTTCTGTGGCTCCTACGAACAGCACGCCGCCTTCTCTCAATGCGGCGGAAAATTTTCGATACAGAGCGTCTTTCGTCTCAGCAGTGAAATAGATGACGACATTCCGGCACAGGATCAAATCCATAGCATCGGGGAATGGATCGGAGAGCAGGTTTTGTTCTCGAAATTCGACCCGCTTGGCCAGGCTGGGCTTGACATAATAGGGCGGGACGGCATTCTCGAGATAGGTGACCCGCTGGGAGGCCGACAGATTTTGGGTCTCATCGGCATTGAAGGGGCCGCGCCTCGCCGCTTTTTGCAGCACCCCCCGGTCGAGATCAGTCGCCAGTAAGAAATGGCGGCGAGCGGGCGATAGCTCATCGAGGAGGATCGCCAGGCTGAAAGGCTCGGCCCCGATCGAACACCCGGCGCTCCACACTCGCAAGCCGGCGTTGGCCGGCCGCAGCCGCAGCGCATCACTCAGCAGCCCCGGAATGATCTTTTCCCGTAACGCCTGCCAGCGCTCTGGGTCGCGGAACAGGGCGGTGACGTTGATGGTGAGGTAATCGCGAAAACGGGAGCGCTCGGTCTCATCGCCGCGCAATCGGTGGAAGTAAGTATTCCAATCGGGAGTGCCAGAGCGCACCAGCCAGGAATCCAGCCGCCGCCGCATCTGCTCATCCTTGTAATGATCGAGGTTGATATCGAGCAGCTTTTTGACGTTATTCTTGACTTGAGAATAGACTTCGATTTCCATCGTTTACGCTCTCACCGCTTTCTCGATGGCTGCCGCTACTCTCGGCAGCGGCGCGACCTCATCGGCTACGCCAGATTCAATCACGCTGCGAGGCATCCCCCACACCACGCAGGTTGACTCATCCTCGGCAATCACGCGGCCTCCAGCGGCGTGGATCAGCGCTGCGCCGTTTGCGCCGTCGCTGCCCATCCCGGTGAGCACCACCCCGACCACGGATGCGCCAAAATGCTGGGCGATGGCGGTCATGGTCACATCCACTGACGGGCGGACGCCGTGTACCGGAGGGTGCTGGTTCAAGGCGATTTGGCCGGCGCGGTCAACGGTCAGGTGATAACCGCCGGGGGCAATCAGGACGCTCCCAATTTCAAGACGGTCGCCGGGGGCAGCCTCTCGGATCGCCAGTTCTGAAACGCTATCCAGGCGTTCGGCCAGGGAGCGGGTAAACCCCGCGGGCATGTGCTGGACGATCACCACCGCGGCAGGTAAATCGGCTGGGAGCATTGGCATGACCGTGTTCAGCGCACGCGGCCCGCCAGTCGAAGCGCCGATAACCACGATTTTGTCCCAGCTTTGCACGGGCCGAGGTTGTTTCTTGGTTCTTGCAGCTTGCTGCGAATTGGACAAAACCACTTGAGGCGCAAGGACAACCCGTGCTTTAACAGCCCGGCGGATCTTGGTTATCACTTCGTCAATCACGTTTTCCACGTTAGCCCGGATGGTCGGTTTTGCGACGAAATCTACCGCGCCCAAAGTCAGGGCCTGTACCGTCTCGCGTGCCCCATCGGTTGTCAGGCTGCTGAGCATGATGACGGGGCAGGGATGGGTGGCCATAATTTCGCGCAGCGTGGACAGGCCATCCAGCCGTGGCATCTCGACATCCAGCGTAATCACGTCCGGTTTGAGTTTCGCCAGCATCGTCAGCGCTTCTTGCCCGTCGCGGGCTGCGCCAACAACGTGGATGCCTTCTGCCTCATTCAATCGTTTCGTGATCGTAAAACGCATGAAGGCCGAATCGTCCACCACCAGGACGCGCACGGGCGCGCTGCCGGATGTTTCCGAAGACGATGCGCTAACAGGAATTGTCATTCGGTCGCCTCAGCCGAGAATCTTATTGATGGCGTTCAGCACCCGCTCACGCTCGAACGGCTTGACGATGAAATCGCGCGCGCCCGACTTGACTGCTTCCAACACGACCGATTCCTGGCCGAGTGCGGTGAGCATAATAACCCGCGCTTTTGGATCGAATGCCCGGATTTCCTTGAGAGCGGTAAGCCCATCCATTTCGGGCATGGTGATGTCCATCAGCACCAGGTCTGGATGAGCGTCTTTGTAACGCTCGACGGCGCGCGCGCCGTTGTCGGCTTCGATGATTTCATTACCGCCGCCTAACATCTTGGAAATGCGCACCCGCAAGAATTCGGCGTCATCTACGATGAGTATTTTTGCCATTGGTTAACTCCTCTTCGACCTTAAACTTCTCGTTCCATGTTTCCCGCAGTGCGGATTGTCATACGTCCATCCGCCACGTATAACCTTACCGTTCGGCCAATGTTGCCGCCGACTTCTTGCCCGACGATCTTGAGGTTCAGCGCGGCAAGTGTTGATACAGCCATCCCAACATTCCGAGAGCCAATATCCAGGAATCGCGTAAAGCCAGGCGCAGTCAGCATATTGGCGCCGCCGGCCATTCGCACGACCAGCCGTTTTCGGTCAGAACCTGCGCGCCGCATCTCGTCCAGTAAAAGGGCAATCCCACTGTCTACATATTTGGATGGCTGGCCGTCGGAACTGCCTGGGCAACTGGGTAAGATGGCGTGCAGCATGCCGGTTACGCGTGTGACCGGATCGTAAAGACCGACGCCCACACAGGAGCCAAGCCCATACGCGACCAGGACTTCCCCTGGGTCACGGCTGATTTTTATTTCGCCTAGCCCGACGGTCAGACTGGTCAGCATATCGTTATTCTTCCCTTCCGGCAGCGGGATTGAACGCATTTTTATCCGGGATTACCCAGAAGTTGGCTTGCGTTCCTCGGCCGTCGCGCTCGAAAGTGGCATGGATCATTAGCACTGTCTCGGTCAATCCATCTGCTGTGGCGAGGATAATATCCAGAATAGAGCCGATCATATCCACGATCACAGCAGGCGGCGATGGGCGGATGCTGATGCCGGTCGAGTCGGAAATTGCATTCAGGAAATACGAACAGGTGATATTGCCCAATTCGGCCAGCGCCGAACGTTCCAATTTACCCAGGTGGTCTGTGGTGCCAGGAGGAAAATCCATCAAGAGGTCCACCAACTCCAGTGCCTTGGGGCATGGGATCACCATCATAATTTGCCCGCTCATCAGTCCCTCGGCCCGCAAGTAGATGCCGACTGCCTCCGCTTCCGGCCCGCCCAATAAATCGGGGATTTCGGTTAACTGGGCCACATGGATGGATGGCGTCGAGACGGTGAGCGACTCGCCAACCAATCGGGAGATGCCCTCGACAGCATTGTTGATGCCCACTCCGGCAACTTCTGCCATACGGGATAATGTTTTTTCATCGAATTTTTCTTGGTTTGTGTCCATATCAACCCTCCCTGGTTTTATGGTTCGACGGTCTGTGAATATCAATGGCAGCCGCGGTTGCCAATTTGAAGAGTCCCTGCACATCTAAAATCAATGCGACGCGGCCATCGCCTAAAATGGTCGCACTCGAAATCCCGGTCGTTTCGCCAACGATTGACCCCAGTGACTTGACCACGACATCTTGTTCACCGACCAATAGATCCACGATCAGCCCCATTTGCGATTTGGACGAACGGACAACGACCAAATACGCGCTCTCCGGTTCGCCTTTGCCGTTCCCGGATACATCCAGGCACAACAGTTTTGACAGCCGGTAGACTGGCAGGATGTGGTCGCGGAATCGGATGACCGGCTTACCCTTGACGGTATGTATCTCGGAGGTATTGATCCGCAGCGCCTCACTGACTGTGACCAGCGGGAGGACGAAGGTAATATCGCCTACACCGATGAGCAGCGCAGGTACGATTGCCAGGGTCAGCGGAAGCACAATCTGAAACCGTGTGCCGCGTCCAGGCCAGGTCTCGACCATAATACTGCCATTGATGCGCTCGAGGTTGTTGCGAACGATATCCATGCCAACGCCGCGCCCCGAAATATTGCTGACTTCCTGGGCTGTAGACAGGCCAGATAAATATATCAAGTCAATGGCCTCATCGTCGGAAAGCGCTGCGGCTTCTTTTGCTGATAATTTTCCTTTTTCGACCGCTTTGGCCTTGACCCGCGCCACATCAATCCCTTGCCCATCATCTTCGATCGTCAAAATGATGCGGCCTTGCTCATGCTGCGCGGTCAGCAGAATCAGGCCGCGTTCTGGCTTACCAGCCGCCACCCGGTCAGCGGGGCTTTCGATCCCATGTCCGACTGCATTCCGCAGCAAGTGAATCAACGGATCGCTGATCTCCTCGACCACCGAACGATCCAGCTCAGTATCCTCACCCCGGATCACCAGGTCTACCTGCTTTTGCATGTCACGCGCCAGGTCGCGCACCAGCCGTGGGAATTTGTTGAAAACGCCGGCGATGGGCAGCATGCGAATCCCCATCACCTCAGCCTGCAATTGATCGGTAATTAAGTTGACATGCGTGATTGTTTCGGTCAGCGTCTCGATCCGGGTGTCGCCTCGGAAACGATTGGTCAGATCATTACGAATCATGTGCAGCCGGTTCCGGTCGGTAATCAGCTCGCCGATCAGATTCATCAGCCGGTCCAGTCGCTCCACGCTGGTGCGGACGGTTTTCTCGGAATGCGTGCGGACAGCCCCGTTAGCAGGCCCATCAGGAGATGGGGGACGTTTGTGGAGGTTCTGTTCGGAAACAACTTCGTCTAGAACTTCTTGCGTGATCATCCCCATTTTTATGAGAGTTGTGCCGAGCAGCGCGGTCGGTCCGCTTTCTCCTTTTTGTTGTTGGAGCGCCTCCTGTAATTGCGCCGGTGAGATCAGACCGTTCGCCACCAGTATTTCGCCCAGGCGTGGATTGGCTTTCGGATTGGTGGTTTGAGCTGGCTGGGTAAGGGCGCCAGGCCGCTGCTGTAAAGTTTCAATGCCATCAATGCCATCAATGATTACCCGCTCGATTTCAGAGACCGCCCACAAGGCATTACACACTTTATCGCAAGTGATGGTGCTGTCCGCCGGGCGAAAAATCGCTTTTAGCTCATGAATGGGAGTGGCGGTTTCGATCTGCGCCTGGTTGGGCTGCATTTCCAGAATGTCGCCCATTTCTTGTAATGCCAGCATCACCTGGAACGCGCGGGCGGCCGAAGCAATGCTGTCGGGAGCGATAATGGCCTGGACTGTTATTGCGCCGGGTGAAGCCGCTGCTGGTGAGCGCTCCTCATCCGATGCTGACAGCTTATCCGGAGAGGAAGCGGCCTCCGTTTGAACTGTTTTCTGGGCCATAGGGGGAGGGTAAACAACCGGGGTGGCGATCCCTTCCTGGACAAAATCATTGAGCTGCTCGACCAATGGGGTGATATCCAACAGGCTGGCTTGACCGTCTACAATTTCGTCGCACAGCAGCCGCAGCGCATCAATCGCTTCCAGGCAGGTATCTACCATCTCGTTGCTGATGGCGATCGTATGTTTACAGACCCCATCCAATACCGTTTCCATAGCATGGGTGAGTTTCACCATCCGCTGGTGATTGATTACCCCCGAGGACCCTTTCAGGGTGTGCGCGGCGCGAAACAGTGTCCGCAGCAGTTCGCTGTCATCGGCGTTCTGCTCCAGCCGCACCAATCCCTCATCCAAAACCTGCAACTGCTCATCCGCTTCGGCCTGAAAAATTGGCAGCTCTTCTTCCGAAATGTCGAAAACTAGCCTTGTATCCACATGGTTGCCTGTCATTGATGTTTATTCTTCGCCAGATTTGTGGCGCCAATAAATTCTTGCCTTTCTTCCTTCATCACCAGTTTATGGAATTCGCACAGTAAACAATCCCCCAGTTTCATGGCGAAGGTTCCCTGCACTTGCCCGCCGCACAAAGTTCCGGTGATGGCCCAACAGATTCGCCCACCGTTGATCCCCTGGTTGATCCCATTTGCAGTAGATATAACGGCTGCCGGGCAGACGCCTAACTCGGCGGCTTTGGCGCCGCCTGGTGTTCGGTAGCATTTTTTGTATTCCCAGCAATTCAACTTTTCCATACAGCCTATCTCCATTGGAATGATCGGGTCACAGACCAATCCTAGCACGGCGCTATCACGAGGACTGTAAAGCGATCATAAAATTACTGGAAAAGAGGAGTAAAACTAACTCATCGTAAAGCTGGTGGGGTCTATCTGCTGTCCATCCAGGCGCACTTCGTAGTGCAGGTGCGGCCCGGTGGAATTGCCCGTGTTGCCCGAAAGGCCAATCGTATCGCCGGCGTGAACCGTTTGCCCGGCCTGAACCGGCAGTTCGGAGAGGTGGGCGTAATAGGTGCGATACGGGCCGTTCTCGACGATCACCAGGTTGCCGTAGCCCTCGTCGTTCCAGCCGGAGTACACCACGGTGCCCGACATGGTCGCATGGACTTCCGTACCCACCGGGACCCCGAAATCGAGAGCCACGTGGCCCGGATGCGACACTTGTGTGATCGGCCCTTCGAGCGGCTTGCCCTGCGGGGTGTCATTTTCGGGCGTTTCCGGCTCACCTTCCGGCTCAGACTCCACCGACTGCGCCAGCAGTTTTTCCATAAGTTGGAGCATGACCGGCATCATCAAAGCCCCCATACCCATGCTATCGCCCGAACTGCCCGATGAACTGAAGCTGCTCAAAAGCATCAACGTCAGGAGCTGGCGAAACTCGGGCAAGGAAGTTGGCGCGTCTGGGGTCGAGTTGCCGCTGCTGGCTGCCAGCGGTGAAGCGTATCCACTGGCGGAAGAAATCACAGATGGGGAAATCGCTGAACTGTTCATAGCGTTCCAATTGTAGAGCGTGTCTTTAGGATTGTCCGTAAAACGAAGATTAATTCACCAACCGGCTCATTTCCATCTCTCCCAAATCCAAAACAAAAATTGTGGAGATACCGGGTGAAGGCTTCTTTACCCTGCCTTTATGCAATCTTCAGCGCCTATTTACGGCAGGTTACCGGCGATTGTCGTAGAGTAGTGATTGCCAGAGCCAGACGATCTTGGCGTAAGAAAATCGAAGGGACGATCCCAACTATCCGTACCTGCAAACACCATCTCTCTAATTTCCACCCAAAAGGCACCCATGCTCCCTGAATCATTCGACCACCTCTTGGCCCAGGCCGACGCCTCTGCCCAGCGCGGCGACTGGCTGGCCGCTTTCGATCACTTGCAATCAGCCAACCGCCTGGTTCCAGATCATACCGGTGTGCTGACCGGCATGGGGACGTGCCTGATTCAGCTTTCGCGCGCCCCCGAAGCCATCCTATATTTCCAGCAGGTGACCGCCTTAGCCCCCGATTCCCCCGAGGCATTCAACAATCTTGGGGTGGCTCAGGCCCTCGACGGCCAGCTCGACGGGGCTGAAGCCGCTTACCAGCAGGCGATCACCCTCGCTCCTGAGCATCAGCAGGCTTGGAAGAATCTGGCGGTCGTTTATTTGCGGCAGGCGCGCTGGGAAGAAGGTGTACCCATCCTGGCAGCCCTGATCAAAGACCACCCGCAGGATGTGGAGAGCCTGGATTTGCTGGCGCAATGTTACGAGGCGGGCGGCGAAATCGAATCGGCCCGCGCGTTATACCAGCAGATCCTGTCGCTCGACAGTGAACACGAAGCAGCCCGAGCGGCGCTGGCGCGCCTGACGCCGGCTGCATCTCCTGACCGCATCGCCCGACCGGAACACGCCAAAAAGTTGGCTGCGCTCAAAGGGTTGAAACAAGACGTTTCGGCGCAGGCCAGGGCAGCCCAATCGGTTGTGATCTATGCCCCCGATGAATTGGCTGACAGCGACCGGATGAAGAAGATGGCCGAGACGCTGGCGGGTGAGGGCTGGACGCCGCGCCTCTCACCGGCCTTCGACCCTGCCGACCTGGGACGCGACGATCTGCTCGTGTTCGCCCAGCCTCATTTCTCCGGCAACCTGCTCGCCGGCGTGAGCGCCTGCATCCAGTCTGGCAAGCCTTTCGCCATTGACCTGGTTCAAGACGACCGCTGCCTGCCGGTGGAACACCCGCTTTACAGTCAGCTTGGGCCGGGCAACCCGCGCGCCGCCCAGACGCTGGAAGTCATGCTGCGCGAGGCGCAGTGGGTGAGCCTGACTTCACCGGCGCTGGCTGAGCGTTTCCGTCCGCAGGCCAAAGAGGTCAAAGTCATCCTGCCGGCCTGGAGCCATGCCAACCCGCTTTGGGAGAAACCCTGCGCGCCGCACATCACCCTCAACATTGGCTGGATCGGAAACCCCGCCGAACGCGGCGATTTGCTGGCGATCCGGCCTGACTTGCTCAAAATCCTGCGCGCCGTGCCGCAGTCGGCGCTGGTCATCGCCGGGGATGGGGGGGCTTACGAGCGCTTCCATGCCCTGCCCGAAGCGCGCCGCCAGTTTCTTCCAGCAGCCTCCTCCGGCGACATTCCCTATTTACTGGCGCAGCTCGATATATTGATCATCCCCTGGCGGGCCAGCCCCTGGAACCAGACCCGCTCCGACCAGCCGCTCATGCAGGCCGGGATTCGCCGCGTCCCCTGGGTAGCAACGCCTATCCCGGCTTATAAAGCCTGGGAAGCAGGCGGACTGTTCGCCGAAAAGGCTGGCGATTGGTACACCGCGTTGAAAAAATTGGCTTTAGATCCAGGCTTGCGCAAAGAACTGGGTGAGGCGGGGCGGGAGAAAGCGAAAGACCGCCAGCTGGCCGAGTGATTAATTGGGTAAATTCCGATGAATCCGAATCGTATCGCCATTCTCATCACCAATTACAACATGCCCGAGCGCGCCAACGCCCTGGTCGAAGCGATCCGGCAGCGGGTGAAATGGCCGCACGACCTGATCCTCGTGGACAACGGCTCCGATCTCGAGCCGCCCAGCCTATATACCACCCTGCGGCTGGCGAATAACATCCAGACCACCGGCGGGTGGCTGAAGGGTCTGGATTACGCCGGCCAACTGGCGCTCGAACACGGCGAGCCATATCTCGCTTATTGGTTCCTGATCACCTCCGCCGAATTTCTGCCCGGCGGCGGCGACCCATTAGCCCCGCTGGCCGAACTGCTGCTCAACGACCCCAATGCGGTCGGCGTTCATCCGGCGCTGGCCCCCGACAGCACGACCAATTGGGAGCATTTGGTTGCCCAGGGCGGCGACCAGCCTCGCCGGGCGTGGATGATTGACAACATTGCAAGCCTTTACCGCGCCGACTGGTTCGACAGCATTGGGCGCTTCGACCCGGCGTTGACCTTCGCTCACGGCATTGACCTGGAAACCTGCTGGAAAGCCCGCCGTGAGGGCCGCTCGTTGTGGGTTCACGAGGGCAGCCAGGTTAAGAAGATCAGCAACATTGGTTACACCATGAACCGCATGAACATGACCGCCTCCGACCGGGTGCGGCTGGCAAAAGAAAACATGGATGCCGTGCTCGGCCAGCGTTACGGTGCGGATTATTGGGAGCGGTTGATGAATGAGTATCGAGACTATGAACAGGTTCGTAGTGACGGCTTCTGCCGTCCTCCCGCGAATGCGACTGAAGTCGCTACTACGAACCACACCCCCGTTCGCAGCGACGGCTTCAGCCGTCCTCCTGCGATGAATCCCGCCATCCTCCTCGTCGCCCACGGATTCCCGCCCAAAACCCTGGGCGGCGTGGAACTGTATACCTATTACCTGGCTCAGGAACTGAGCCAGCGCGGCCACCACGTGCGGGTGCTCTACCCCGAATGGGACGACACCCGCCCGGCTGGTGAAATCGCCGAGGCCGTTTTCGACAATATCCCCGTAACGATCTTGAACCTGAATCGCTCGGCAAACCAGGCCGATACTTTCAAGAACGAGGCCGTCGCCGCCGTCATTGAGCGCTGCCTGTCAGAACTGAAGATTGACGTTGTGCACTTCAATCACCTGATCGGCGTATCGGCCTCAGCCTTGCACGCCTGCGCCCGGCTTGGCCTCCCAACCGTACTGACCCTGCACGATGGCTGGCTGCTGTGCGAGCAGATACACTTCAATCACCCTGATGGCCGGTTATGTCCCGGCCCAGAAACGATAGACAACTGCGCCCAGTGCTTCGCCCAACGACATCCCGAGATCGCTGCACCTGGCAAACTCCCGGAAATCTATTACACCCTGGCGCTGCGCAGGGACTATTTGCAGCGCAGCCTGGGACTGATCCACACCATCACCGTCCCCACGCGTTTCCTGCGGGATCGCCTCGAAGAGTTTGGGTTTCAGCATCCCCGGGTCATTCTCGCCCCCCTGGGGCTGAAACCCTTCCCGCCGCTTCCGTTGATCCCCCGCCAGGGCCGGGTGCGCTTCACCTGCCTGGGAAGTATCTACCCCACGAAGGGTACGGATGTATTGATCCGCGCCTTCAACCAGGTTGACCCGCAGAAAGCGCAGCTCGACCTGTACGGCAATATCCTCGATCCTGGCTACTACGAGAAAACTATGGCTTTGATCGAGCCGGGGCAGCCGGTGACCTATCACGGCAGCTATACGCCTGGTGATCTACCCGCTATCCTTTCCCAAACCGACGTGGCTGTGGTTCCCTCGCGCAGCGAAAACTACCCCACCGTTGTGCGCGAGTGTCTTCATGCCGGAACGCCGGTCATCGGGCCGGAAGTCGGCGGCGTGCCGGAGATTATCCAGGACGGCGACAACGGCCTTCTTTTTCGGGTGGGCGATGACGCCGATTTGGCCGGGAAGATCAATTTCATCGTAGAAACCCCGGATGTTATCGCCCTCCTGCGCCGGCGCATCCAGCCGGTGAGAACTATCGCCGAAGATGCGGATTGGTACGCTGGGCTGTACCGCCAGATTCTGGATGGCGATACTGCTTCGCCGTTAGCCCTCGACCGCCTCACCTCGATCCAGACAGATCTGTTCAGCCAGGCGCGCCAATTGCAGGCTGATCTTGTTCAGGCGCATGATACCGAGAAAGCCCAACAGCGCCAGCTCGATTTCTGGCAGCGCCAGCTTGCAAACCGGGAAGCCGAAGATGCCCAGCATCGCCGCGCCCGCCGCCAGATTTCGGAACGCGTGGATTTGGTGCGCGCCCAATTGGGCGGCGATGCGGCCTCCCCCGGCGACCTGCCAGCCTGCCGCCAGCCCTATGACATTCTGATCCCGATCTACAACGCCCGCGAACACGTTCAGCGCTGTGTGGAGAGCGTCATCCGGCATACGGACCCCGTTCACCCGGTTTACCTGCTCGATGATGCCAGCCCCGACCCGGCTATCCTGCCGCTGTTGTATGACTTCGAGCGCAATCACCCCCAGGTCAAAGTCGTCCCCTCCGAGTGCAATGGCGGCTTTATCGCCAACATCAACCGCGGCTTTGGGTTGTCGCGCAACCCGGTCGTGATCCTCAATTCCGATACGGAAGTCACGCCCGGCTGGCTGGAACGGCTGGATCGCTGCGCGGCCAGCGACCCGCGCATCGGGATTGTGTCACCCCTCTCGAATAACGCCACACTCCTCTCGGTTCCAGAGATGAACGCCGCCAACCATCTGCCGGATGGGGTGACTCCCACCCGGGCGGCGGAAATCGTCGCCCGGGTCTCGCCGCGCGCCTATCCGCGCCTGCCGACTGCGGTCGGTTTTTGTATGCTCATCACCCGCCAAACGCTGGATTGCATCGGGGAATTCGACCTGGCTTTCGGGCTGGGCTATGGCGAGGAGAACGATTTTTGTATGCGCGCCTGGCAGGCCGGGTTCGAGACGGCTGCCTGCGATGACGCCTACGTTCACCATTACGGCGAGGCCTCCTTCAGCCAGGTCAAACAGATTGACGCCCGCCGCTTGCGCAACCAGGCGCTGCTCGACAAGCGTTGGCCGCAATATCACCACACCGTGCGCGCTTACTGTCACCTGAATCCCTTACGGTTGGTGCAGGAGCGCCTGGAAGCCGCCATACACCGGCGCGCCGGCGAGGCCCGCCCGCACGTGCTGCACGTCATTCACAGCTACGGCGTGCTGGCCGGCACGGAGTTGTTTACCAAAAACCTGGCAGATGGGCTGGCGGAGAGCTATCGTTCGACCGTTTTCTACCCCGTTGCGCAGCCTGACCTGTGGACCGACATCACCAGCGAGCGGCTCAACGAGCACACCCGGCTGCTCCGCATCAGCCGCGAGAACGCCGTTCCGAAAGATTATTTCTCCGGTTTCCCCGCCGAGCTGACCAACAGCGTGATGGAAACGAGCTTCGCCCGTGTCCTCGCCGGGGGCGATTACGATATCGTCCATTTCCAACACCTGGGCGGCTGGCCGACGCTGCTCTTGCCGTTCATTGCCAAATCTTTCGGCAAAATCGTTATCCTGTCGCTGCACGATTATTTCCTGCTCTGCCCAGAATACCATTTGGTGCTGCCCGAAGCGCGGCGCTGCGGCAAGCCCGGCGTCCAGCCGGATGACGCCGAATGCCAGCGCTGCCTGGCAGCCAAGCGATACACGCCCTCCGGGATGCAGACCCCGCTGACGGAATACCTGGCCGAACGGGCCGCTATTACCCGGCAGATCGTCGAAGCTGTGGATGTAATCATAGCGCCTTCGATTTTTGTGCGCAATCGTTATGTGCAAGCCTACGGCGAGGCGATTTCCGGCAAGATCGTCGTCATCCCGCATGGGGTAGACGTTCCCCGCCGCAGCCCGCGCCCGCCGCGCCAAAAGACTCTGCGTGTAGCCTTTCTGGGCAACATGACCGACCGCAAAGGGGGCCATGTTCTGCTGGAGGCGGCGCGCAAGCTGCGCGGCAAGCCCGTGCGGTTCGAGGTCTTCGGCAATGTACAGCCGGAATTCGTGGACGCGGCGGCCCAGGCTGGTGTGATCCTGCACGGCCCTTACCGGCCCGAAACGCTGCCCCGGCTGCTGGCCGGGGTTGACCTGGCGGCGATTCTATCGGTGGTGGACGAGGTGTTCTGCCTGACGTTGAGCGAGGCCCAGGCGATGGGCGTGCCGGTGATCGCCTCGTCTGTGGGGGCGATGAGCGAGCGGGTTGTGGATGGGCTGACCGGTTTCCTCGTTCCGCCGGGCGACGCAGATGCGCTCGCCGACCGGCTGCTGGCTTTGGCTGCCGATGCCCGCTCATTGCAGCCGGTCATCGCCGGGCTGGCGGCGCTGAAAGTCAAGTCAACGGCTGAAAACGTGGCAGATTATGGGCGTCTCTATGCAGAAATGTTGGGGGGACGCGGCGTCGAGTCGCAATGGCTGCGCTCGGTGCTCGCAGGGGGCGCGTCACACCCCGTTGAGCAGGCCGACCCTGGGACCGTCTTGCAAGCCTTGCTGGAAAGCGACGATTTGCCCGCCGCGCTGGAAGCGAACCACAGCCGCCTGAATGCCGGCTTGCTGGCGTTGGTGCGCCTGAACGCCAGCGCCGCCCGCGCCGATGGGGACGCCGAACTGGCCGAGGGTCTCGGGGCGCTGGGGGAGTATATCGAGAGAGTGGTCTTCAACGGAATTCGAGCGGAGTAGCCGATTTAAGACCCCAGGGGTTTCGAAAACCCCTGGGGTCTGTGTGCGAAGCCTCCTCGCCCTTTACCCCTCCTTTACGCCGCTTTCATCGTGTCTTTACTGACCACTCTGGCTCGAACTGGTAAAGTAGGGCCAGGACTGATTTAACTGTCGAAGGTATTGTCATGACCCAACTGGCCACCCATTCCCCCACCGATTTGAACGCCAGGAAGGCGCTTGGCCGGACGCATTTAAGCGAGAACCGGATCGAAGACGCCCTCCGCGTGTATGCCAGCATCTTGCGGGACTACCCCAATGATGTGGATTCTTACCTGGTCCTGGGGGATTGTTATCTGGCCGATGGGGATAACCGCTCCGCGAGTATTTTTTACTCCCAAGCGCTGAAACTGACTCCGACCAGCCTGGATATTCACCGCCGGCTGCGCCTGGCTGATGATGAGTGTGAAACGCCCTCCGGGGTCGTCCCTTCCGACCCGCGTGCGGTCGCCGACATGCTGCAACACCTGACGGGCCGCCCGACGCCGGTCAGCGATGCCGAGGTCAGCCGGGCAGCCAGCCTGTTGGATGAAATCGTCAATTGCCCGCACCCGGCGCAGGCGGTAGCCGAACACTTGAACGAGATTGACGCGCTGCTCCCGGCGCTGTTGGAGTTGAATATCCGCCAGGCGCGCTCGGATGGCCGCCCCGATCTGGCGCAGGCGCTGCAAAGTCTGTTGAATCACATTCACTTGCAAATGGACGAGCCAGCTTCCACTGGTGCGGAGTCCGGGCCGCCGCTGCAATTGCTCGCTGGCAGCAGAACAAAAGCAAAGCTGGTTCCGGCTGAGACGAGAATCCTGCTTCTCTCCGGGGCAGAGGAGACGCTCTCTTTCCGCCGATCCCTTTCGGCTGAGTCGCTTTCTGCTCTCGGCTGCCAACTCATCCGGGCGAAGGATTTTCCCTCCGAGCCGGGCGCCTTCGATATTGCTATCGTCCACAACCCGCACTGCACGCCTCACCTCATGGCTGGAATGGCCGGTTGCACGGCTTCTGGAACGCCGGTGATCGTGGATCTCGATCAGGATTACGAGCAGATGCCGCTGGATCACCCGGATTATGAGAGACTGGGTTTGGGATTCCCGGCGAGGGCAAAAGCTTATGCCACTGCGCTGCTCTTGGCTGATGTGATTTGTACACCAAGCGAAACGCTGGCTGAGCCATTGCGGGCGTTAGGCTACCGGGTGCGTGTGATCCCGGAGGGGTGGTCTCGCCGGAACGAGCTGTGGACGAAACCCGCGCCGCCTCGCCACACGATCAACCTGGGGTGGGTGGGCCAGCCCGGGCAGGCTGAGGATGTGGCGGTGATTCGGCGGATGGTGACTCGCGTCCTGCGTGAGTTCCCGCAGACACGGCTGGTGATCGCCGGCGACCCACAGGTGTACCAGCTTTTCGAAAGCCTGCCGGAGGCGCGCCGCCTGTATTTACCGATGGTGGATATGGATGACTATCCCTACCTGTTCGGCCAGATTGATATTTTGCTTGCGCCGCTGCGTAACACACCATTCAACCGGTCGCTTTCGGACCGGCGGTTGATGGAAGCCGGAGTGCGCGGTATCCCGTGGGTGGCCTCGCCTTTGCCGGTGATGATGAGTTGGAAGGCAGGCGGGTTGATTGCAAACACTCCCGATGATTGGCATACGCATCTGCGTCAATTGGTTATGGATGGCGGGCTGCGCGCCTGGTTAGGGCGCGCTGGTTTGGAGCAGGCTGCTCTGCGTGACGAGGCGCATATTGGTAGAGACTGGTTGGGGCTTATTCGTGATCTGTCGCAAGTTGAAGGTTGAAAGTTGAAAAACTGACTATGAATATTGTCTATGTTTTCGCCGATAACCTTTTGGAATGGAACAGCAGTGAGTGGCGCTGCGCTATCCCGGCGCGGGCCATCAACCGCACCCAGCGGCATCACGCCGATATGCTCAGTATCAGCGATTTTGCCCGGAATACACCCGCGTCGCAAGCGGTGTGCAGCGCAGCGGATGTAATCGTTGTGCAGCGCAACCTGTTTGGCCTGGTATTGTCGGCGATTCAGCATTGGAAGGCGCGTGACAAGATTCTGGTAGCCGATTTCGATGATGCGTACCAGCTCATGCCATCCAGCAACGCCAGTTACCCTTTCTGGGGGCAGGGGCTTGTTCTGCGGGCTGGCGCGCCCCCCGAGAAGTTGGAGCCGCACCCATTGAAGCAGTTCGAGTGGGGCCTGCGGCTGGTACACGCCGCCACTGTCCCTTCGCTGCGCCTGGCCGACGACTGGCGGGCTTACACATCCGTCCATTACCTGCCCAATTACATCGAGTTGAGGAATTATACGGATGTGACCGCCGAACCACATGAGGGCATTATCATCGGGTGGGGCGGCAGCCTGTCGCATTACCAAAGCTTTAGCGGGAGCGGTGTGTTGATGGCGCTCAAGCGGGTATGCCAGGCCCGCCCACAAGTCAGGGTGATGGTATGCGGCGACGACCGGCGGATATTCGAGCAATTAGCGCTTCCTGAGAGTCAAAAAGTTCACCAGCCCTGGGGTCACTATTCCGAATGGCCGCGCACCCTGAGCCGGTTCGACATCGGCATCGCGCCGCTGTACGGCGCATACGATGAGCGGCGAAGCTGGATCAAACCGCTTGAATACATGGTTATGAAAATTCCCTGGGCGGCCAGCGACTCGCCAGCTTATCAGGATTTGCGTAATTACGGCTGGCTGGTGAAGAATACACCTGCCGGTTGGGAACGTGTGCTCATGGACATGGTAGACAATCTCGATGAGTATAAGAATACTGCCGCTGGTGAGCCTTATCTCTTCGGGATCAGTCAAAGTATTGATGATAATGTTGAAAATGTAATCACCGCCTACGCCTCGATCCGGGAGAGCGTGACCGCAGCAGATTTTCGTTTTCCTTTAGAAATTTCCGGACAGTCCATGCAACAGGCCGTTGTGCCCGCGAGGTGATCGAGATGGAAAAACTCAAAGAGAAATCCCCAATTACAGTGTCCTCCAATCTATTGAAATTCAAGTTTCCGGAAATGGTTTTGGTGCCGGAAGGTGAATTCTTGATGGGTACCGGCGATGAACAGCTCCAGTTTTTGTTATGGCGGGAAGAGTGGGCTACGGAGTGGTACGAACAAGATATGTTTCTCACCGAACAGCCCCAGCATAAAGTCAATCTGCCAAAGTATGAGATTGGGCGGTATCCGGTGACGAATTCTGAGTATCACCTATTTGTCTGGTCTACTGGTTACCGCGTGCCGCGTGAATGGATCGGATTTCATTACTCCGAGGGGGAAGCCTCCAATCCGGTAGTGGCGGTTTCTCAGAATGATGCCCAGGCGTATTGCAAGTGGGTTTCGGAAAAAATAGGGTCAACTTACCGCCTGCCGACTGAAGCCGAGTGGGAGCACGCTGCGCGTGGCAACGACTGCCGTATTTACCCATGGGGGGATGAGTTCGATCCCTGGCGGTGCAACACTGTCGAGAGCGGTAAGCGCGGCACCACCCCGGTGAGCGAATATTCCCCCAGCGGTGACAGCCCATTGGGTGTTTCCGACATGGCCGGGAATGTATGGGAATGGACGAGCAGCCTTCTCAAGCCATATCCGTTTATTGTGGGCGAGGATGGCAAGGCCAACGGGGTGGATGTATATGTGGTGCGCGGCGGGTCATGGTATTACAGTCACAAGCTGGCGCGCTGTGCGGCACGCGAAGGCGCACGAGCGACTTTCCTTTCCCCTAACCTAGGATTTCGGCTGGCGCGGAGCATCTAATGCGGCATTTCTTTATGCCGTTTTTACTCCCAGCGACTCAAGTTCCCAGCCATTCAGACGATAATAAAAACAGATCACCAGAGAGAAACAGAACGATCCAATCTTCTCAGAGTGATCGCCGGATCGGGAACAACGGCTCATCCCTTTACCGGCCCAAACTCAAGAGCCACACCCTACTAACGGGGGAAGGATCCCCCGCAATAGCCGACAAACACGGAGGTTTGAAATGGCTACGCAAGATGTCACTCGTATTGCAGGTAACATTGGGGCGCTGAATGCCCTGAACTCTCTTCAATCCATCAACAGCCAATTGGCAGTCCACCAGACTCGCCTGGCAACCGGCAAGCGCTTGAACGAGTCAGCAGATGACTCGGCAGGCTTACTGCTGGCAACCACCTTCGATGTCCGCCGCCAGGGTTTGCAGACCGTCCTGAAGAGCATCGGAGATTCAAAGAACTTCATGTCCACGGCCGAAGGCGGCCTGCGCAAAGTCCAGGACATTCTGGTCAAAATGCGCAACAAAGCTCTGGAAGCCAAAGGCGACACGATCGGCTCTTCTGAGCGTACCGCTGTTCAGAACCAGTTGCAGGCTTACGCGAAAGAAATTGACGACATCGTCAAGCAGACGCAATGGAACGGCGTAGATCTGCTCTCCGGCACCAGCGGTTCAGGCGCTTCTGTGTCGAAGACCTTCCTGACCGGCCCCGATGCCACGAGCGGCAACACCTCGACCTTCAGCTTCGCGGCGGGTTCCAAGATCCAGGCCAACCAGGGCTTCCAGGCGCAGGCCGGCACCAACGATGGCACCGCTATCACCAACACGGGCTTGGGCTTGACGGATGCGAACCTGACCATCGCCAGCACCACCGACGCCGATACGGTTGCCCAGCGTATTGATGTGGCTCTGACGGCCGTCAAAGAAGGTGTCAGCCAGGTGGGTTCCTTCTCGGCCCGGTTGACCTTCAAGGAAGAGGCCCTCACGGTGCAATACACCAACACCGAATCAGCCTACAACCGGATCATGAATGCCAACATGGCTGATGAGCAGGTGAATGCAAGCAAGTTCGCCATCCTGCAACAGACAGCCACCGCCATGCTCGCTCAGGCGAATACTTCCCCGCAGTTCCTGCTCTCGCTCTTCCGGTAAACCCCGGGTACAACTGAATAGCCTTTCGATCGGGGGGCGCCTGGCGCCCCCCGATGGGCTATCTCCGGAAAGATTTGGCAACGAGGTGAACAATGACCACCATCGGTAGACTGGATAGTTATTTCACGAATTTGTTGTACGATGTTATGTCGGTTGAACAGCAGCCGTTGGCGCGTTTGCAGACCCAGCGCGACAGCGTCAACGTGTTGAGCGGCGTTTACAGTGATCTTGACAGCCGCTTGAGCGGGCTGAAAAGCCAGACACGGTCATTGATCAGCTCCGATGCATTCTACGCCCTTAAAGCCGGGCGCACAGTCTCGGTCGGTAATACCCCCACCGATACCAATGTCCTCACTGCTTCGGCCAGCAGCAGCACCGTGGCCGGGCAATACGATGTGCATGTTACCCAACTGGCTCTGGCCGAGCGCAAAGCTTCAGCGGTGCAAACCAGCATTGATCAGGCGCTGGGAAAATCCGGAAAGTTTTGGCTGGGTGGAACTGGTACTGCATCGGCTTCGGCCACCCCGAACACCACCATCAGCGACGTTTCGGCGGGCACGATTTACAGTGAATTTCGCGAATTGGGTACGGGAGCTTACACCATCGAGACACGCGACAACAATGGGGTGCTTCAATTCCGGTTGAAAGACGCTGATGGGAGCGTGGTCGCCATTGCCGACAAGACCCAAACAGATCACAGCCTGACCACCGGTTGGCAGACGCTTACTGCCGGGGAATACGACACCCAGCGCGGCCTGGTCATCAATTTCAGCGGCGCCGCTGCCGACGCCTCCACCTCAATCAATTACACCGCGGCCGGCGTTGGTATAGATATCGCAGCCACCGACACGCTGATCAACATCGCCAATAAGATCAACGATGCTGTCCAGCCCGAGGGCCGCGATGTATCGGCTACAGTGGTGGGTAAACAATTGGTGCTGACGGCTGCTCGCAGTGGTGAGAGCCACACCATGCTCTACACTGATAGCGTTGGATTGGGCGGGTTCTCGACCCTGCAAGCCGCGCGGAATGCTTCGTTCACGGTCAATACGATAGCTTTTTCTCGCGCGGCAAATACCAACTTGACCGATGTGATCAGTGGTGTGACTCTCAACCTGGCCGCCGATGCCGAGGGTAACGACGCGACATTGACGATTGCCAAAAATTTTACCGCTGCTCGCAGCGCTATAGACTCTTTTGTCACCCAGTTCAATGATACCCTGGCTTACCTGGAAGAAAAAACCACGCTCACCAAAGGCAGCGACGGCGTCTATACGCGCGGCGCGCTGGCCGATGATATCGTGTTTAGCAACCTGCGCTCAGATTTGCTCGAGCGTATCATATCCAGCGATGGCACTGGCGTTTTCAAGAGTTTACGTGAAATCGGCCTGACGATCAATGACAGCTTGCAGGTTACGGTCAGCGACAGCGACAAGCTGGAAGACGCGCTTGGCTCGCATCCTGACGAAGCCGCCGCCTTACTGGACAAGGTCATGGGCGATATTGCAACCACCTTGGGGCGCTATACAGGCGACAACGGTTCTTCTGGCTATATTGACGATGCGTCTATGATGATCAAAAACCAGCTCAACGATCTCAACAACGAGGTCGAGAATGTGACCGAACGCCTGGTTGAACGTGAGCAGTATTACGTGAACCAATTCGCTGAGATGCAGACCACCCTGCTGATGTTGCAATATACGCAGCAGATGATGTCGGGCGTGTACGGCAGTGTGAATAGTTATGGTTGATAAGAGTCCGCTTCAGAATCAAGGGATACAGGTTTAGAGGTTTGTGATGACTGTCCCATTTGATTCGGAGTGTCCCATTGACCCCGTGTGAAGATGCCGGGGACGGTGAGGAGAAAAGCTATGTCCGACAATTTTCTCGCTAATACTGGAAAAGGGGGATCCACTCCGATAGATGTTCTCGCCCATGCGGGTTACCCAGAAATGGCGCCCATCCGGGTCAAGGCGCAAACAGCCGAGAAACCTGTTCCCCAGCAGAGGGAGAAGAATATCAAGGATAACTCGGAGTGTAAGCCCCCTGTATTAAGTGAGCTGGCGGATATCAGTTTGAAATTCGAGATTGACCCCAAAACCAATGACGTCATTATCATGCTCGTTGACCGCGCCAGCCGCCGCGTCGTCCGCACCATCCCGCCAGAAGAGATGTCCAAACTCGATCCGGGCGAGCTGATCGAAATGTTCGCCTGAAAGTTGTTGGAAAACCGCTTGTTTTAGGCCGATTTTACGCCCCACGCCTCAAGTCCAATTACTGGCTGCCGATACCAAAACATAGCACAACAAACGCTCTCTGGTGAGAAAGGAAACGCGACGTGATACAAAAAGCTTACGGAGTCAAGGAATATCGTCAGCAGGATGTGATGGGCGCCAGCCCGGTGCATCTGGTCGTGATGGCTTATGATTTGGCGATCACTTCTTGTGAAAAAGAAGATTTCGAGCGGGCCACCAAGTCAGTCAGTGTTTTGCGGGATGCCCTGAATTTCGACTACCCCGATGCTGCCATTGGGCTGTTCCGGCTCTATCAATGGTGTCTCGACTGTATCCGCCAGGGAGATTATGCCTCGGCCATACAAACGCTGCGCGAGCTGCGTGAAGCCTGGGTTACGGTAGAGAGGCGCTTATCCCCGCTCCCCCAGGCTGCCTATCCCAACATGGTGAGCGCTGCCCAAGCGGCTTGATTAAGCGGCTTACAAAGCCAGGCCCCACAGGCTTTCATAACCTGTGAGGCCTTTGCTTTTAAAAACCTTCACGCAGTTTTTATCCCGCCTTCATTCTTAGTTTACTGTGTCAGACGAGGGGGTATGCTACGATTCGGGCAGATTTAGAGGAGGTCCAAATGAGCTTTTGGAACAGTTTGCGGATCAGCGCTTCTGCCCTTAGCGCCCAACGCCTGCGCCTGGATGTGATCTCGAACAATATCGCCAACGCTGAGACCACGCGCACGGATTCCGGGGGGCCTTACCAACGCCAGGATGTGGTTTTCGCCTCCGAGAACGGCAACAGGTTTCTTCCCCAGTTGCTGCAAGCCCAGCGAACTTCAACCCCCAGCCTGGGAGCCGGCGGCGTGCGAGTGGACTCGATTGTCACAGATGATCAGCCCGGCCAGCGTGTTTACGACCCGACTCACCCGGACGCCGACGCCGAAGGTTACGTCACTTATCCCAATGTCAACCTGGTTGTCGAGATGACCAATATGCTCTCAGCAACCCGTTCCTACGAAGCCAACCTGGCAATGGTCAATGCAGCCAAGCAGATGGCGCTCAAAGCGCTCGAGATTGGGCGGTAACCATGAACATAAACCCGGTGGGTCCCCTCTCTCCGCTCGATGTAACGAAAATTCAGCCCAGCGTCAAGGGCCAGAACAGCGCCCAGCAAATCGGGCAGACTTTCCAGGATGCCCTGGATTCTCTGGGGCAGTCGCAGAATGGCAGCGATGATCTTCTACAAAAGTTAGCCGCCGGGGAGGATGTGGATATTCATCAAGTAACCATCGCTGCCGAGGAAACGGATGTCAATTTTCGTATCGCTATGGCAATCCGTGACAGGCTCGTAGACTCCTACCGCGAAGTCATGCGCATGGCGGTCTGACATGGTTGCAGGCTACAGGTTGAAAGTGTCGCCTGTAACCTGCGTCATTTGACCTTCAACTTTCAACCTTTCAACTTTCGACATTCAACCCATGCTGACACAACTCCGCCAACAACTTGCCAAATTCTGGGGACAGCAGAGCAAGCCCCAACGCATCGTGTTCATAACGCTGGTAGTCACGGCGCTCGTGCTCATTCCGTTGTTCATCACCTGGGCCGGTACTCCCACCTATGCAGTAGCCTTCAGCGGTTTGAGTGAAACCGACGCCGGGCAGATCGTGCAGGCGCTCGACGAGCAGGGCATTACTTACCAGCTTCGCAATAGCGGCACAATTCTTGTGCCGTCGAAGCAGGTCTATGATGTGCGCTTGAAGATGGCAACCGCCGGACTGCCCGAAGGAGGCACGGTGGGCTTCGAGTTGTTCAGCGGCAATACCCTGGGCATGACTGAATTCACCCAGCGTGTGAACTACCAACGGGCGTTGGAAGGCGAGCTGGAGCGCACCATTGGAAGCCTATCAACGATTGCGGCGGTCAGAGTTCACGTTGTCACTCCCGAAAAGACCCTGCTCGCCAGCGAACAGGCCCCGACGACCGCCTCCATCACATTGCAAGAAAAACCCGGCCAGCATGTTGACCAGGCTCAGGTCAGCGCCATCACCCATTTGGTCGCCAGCAGTGTAGAGGGGTTGAAGCCCGAGAACGTTGTGGTGGTGGATGTCAACGGCAACCTGCTTGCCTCCGGCGATTCCACCGCAGACGGCGCGCTGAATGCTCAATCTGACAGTCATCGCGCTGCTGAACTGCAGGTCGCGCGCGAGTTGCAAACCAAAGTACAGAACCTGCTCGATTCTGCGCTCGGGCCGAATAAATCGGTCGTTCAGGTGAGCGTAGCGATGGATTGGACGCAGCGTGAGACCACAACGCAAGGTTTCGATCCCGCAGCGAGCGCGGTGCGCAGCGAGCAGACCGTTTCGGAAACTTACACCACAACCAATGGCACTGTAGCCGGCATCCCCGGCGCGACGACCAACCTGCCGCCCGCCGGAGGCGGTACCACTTCTGGCGATCAGAGCGTTTATTACACCCGCAACGAGGAGACCCGCAATTTCGAGATCACCGAGGTGGAATCGCACGAGATCGAAGCTCCTGGGCAGGTAGAGCGGGTTTCGCTATCCGTTCTGGTGGACGGCGTGACCGACGCCAACCAGCTTGCCACCCTGCGTTCGGTTATTTCCGCCGCTGCCGGGATTGATGCAACGCGCGGCGATACCCTGGCTGTCGAATCTCTGGCTTTCGATCGGAGTTATTACGAAACCCAGGCCGCAGACATGGTTCAGGATGAACAAACCGATCTGTATATTCGCATTGGCGAGGGCGTAGGTGCAGCCCTGATTTTGCTGGCGCTGTTGTGGTACGTTCAGCGATTGTTATCCAATTTGCGGCTGGCGTCGGCCGAGGCTTGGACGCCAGTGCTGAGGCCGGTATCCGAGATGGCTCTGGCAAGCGGGCCGGCGCCGCATCGTCTGACCAATGGGAGCGACAAATTTGCCCAGCCGGGAGAGAAATCTGCCACACCGCAGATTAGCGAGCCTGAGATCAAACCGCTTCCCAAGATCGAGTTGAAGTCCCTCCCCAAGATGGAAGTTGCCCCACAATCCGACGAAGAGCTGCAATTGCAGCGGGCTGTCGAGCAGCTTGCCGAAGATGACCCCGCCGGTCTGGCCGAAGTTATCCAGTTATGGCTAAAAGAAGACGAGAAACGCAATGGCTAACCTCGAAACCCCTGGGCTTTACAAGACCGCCGCACTGCTGCTGACCTTAGGAGTGGACCGCTCATCCAAGATTTTGCAATACCTGGGTGAGGGCGACCTCGAACGGGTGATGCTGGCCCTCAGCAGTATCGGCCCAATTTCCAGTGATATGCGCACAACGGTGATGAACGAGGCCTACACCCTGTCGCTGGCCGGTTCCACCATCTTGAGCGGCGGCGTGGAGTATACCCGCCAGGTGCTTGCCCGCGCGGTTGGCCCCCGACGCGGCGCTGAAATTCTGGAGCGTATCTCGGCCAGCCAGCAGCTTTCTTCCTTTGAAATCCTGCGCAGCGCCGACCCCACTCAGGTGGCGAATCTCCTTCAGGAAGAGCACCCCCAAACAATCGCCCTCGTTCTCTCTTATTTGGAGGCCAAACTGGCCGCCGATATCCTCACCAATCTTCCTTCAGATTTGCAGGTCGAGGTCACCCTCCGCTTGGCAAGCATGGAGCGCGTATCCCCAAATGTGGTGGATGTCGTCGAGCGGGGTTTGAAACACAAGCTGTCTGGGGTAATCAGTGTGGCCGGCTTCCGGGAGACCGGCGGCGTGGCTTTCCTGGTCAAGATGCTCAACAACGTGGACCGCGGTGTGCAGAAGACGATCTTCGAATCATTGGATCCGGTCAATCATTCTTTGGTGGAAGAAATCCGCGCCAATATGTTCACCTTCGATGACCTGGTCAAACTCGATGACCGGGCGATCCAACGAGTCTTACGGGATGTGAACAAACAAGACCTGGCTCTGGCGCTCAAGGGCGCGACTGATAAACTGCGTGAGTCCATCTATCGCAACCTGTCGGAGCGCGCTCGTGAGAATCTAAAAGAAGAGATCGAGATACTTGGCCCGCAGCTTGCCAAGAACGTCTACGCAGCGCAGCGCCGCATTGTTGACACAGTGCGCTCGCTCGAAGAATCCGAAGAAATCGTATTAGCCGGTGGTGGAGCCGAATATGCCATCATTGCCTGATAAAGGCCATCCTTCGAACTCGAGCGCCGGGCTGCACGCCTGGTCGCCGGTTACGTTGGCGACGCCCGATGTTCACCTGTGGATGCCCGAAACGATTGCGCAAGACCTGATCGCGGTGTGGGAAGCGGAAGATCTGCCCCCGCAGGCCAGCGACGGATGGGAGCCGTTGACGATTGACCCCGAGCAGGATTTAGCTGACCCGGCAGCGCAATCCCAGCCGGCGGTGCTGTCACGCCTCCCGGCAACAGCCGAATCCTGGCTGCCAACTGACATCACCACTTTCGAGTCGGACGCTGAGGATGATCTCACTGATGACATGAACGACCCCGATTCATCACCGTCGAATCAGCGGCGCCAGGCTCAACAAGCTTTTGCCCAACAAATTCTGGAGCAGGCTGAAAGGGAAGCCCATGAAGCTCAACAACGCGCGGTCGAAATCATTCATCAAGCCGAGGCGCAGGCCGCCATCCTGTTACAACATGCCCAGGCCCAGGCAGAAGGGATAACCCGCCAGGCGTACGACCAGGGCGTTAGCGAGGCCCACGCTGAAACCGCCGAGCTGCTGCGAGTTGCCAATACCCTTGTCGCCGAAGTCGAAGCGTGGCGCGAGAACCAGTTTGCGCAAAACGAGATTATGCTGCTGCGCATGGTCATCGAGATCGCTCAAACCATTTTTGGGGATGGGCTGCCGCTCGACCCCGAAACACTGGGACAGACTTTCTCGCGTGCCTTGGCCGAGGCCAAGATATTGGGTAACCTGCGGATTTACCTTCACCCCGATGATGCCGCTGTGCTCAACCCCCACTGGCTCCAGCGCCAGACGGCAATGAGCGGGCAGCAGATCGAGCTGGTTCCATCAGACATCATCAAGCGCGGCGGATGTTACATCGAGGGCCAGTACGGTTCGGTAGACGCCCGTGTGGAAACCCAATTCCATCTCGTTGAAGAAACGCTGCTCGGCGAAGCGCCAGCCGCAGGAGACCGGTCGTGACCACCCATCTCGCTCCCGACCTCACCCGCTACCATGCTGCGCTCAGCCAGCTCAACACGATCCGGTTGTCGGGCCGTGTGGTGCAGGTGGTCGGCATTACCATCGAAGCCACCGGGCTGGATTGTCAGATCGGCGAAGTGTGCGAGATCCGCGCCAGCGGCCTGCCTCCTCTGCTATCCGAAGTCGTGGGCTTCCGAGACCAGCGCGCTCTGCTGATGCCGCTCGGCGATATGCAGGGTATTCAACCGGGCAGCCCGATTTATCCGCTGCGGACGGTTTTTCGAGCGCCGGTGGGGCACAATCTCTTAGGGCGCGTGCTGGATGGGATGGGTAAACCCATTGACGATCTTGGCCCGCTGGGTGAGACGGCAATCGTGCCAACCTACAACACCGCTCCCCACCCGCTCAACCGCAAACCGATCAACTCGCCGCTGGTCACCGGCGTGCGGGCCATTGACAGCCTGTTGACCTGTGGCAAAGGGCAGCGCCTCGGCATTTTCTCCGGCAGCGGCGTGGGCAAAAGCACCCTGATGGGCGCCATTGCCCGCAGCTCTCATGCCGATGTCAGCGTCATCGCCCTGGTCGGCGAGCGCGGGCGTGAAGTGCAGGAATTTATTGATCGAGATCTGGGCCGGGAAGGACTGAAACGCTCCGTCGTAGTCGTATCAACCTCCGATCAGCCCGCTCTCGTGCGATTGAAGGCCGCCTGGGTAGCGACCACCATTGCTGAATATTTCCGTGACCAGGGGTTAGACGTA
>DYIZ01000004.1:76036-86102 GCA_020723385.1 Candidatus Aquidulcis sp.
TTTGATGGATTCGGTCACGCGCTTTGCAATGGCCCAACGCGAAGTCGGCCTGGCAATTGGTGAGCCGCCTGCCAGCAAAGGCTACACCCCCTCGGTGTTTGCCCTGCTGCCCCGGCTGTTGGAGCGCGCTGGAACGAACGAGCATGGCACGATCACCGGTTTCTTCACCGTCCTCGTCGAAGGCGACGATTTCAACGAGCCGATCTGCGACGCAGCCCGCGGCATCCTGGACGGGCATATCATCCTCAGCCGGCATTTGGCTGCCCGCAACCACTACCCTGCCATTGATGTGCTCAACAGCGTCAGCCGTGTTATGCCCGCCGTCACCGTTCCCGAGCATCGCGCTTATGCTGCTCAAACTCGCAAGTTATTGGCGACTTATGAGAAAGCTCGTGATCTGATCAACATCGGCGCTTACGTCACCGGCAGCGACCCGGAGATTGATGCCGCCATTACTGCTCTGCCCGCCATCATGGCCTTGCTGCAACAAAATCAGGCTGAGTTCACGCCTTTCGAGAAAACCCAGACGATGTTGGAAGCCATCTGCATCGCGAAGTAACCATTCGATAAACCAGGAGACCTATGGCGCCTAAATTCTCATTGCAGCCCGTATTGGATTACCGGCACAGCCGCGTCGAAACGATTGAACTCGAATTGAGCCAGTTACACCAGATGCGCCAGCGCGGTGAAGCCTTTTTGGGCGCACTCCAAACCACCCAGGCGCGCCTCAGCGGCCAGCTCGTTCAATGCCAGGAAGGCGAGATAGACCTGTTCATGGTCTCGCAGTTGCGTTCTAACCTGAAGCTGCTCGGACAGCGCATTGTTCAACAGCAGGCCCGCCTCCTGGAACTGACCGTGCAAATCAAGGAAAAGCAAGGCGAAGTCATCAGCGCCAGGCAGGAAGAAGAAGCCCTGTCGAAGCTGAAATCGAAAGAAGTCGAACGCTACGAACATGAGCAATCCCAGCAAGAGAAGCGGTCGCAGGATGATCTTTACATCGCCCGCGCCTTTCATGCCACCCGGTAAACCCGTGTTTTGTCTTTCGTCGCGGTTGGAAGCCGCACTATGGACAACTCTTTTTTTACTTCTAAAATCCAGTCGGTGATGTACAAGCTGTTGTTTGGCATGATGGAACAATTCCCCACCGAGTCGGGGTCGGCGCCTAAACCCTATTACGTTTATCCCGGAACTGCCGCCTCCTCGAGTGGAACCAGCGGAAGCGGATCGTCCCCCACCAGCTTCGAGGGTCTGATACAACAGGCCTCTGCCCGTTATAACGTTGACGCCGGCCTGATCAAAGCTGTCATCAAGGCCGAATCCAACTTCAACCCCAGTGTGGTCTCATCCGCCGGAGCGCAGGGGCTGATGCAGCTCATGCCCGGCACCGCCGCCGGGTTGGGCGTGACGGATCCTTTCGACCCGGCGCAAAATATTGACGGCGGAGTGCGTTTTCTGCAAGGGCTGCTGAAGCGCTACGATGGCAACACATCCCTTGCCCTGGCGGCCTACAACGCCGGCCCCGGCGCGGTAGACCGCTACGGCGGCATTCCTCCTTATCGTGAGACGCAAGTCTACGTTCAGCGCGTATTGAGCTATCTGGAATCCTATCGTTCGTGGAGCGCCTGAGTCATGCCCAATCTGATCACATCCGACAATGCACTGCGCGCCGCTCGTTTCGCCCTCGACGGATTAGCCCGGCAGGAGGAGATCATCGGTCAGAATCTGGCGAATGTGGATACCCCCGGCTACAGCGCTCAGACGGTAGATTTCCAGGCTGCGTTGAAACGCGCTCTCAAGGATGACGATTCACTGACCCTGCAAACCACTCGCAGCGGGCATATCAACGTAACTGACGGCAGTGAAGCCATATCGGTGCTGATGCGTCAGGGCGGGGCAGCCCGCGCCGATGGCAATAATGTGGACATAGATGTGGAAATGATGCAAATGACCGAAACTGAGGTCAATTACCGTGCATTGACCCAGCTCGTCAGCAAGAAATTAGCCTTGCTAAAAACCCTCGCTACCGGCAGGTAGCCGCTGCCGGCAGGCAGCCATAAACAGGAGGTGCTTATGAACTTTATTTCATCCTTGCCTGTGATCGCCGGGCCGTCTGGCCCGCCGCAGGCGCAACCCGGCAGTGAGCCGTCGCCGGGATCATCCAATGCTCCCCCGTTCAAAGAGGTGCTCAACCGGGCGCGCAAGCAGCCGCCGGATGAAGCCGAGCTGACATTAGCTGCTGAGATGATGGCGCCGGTTGCAGGGCAGTCATTAGTCGCCAGTAATCAGGTATCAGCGCCCGGAGGGCAGCTACCAGTAACCGGTGTTCAGCCCTCGGTGAATGGTGAGCAGTTGCTGGCGGTAGAAATGGCAGGGCCGGAAGGGATTGCCCTCCCGGCAGGTCATCCGCAACCCATGAGCGACCTGCCCATAGCGCCCTTCCCTTCGTTGGAGATGGCTGCTGCGCCGCTCCTTGCAACGCCGCTGCCAGCAGCCAGCCAGGCCGCAATTGCCCCTGGCCCAACCCTGCCCGGCGGCGACTCAATGCCGGCGGTTACAGGCCAACTCGAGACAGCCGCCCCGCAGCCGCCCGCCACCCCCGGCCCAACATTACCCGACCGCGATTCAGCCCCGGCGACCACCACTCACCCTTCGCAGACCGTCAGCCAGCCAGAGATGGCTGCCGCGTTGCCGCTTGTGGCAAAGCCAAATTTCTCGGCTAACGCTCCGTTAACCCTCGATGCCAGCCAATCGTTGCCTGCCGCAGAACGCTTATCCTCTGTCGCCAGCCGCCAATCACCGGATGCAGGCCAGCCAGCCGACCCGACCCTCACGACTCAACCTTCGACTTTCGACTTTCAACCTTTATCCTCCTCGCCGCCCGCAGCCTTCAACCTGCACCCTGTTAAATCCCCCGAGCTGGCCCGCACGGCGGAAGCTCATCCTTTACAACTTGTAGCCCAGGTGGCGCACGGCCTCGAAAGCCTCACCCGAAGCGGGCAGCCATCACTGCGCATCCAGCTTTACCCCGAAAACCTGGGGAAGATTGATTTGCGCGTTACCAGCGGCGTGAATGGAATGAAGGTCACGCTGCTGGCCGAGACCCCGGCGACGGCGGCGCTGCTTTCGGAGCATCTGCCCGAGCTGCGGCTGTCGCTGGCCGATGCAGGCGTGGCTTTGTCCGGAGTCTCTGTGGGATTGGGCGACGCCCACGGGCAGAATGCTCATCCCGGGCAGCAGAATCAAGCGGGTGGCGCCAATCATCCGGTATTGTCTCCCTCTGGCGGCCAGGAGGATGTTCCAATCGAGGAGGATGTCTCAACTCATCGCCTGAAAACTTCATCAATCGTGGACTACCGTGTTTAACTGTCATCGTTCGTAGTTGCGGCTTGAGCCGCCGCTACGATCAATAAAGCGGCTAAAGCCGCTACTACAAACGTAAAGGAGATTGCAAAATGATCGTACCCCCCACTTCCCCAAGCCCCGGTGCGCCGGCGCCATCGTCTGCGACGACTGGCGGAACGTCAGGAGCATCAGGCGTTGACGGCGGTCAGTTCATGCTGATCCTGTTGGCGCAGCTCCGCAATCAAAATCCGCTGGAGCCGATGGATAACAACGAAATGATGTCGCAGTTGACGCAGCTCAACTCGCTGCAGCAGTTGCAGAAGATGAATGCCTCGCTGGAACTGCTGGTCGGGCTGGCCGCCAGCGGCGAAGGAGGCGGCGCCGAATGACCCCGGTTGCGCCTCTCAAACCCTTTAGCCTGACCGGCGCCTCCCAGGCGGCGCCCCGGCAGCCGGCGGCGGGCAAGCCTGCTGCTTGCGGGCAGAATTTTGCCGATGCGTTGGCCCAGGTCCAGGATGTGAAATTTTCCAACCACGCCCAGAAACGGCTGCAAGCCCGCGAGATCAGCCTGACCGACGACGGCCTGGCTCGTCTATCAGACGCCGTGACCAAAGCCGAGAAACGCGGCGGGCGCGAATCGCTGGTGTTGATGGATGATATGGCATTCATTGTGAATGTCAAAGACCGGCTGGTCGTCACCGCATTGGACGCCCGCAGCCGCGGCGAAGGTGTGTTCACCCAGATTGACAGCGTCGTCTTTGCTGAGACGGATGAAAAAAGTAAGACCTAAAACGCAAATTCACAATTTCAACAGGCCGGCCCTCCCGGAGGAGGCCTGTACCTAAAATACAGGAGAGTCTAAAATGTTACGCTCGATGTTTACCGCAATTAGTTCCCTCAACCTGCACCAGTATTTCATGGATGTGGTTGCCAACAACCTGGCGAATGCCAACACGACCAGCTTCAAAGCCGGACGGATCTCATTTCAAAACCAATTTTCTCAGCTTTTGAACGTCGGATCAGCTCCCGCCGCCAATTTGGGCGGGACCAATCCCACTCAGATTGGCCTTGGGGCGCAGTTGGGTGGCATTACAACCATCTGGACACAAGGTTCGCTGCAAACCACAGGCCGCAATACCGATATGGCTATCCAGGGCGACGGCTTTTTCATTTTTGGCAATGGCGCCGATCGTTTCTATTCCCGAGACGGTATGTTGGGATTGGACGCAGATGGCAACCTGGTGCATTCTGCTACCGGGCTGCGGCTGCAAGGCTGGCAGGCGACGACCAGCGGTTCGACCGGCACGGTGGACACCGGCCAGCCGATTGGTAATATCCAGTTACCTCTTGGCTCGACGCTGGCGCAGGCGACAACCAACGCCACCCTGTCAGGCAACCTTGATGCCACGACTGCTATCGGCGACTCTTACAACACGACCCTGGGCGTTTACGACTCGCTGGGTGTGCTGCACGATGTCACAGTAACCTTCACCCGCACAGCCGACAACACCTGGGATTGGGCAGCCAGCGGCGGCGCAACCGGCTCAGGGACGTTGACCTTCGACACCAACGGTCAGTATCAGGCCGGTACGGGCAGTATCAACATCCCGGCCGCCGGAGGCGCAGCAGCCACAAACTTCACCGTAGATTTCTCCGATCTCACCCAGCTTGCCACCGAGGGCGATGTCTCCCTCTCCGGCCAGGATGGGCTGGCAGCCGGCGACCTGACGACATTCTACATTTCCCCCAACGATGGTCAGGTGTACGGGTTGTATTCTAACGGGATGCAGCAATTGGTCGGGCAGGTGGCGCTGGCGCGCTTCGTCAACCCGTCCGGCCTGATGCAAGCTGGCCAGAACATGTACCAGGTTGGCCTCAATTCCGGCGACCCGTCGGTCGGCGCGGCCAACTCCGGCGGGCGTGGTTTGATCGCTGCCGGTTACCTGGAAGGCTCGAACGTGGACATGGCGCAGGAATTCACTAACATGATCCTGGCCCAGCGCGGTTTTCAAGCCTCCTCGCGGGTGATCACCACCTCCGATGAGATGCTGCAAGAGCTGGTTAATATCAAGCGATAATTATGGCTTATGGCAAATAGCTAATGGCGAATACTGAAAGAGCCATTCGCCATTAGCTATACGCCATTCGCTATACGCCTATGAACATCTCTGGCCCAACGCCCCTTGTTCCTATCCAGCGTGCCGACGAGACCGGCCTGGCGCTGCGTTTGAATCAACGTATCGCCGCCGAGGTGCTCCAGGTGTCGGGGGATCGCGTCACGCTGGCGATGGAGGGGGTGCATGTGGTGGCGCAGTTGACTTCTTCGGACCAGCCGGCGGCGCTGCTCGAACGGCGGACCGCTCAGTTCGTTGTGCGCGATACTTCTGGCCCCCTGATGGTACTGCAACTGGTCAACTCCGGCCAGCCATCTCCGGTCTCAAAAGCCACGCCTGACCTCATCCCAAATTTACTGCGCTTTGCCGGGCTGGAGGTCAGTGATGCGGCTACCTACATTGCCCGCGCCCTGCTCAGTCATGGCCTTCCGGTGACGGCTGATCTGGTGACGGAGCTGCAAGAGGCGCTGGCGCAGGTCGAGGGCTGGAGCCAGGCCGATGCTGAAACCGCGGCGGCCCTCAAGTCCGAAGGATTACTGCTCTCTGCCGGGACGCTGACTCTCGCGCGCAGCCCATCGCCCCCGCTGGCTGAGATGCTCGCCAGCCTTTACACCCGTTTGCAGACGCTGTCGAAGCGCCGGCTCCCGCCTGAGTTGGCCGCCTTGGTGCAGAATGCGCTGACCGCCCTGGAAGGAATGGCGGTGGATTGGAGCGACCCTGCCGCGTTGAGCGATGCGTTGAAACGAGCCGCAAGCGGCGTGGGGCGGTCGTTGGAAAGCGAGTTGGTGCATCTTGCCCGGTCGAAAGACACACCTCAAGCCGCGGGAGGCAGCCAGGCCGCGCTGACGCTGGCGACCCTGCGGCGGAGTCTTTCCGGGGGAGAGTTTCAGCCCCTGGCGGATGATATCGAGCATTTTCTGGATGCGATGCGGGTCATGCAGTTCGCCAACTCTGGCCCCGACTCACCGCCAGTCAAAGAGCGCTGGCTGAGTCTCGATCTGCCATTGGGGGCGCTTGCTGCCCAGGAGGGCGATCCATCTGGCGGGAAGGCGCACATCCAACCGGCGCATATTCGGATTGCTTACCCCCCGGATGGCGAATCCAACGCGATTGACCCGGCTCATACCCGTCTTGTAATCCGGGTAGACCTGGACGCGCGCACCACCTTGCAGGTTGATCTTTCGGTTGCCGACCACCGCATCGGGGCGCACATCCTGGCTTCCGATGACGATCTACGCCTGGCTGCGGAGGGCGAGATGCCGGGTCTCCAGGCGGGATTGGAGAAATTGGGGTTCATCCTGCAAACCGCCCGCTGCGAGGCCGGGTTGCCAGCGGTGAACGATGCACAATCCCCTTCAGCGTGGACAGTGTTCAGCGAAGTCCGGGCGGAGGTATGAGCGATGTTCTACCGCCGTATTCGCGCCGAAAAGACAGGCTACAACTCACCCCCGCGGACGCGGGCTGTGGCGCTGGGTTACGATGCCGAACACGATCAGGCTCCGCGAGTTTTGGCTTCGGGGCAGGGCGTGATTGCCGAGCAAATCATCGCTGTGGCGCGCGAGAAAGGCATTGCTGTGCGCGAAGACCCGATCCTGCTGGCGGCGCTGTCGGGACTGGATGTTGGCGAGCTGATCCCCCCAGAGCTGTACGCGGTTGTGGCTGAAGTGCTGGCTTATGTGTATAACGTCAAAGAGAGACGAGAAGCGGGTACCCGCTAGAGGGTGACGGGTTTACAGATCAGTGCGTTTCCGTCACTTTATGGATGGTGCGCGGCGTCTCGGCGTCGTAGCCTTTGGCGAGGGTCAGATGATAGGCGAACAACTGCGCCGGCAGGATGCAGACCAGGGGGGTCAGCCATTCGGGGATGTTGGCCGGAATGGGAATGGGAATTTGCGCCAGCGCTAGCGCCTGCGGAGCGTTCGAGATGACCACCAGCTCCGCCGAGAGATCGTTGCGCAAGTGGCCGAGCATCCTCAACATTGAGTCGAATATCTTTCCCTCGGGGGCTACGCTGAACACCGGGAAGCCGCCGCCCACCATCGCAATCGGTCCGTGCTGGAAATCTGCCGAGGAATAGGGTTCAGCCTCGACGCAGGTCAGCTCCTTGAGTTTGAGCGCCCACTCGAAGTCAGTCGCGTAGTTGTAACCCCGCCCGAGCACCACGCACTGCTGCATGTAGCGGTAACGCTGCGCCGCCTGCCCGATGGCCGCGTCGGTTTTCAGGGCTTGTTCGGCCCAGGCAGGCACCTGGGACAACTCCTGCCAGCGCGCCTCGCTGGAGGCCAGCGCCGCCGACAGCATGGCAATCGCCATCAATTCGGCCGTGTAGGTCTTGGTCGCAGCCACAGCCCGCTCCGGCCCGGCCTGGATGTCAAGCACGAAGTCGGCGGCGGCGGCCAGTGGGGACTCGGGCGCATTGGTGATCGCCAGTGTCGGGCATCCCTGACGCCTGCCCTCGGCCAGCACGCTGACGATGTCCGGCGACTGCCCCGATTGGGAAATGCCCACCACCAGCGCGCCGCGTAATTTCGGGGGCTGCTGGTAATAGGTGAACAGCGAGGGAGCTGCCAGCGCCAGGGGAATGCCGTTCATCGCACCCCACAGGTAGTTGGCATAGCGCCCGGCGTTATCCGATGTGCCGCGCGCCGCCAGGAAGGCATATTGCACGTCGCGGGCGCGGATGGCCTGGGCGATGGTTTCGACGGTCTTTCTTTGGGCCGAGAGCAACTGCCCCAGCCGTTCGGGTTGTTCGAAGATTTCAGAGTGGAGGGTCATAATAGCCTTTCGCTTGCTGAGGGTAGGAAACCGAAAAATAGGTTTGCGCAGGGGCGTAGCCCCTGCGCAAACCTATTTTTCGGCAATTAACAAGTGGAGACCTTTCATGGATACAGCCGATTATAAATCACATCCAGCAGTGCGCCGCCGTCGTTGCTCAACTCCCAGAGCATTACACCCCCCAGGGATTGCGCTTTCACGTAGTCGGCTTTCAGCCCCACGGATTCAGGATCCTCGTAGGTGATCATGATCCCTGTGGCCGGGTCATAAAGCCAGGGAACTTTGGCTTCATCTTGCCAATAACGGGTATAGGTTGGCAGATACCGCTTGGCGATGTCGGCGTAATCGAAAACGCCTGGCTCCCAGGTGCCCTTCGCCGGGCCGGTCGCGGTCTGATACAGACCGTAATTCACATCCGGCGCGCCCTGCCAGCCGCGCCCGTAGAACGGAATGCCCATCACCAGCTTGCTCGCCGGGATGCCCGCCGCCAGGTAAGCCTGCATCGCCGCGTCGGTGTTGAAGTGAGCCGGGTCGGCGGATGGGTCGGTTGAAGATTTGTAGAGCGGCGCGTTGAAGTTGGTGGTCATCTCCCACGTGCCGTGAAAATCGTAGGTCATCACGTTGATGAAATCGAGATATTGATGAATGTGATCCAGTTCGTAGTTGGCGTAATTCGCCGGCCCGGCGGGCGCGGCGATGGTCAGCAGGTACTGCTTGCCGTCTGCCGTTCCCTGGGTGTCCAACTGCCGGCGCAGTTCAGCCAGCAGCAGCGTGAAGTTGTGCTTATCTTCGGGGCGGCCATCCTCCCGCCCGCCGCTGACCGGGTACTCCCAGTCAAGGTCAATCCCGTCGAAAACGCCCGGATACTTCTGGAAATACAGCTCGACGCAGGATTGGGCGAAAGCCTGCCGGGATTCCTCGGTCAGGGCAATATCCGAGAACTGGGCCGACCCGTTCCACCCGCCGATGGAGATCATCACCTTCAGGTGGGGATATTTTTGCTTGAGCTTGAGAAACTGGTTGAACGTGCCGTGCAGGCCGTCTTTGATGTCGGCAGTTTTGTCCACACTGTCCCTGGCCCCATAGAATCGCTGCGTATCTGCGGCCGGGTCGCCCAGGGCGCACTTGCCGAAGAAATTGACCGCCGAAAACGCGTAGTTGACGTGAGTGAGCTTGTCCCCCGGAATTTGGGCCACGGTGTACCCGCGGGATGCCACCCCCCAGGAGGTGAAATAGCCGATGACGTGAGGCGGCGCCGGAGGCTGGGTGGGCGTGGCGGTGATCTCGGCGGTTTTCGGCGCAGCCGTGCAGGCGAACAAAATCCCGCAGGTGAGAATCGCCCCGACGAAGCGCAAAGCGTTCGAGAATATTGTTTTCGCAGTCATCCCCATCCATTTCCTTGAGACAAAAATCAATGCAGAGGCGTAGATTTTGTTGTTTTTTCTTGCTCCCGCCGGACGAAAGTCCGGCGGACTATCGTCCGCCTCGAGCAATCTCTACAACGACAAACTGGCGCGAATGCGGCGCTCCACCGGGGCGAGATGCTCCCGCAGAATATCGCGCACATCCCGTTCGGGGGCTGCCAGCACGTCTTGCCAGATGTCGCCCAGGGCGCGGGTCAGCTTTTCTTCCAGCAGCCCGCCAAAGGTCAGGTTCGGCCACGAGCGCCCGGTCATGAGCGCCCGGTCGAAAATTTCCGTGAAATCGGAGGCCACCTCGGGGGATTGGATTTGATCGCGCCGGGCAGGCAGCAGCCCCGTGGCGTGATGGGCCGCCCGCTCGACCTCGGGGCTGGTCAGGAAGCGCAGCAGCTCCAGCGCCGGGTCCTGCCGCAG
>DYIZ01000175.1 GCA_020723385.1 Candidatus Aquidulcis sp.
CATTAATCCGTTCTAAACGCGAATGGCGCGAATTTTTCAGAAAAACATTCGCGCCATTCGCGTTGTAATAGAAAATCAGAACAACAAATTCCAGTACACCAGCAGCCAGACCAGCGAGAGCGCGGAGAGGGTCAGGATCGTATAATGAATGCGGCCCTTTAATTTCCAATAACGCTTGATCCAGGCCAGCGCCATGAAAACGAGCATCAGGACGGCCGCCAGAGCCAAAATAATCGGCAGAACCATCGCGACAGACATGATGGGCGGGACCTCGAAGAAGATTCTCGGCACGCCGTAGGCTGGCAGGATGTCTGCGAACAGCGAGAAAAAGAGAATCACGAAAAACAGGAATAGCAAACCAAACAAGGCCGCGGCCACACGCCCCAAAATTGCGCCCAGGGGGCGTCGTTCACGCTGGCGCAGCCAGCGGAAGAAATCCATCAGCCAGCCGATCAGCGCGCCGACGATCAACACCAGCCCCAAAATCAACAAAAAGCCGTTGAAAACCAGTGTGGCGTACCAGGGTGTTTGCATGAACGCGAAGGGGGCGCTTGGCAAGATGTACCGCTGCCCGGATTCATCCATCATATAGACCGCCCGGTCGGCCGGCTCCAGGCGGTTTTGCAGCAAGCCCGGCTCGATCTCGACGTATTGGGTAACCTGGCCCATCATCGAGACCACCAGATAGCCGTCGCCGTTCACGCTGATGTTGACCGGCGAGGTGAGGGAAATCACTTTCTCGAAGGTTGTGAAGTTACTGCGGGCCAGCATATACTCGCCGAGGTAAGGAGCAATCCGTTGGGCAAAATCCGCCGGGGGCTGAGGGTCAGAGGATTCATCTCCCGGGTAATAACGGTCGAGGAAAGCCTTCATCACCGCCTCGCCATTCGAGGCGCCGCCGACCCCATTGGTCGAGACGAACAATCCCACGTTCTGCTCCGGGATCAGGAATAATCCGGTATGGAAGAGGATTGTATCGCCGCCGTGCGAGATGACGCGCAGGCCGTTGACGGTATTCACAAAAAAGCCGTAAGCCATGCCATCAATGCGCGGATCGTGCGAGAAAAGGTTGCCGTGCATCTGTTGAGCGGTCGCGGCCTGGAGAATTTGCACGTCGCCATACGTTCCGTTTTGCAGGTGAGCGATCATGAACTTCGCCATATCCGTAGCGGTGGCGCTCAATGCCCCAGCCGGGTAAGCCTGGATGAACTCGAAGCCGCCCTTGAGGTATTCGCCGCCGACGAAGTTATAGCCCTGCGCCATATCCGGCGCTAACGCAGCCGGCAGCGGCTGGCGGAACGTGCTGTGCGTCATACCCAGCGGCAGGAGAATGTTTTTCTCGACATATTCATCGAAAGGCATTCCCGACACGCGCTGAACGATGTACCCAGCCAGCGCCGTGCCGTAATTGGAATAAGCCCCCAGCTTGCCGGGCGGGAAGACACGCGCCGGCATATAGTTCTTCACGAAGCTCTCCAACGATCCCATATCTTCAGCGCGCAGCAAGAACAGCCCATCTCCTTTGTCCTCGAAACCGGGCGTATGGGTGAGCAAATTCTCGAGCGTGATCGGCTCGGCAAATGTGGCGGGGATGGTGAAATCGAGATACTGGTTGATATCCACATCGAGTGAGAGCTTGCCCTGCTCGACGAGCTGCATCACCGAGGTCCACACGAACAGCTTCGACACCGATCCGGGACGGAACAGCGTCCGCTCCGGGTCAACTGGGATGCGCTGCTCCAGGTCGGCGTAGCCGTACCCCTTGGCGAAGAACAACTGCCCATCCTTGACCACCGATACCACTGCGCCGGGGATGTGATCGGCCTCCATCCGGGCGGTCATCAGGCCATCGAAGAACGCCTCCATCTCGGCCGGGTCGGAGGGGCCGGCTTGCAAAGCTGCGGCTTTTGCCGGGAACACGTTCGCGGCCAGCAATGCAAGTAACAGAATAGATAAACCACAGGATTTCAGGATTTTTGTCATCGTTGGATCCTCCAATACCCATTATACGTGACCTGGGCCATTTGGGTTACGCCGCCCGCGAGACTCCCGGAGTTTTGGGTTTTCAGAGGCTGTCTAATAATTCGCCAGCCCCCCTCTTTCCCCCCATTTTCGCCCATCGAGTCTATGAAAAGCCGTAACATAGTGAGCGAAAATGGGGGGATGTAAGGGGGGCAGCGACGCGTAACCACCTTCTTAAACAGGTTCTCAGGATTTGCCGTGATGCTCGCGTCGGACGACAGTCCGACACATCAACTGTGGCGTATGCGTTGGCTAATACCGCCAGATACGGGGACGCCGGTTGTTCTACAACCCCATCGTCCCCTTTGAGCAAATCACAGTGGATCTCATGGAGCCTTAGTTTTACGCGACTTTCGAGACGCGGGTAAAATCAGGATGGGAGAAAAGTGGCCTGATGCGCCATCGAAACTTTCAGTCGGCAATCTCACTGCTCGGCGCGGCGTTATGCCTGCTGTACGCAGCGCGGGTTATCTGGCGCGCGGCGGTCGCGCCTGCATCTGCATTCATCACTTACGCCACCGGCTCCAGGCTGCTGGTTTACGCTCCGGCCAGCTTCACCCAGGTCTACGACAACGATTGGTTCGCCGGGCAAATCGCCCAGGCTAGTTATCCCGGGCTGTACGATATCTTCAACGTCAACCCGCCCAGCATGGCGCTGATGCTGCTGCCTCTAGCGTGGCTGCCGATGGGGGCAGGTCAAATTCTGTGGGCGCTGGCGAATCTGCTCTTTTACTTTGGCGGAATCTGGACGCTTGGCCGCCTGCTGCGCCTGCCGCTTGCCTGGCTGCCCCCGTTAGCGGCGGTGGGCCTGGCCTACCTGCCGGTGCGCGAGAATTTTTCGCTGGGGCAGGCTTATTTGCTGCTGTTTTTCCTGCTGACCTGGGCGCTCGCCGGGCTGGCGGATGGGGGACAGATCGTATCGGGTTTGGCGTTGGGGCTGATGGGGCTGCTCAAAATGGCCGGTGTGTGGCTGTGGCCGGGGCTGCTGCTGGCCAAACGCTGGCGAACGGCGGTTTGGGCGGCGGCTGTCGCCGCGGCGGGTGTGCTGCTCACTGTCGTACAAATCGGGCTGACTCCGTGGATGAAGTATTTCTCCTTGCTGCCCACGCTCTCCAGCGACCCCAAGCGCACCGTCACCGCCTACCAGACCACGGTCAGCCTGTTTGGGCATCTCTTCTCGTACGACGAGCGATGGAATCCGTCGCCGCTGGTAGATGCACCCTGGCTGGCAGGGACTCTGACCCTGTTGGCGCTGTTCGGTTCATTGGCGGTCACCGCCCGGTTGGCCCCGTTGAATGCGCCGCGCCGGGATACCCGCCTGCTGGCCCTGGCGATGTGGGGCGCGCTGGTGGTGACGAATACGCCCTTCGCCGAAAATCATCACTACACGCTTGCGCTGCCAGCGCTGATGATTGCCATCTGGTGGGCCTGGCAGGCGAAATTGGGCTGGCAAAGCTGGGCTGTACTGGCGGCGGCGGCCATCCTGCTCGGCGCACCGCTGCCTTATGAAAACCCCCGCCTGGCCCAGGGATTGTGGGCGCTTCTAGCCTACCCGCGCGTGTATGGGGCGTGGCTGCTGTGGGGCTTGCTGGGGGTGCAACAAATGAGACAACCGATATGACCCCGAATAATCTCTCAAACTCCCATCGCTTGCTGTGGCTGTTTGCGGCGCTGCTGTCTGCCCTTGCGCTGGCAGCTTGCGGGCCGTTAGCCCCCCCGCGGCCTGCCGCGACCCCGCTCGTCGTTTCCCCCCAACCGGCCGCGACTCCGACCGATGCCGCGCACCCTACTCCTACATCCCCATCCGGTTGGTGGCAGCCCAAACCCGGTCTCACCTGGCAATGGCAAATCAATGATCTCGATGTGGACACATCCATCCCGGCGGAGGTCTACGATATTGACCTGTACGTTGACCAGGCGGTCATTGACGCACTACACGCCCGCGGCGTGAAAGTGATCTGCTACATCTCGGTCGGCTCTTGGGAAGCGTGGCGGCCCGATGCCGGCCAATTCCCGCCCGAGGCGCTCGGCAACGATTACGAGGGCTGGCCCGGCGAGAAATGGCTCGACATCCGCCAGATAGACCAGCTTGCGCCCATCTTAAGGGCCCGCTTCGATCTGTGCCAGGCCAGGGGGTTCGACGCCATCGAGCCGGACAACATGCAGATCTACGATAACGACACCGGTTTCCCGCTGACTTACGCCGATCAACTGAAGTTCGCGCTCTGGCTGGCGGAGGAGGCCCACGCGCGGGGGCTGGCCATCGGGCAGAAAAACGCCGCCGATCAGACGGGGGAGCTGGTGGGTGTGTACGATTTTGCCATCACCGAGGATGCGTTCTACGACAATTGGGCCGAAGATATGCGCCCCTATGTTCGGGCAGAAAAACCGGTTTTCGCAGCCGAATATACCGATCTGGATGGCGATTTTGCCGCCTTTTGCCAGCAGTCGAAACAACTGGGATTCAGCACGATTCTAAAGAACCGCGAGCTGGACGCGTGGATTCAAACCTGCCCGTAGCAGGGGAGATTTGGAGGCTGTTTGGGGATTGCTTGAGAGGGCGGCGAGGTGACAGGGTGAGGGCAGGTTGTGGCGGCGTGTGCTTCCAAGTATCTCATCATCACGACAATATCACCGAGCTACAACGCCTCCACCGACTGCCCGGCGCTTTTCATCAGCCAGACGTAGCCGTCTTCCAGGCCGGGCGGAACCGCCTGGGCGGCAGGATGCCCGTCGGCGGTCTCACCCACCAGGCGATATTGAGTCCCTTCGGCCAGGTGCAGCATCGAAACGATGGTCAGCCCGTGGTTGGGCTTTTCGAGACCGGCAGCGGTCAGCGTCCAGACGTGACCCGCCGCCGCCTGCGTCAATTCTGTGGGGCTGCCCCGGAAAAGCACCTGCCCGCGCGCCAGCACCGCCACATCGCGGCAGGTCTGGCCGATGTCTTCGACGATGTGGGTGGAGAGCAGCACCGTGCGGTCAGATGCCAGGTTGACCAGCAGGTTACGGAAGCGGATGCGCTCCTCCGGGTCAAGCCCTGCTGTCGGCTCATCTACGATCAACAACTTCGGATCATTGACCAGCGCCTGGGCGATTCCCACCCGGCGCTTCATCCCGCCCGAAAAACCTTTAATCTTGCGCCCGGCGGCTTCACTCAGCCCAACCAGCTCCAGCACTTTGGCGACACTCTGGCGGCGCTTTTTGGCGTCGTCCAGCCCCTTGAGAATCGCCATATAGTCCACAAATTGGGCGGCGGTCAGCTCCGGGTACATGCCAAGCTCCTGGGGCAGATAGCCCAACATCGCCTTGACCGCCTGCTTTCCCGCTTCGGTGGTGACATCATGCCCGGCGATGTGGACTGAACCGCCCGAAGCGTTGACAATACCGGCGAGGATGCGCATCAAGGTGGTTTTACCTGCCCCGTTGGGGCCGAGCAAACCGAACATCCCCATCCCGATGTCCAAATCAATCCCATTGAGCGCGTGAACGGCTTTTGCACCGGAGCTGTAGGTTTTGGTGAGCGAGGTAGTTGTAATCATGATCATCCTTTCAAATATAGCGTTCCTGGCGGCGTAAAAGCGCCCAGGCGGCAAGTAAAAAGGCAGCGCTTATCGCAACAAGCGTGAGGTGATTGGCCAACAAATCGGGGTGCTCGGGCATCAACGCGCCCATGAAAACCAGCACGTATTTGCCATTATTCCGAGCCAGCCAGCCGCGCGCAATCAATTCGACGATCCACACCAACCCGACGAACAACGCGCCGATAGTAGTTTGTGCGGCAACCAAGGCCCCGAGAGATCCCAGCGCCATCAGCGCCAGGGTGGGCAAAATCCAGGCCAACTGGACATGCCAGCCGGAGAGGAACATGGAAAAGTCGCCGCCCAGCAGAAGGGCTACCACCTGGAAAGCGCAGGCCGTTGCCGCCTGGATGAGGAAAGTCAGGCCGAGGCGCTCGAGCAGAGTCCACCAGGCGGGAATGGGCGTGGCAAAACGCAGCTCCAGGGCGGGGTCGTCCAGTACCGCATAGGCGGCCATAATTCCGCCAATCAACGGCACAACTGCCCCGAGATAGGCGCGCGTGCTGTTCATAAGCTGATTGTGTTGTTGTTGCATCAGCACAACGATGATGACAAACAACGCCCAAAAACATACCGGGAACCAAAGCTGGTCGAGTTTGTAAGTGAGCAGGGAGTAACGCAGCGAGGTGTGTTTCATGGTAAATCCTAAGCCCGGCGCGCCTGCCAGCGCAGGTAACGGTCGAGACAAAACAATACCAGAAAGATGCACAACGCCAGAACCAACAGGTTCAGAACGGCGTCAGTGGCGGTATAGACGGGTGATATAAACGTCTTTTCAGACGGAAACCCACCAAAGAAGCCATACAGCGCATGTTTACCGGATGGAACCAATAGAGTTTCGCTGATGGTCGGAAAAGCGCCTGGGTTGAGGTAGTTTCCCCAAAACCAGTAACCGGTGAAGAGCACCTGGTAGACGCGCACCGGCATAATCAACGGGCACGCCAACGAAAAGGCAACCACGAAGGCATTGGCCGGGACGCCCATAACCAACGAAACAACCAGCAGGATGCCGACGAAGTACAATGGCGCATCGAACACGCCCACATAGATAAACCCGATGAGCAGCACGAAGAGCAGCATGGGGGTCATCGCAGCCGCCAGCGTCCCGATATATTTCGCCAGAATGTAAACTGGCAGGCGTAGCGGCGTGCTGTGTTGCAGCTCGCGCACGCCCAGACGGAAGTCGCGCTGCATTCGGTCGGCGGCAAGAATCCCGGCCAGGATGGTCATAAACATATTGCAGTAAAAAACGAGCTGACCGGCAAACTGCCAGAGTTCTCCCAATGGGACGGGCGCGGTTTCATCGTTTACGCCCGGAGCAAAAAAGATGACCAGATAGAACCCATAGAGCAGCAGGTAGGCAATCCATAGGCCGGGGCGGCGCAAGGACATATCGAACTCATAGCGCAAAACGCTAAAGAACTGTGACACATTTTCCTCCTGGGATGACCGACATCCCAATCACTTTTATTCTGGGGAAGGTCAACTGGGCGTACTGGTCAGCCTGAAAACCGGCCGATTGGCAGACCAGAGCGCCAATCCAATCAAGAACAAGGAGAGCAGCAACAAAAGCAGCGGGCTTTGCCAGAATTGCCGGTAAACGGCCATGGCCGAGGCCAGGCCAGGCGAGTCGAGCCAGGGGCCGATGGCTGCGAAGGGTATATATTGCAGCAGCCACAGGCCATAAGCAACTGCTATCGCCTGGTTGGTTCCCAGCCAGATGGACAGGAGCAGCGCCAGCGCCGAGAGAAAAGTCAGCGGGCCAAGCCACCCCAGGATGATGGTTCCAAGCAGGCCGGGCGGCGCAATGAAAAGCAGGAGAAGCGTCGCTCCAAGGCTGAGCAGCAGGTTGTACCCAGAAACCACACTCAGACGGGCCAACAGGATTTTCCAGGGCGAGGTAGGCGTAGCCAGGCTCAGTTCCATGGCCGCATCATTTTCGGGGCCGTAGAGCATGGCAAGACTGGAGGCTGCCACCAATGGGGCCAGGAAATAAATGAAATTTACGCGGTCGGCAAGCAGAGCAACGACAACACCCATCAGCATGACCAGCGCCGAAGCAGGCCACATCTCATGCCGGACGAGCAAAGCCTGGACGCGAAGCAACTGCCAGGTGCGGAGAAACGCACTGGTGAGCCGGTTCGGCGCGTGGATCTGATCGAGGGCATGTTCAGCCAGGGCAGGCGGGGCGGCCAGGGGGCGGTTAGCCGTGTGGATTTCCCCGGAAACAGCCGCCCACAGCTCCAGGTCGGCGCGGCATTCGGGGCAGCCAGCCAGGTGAATTTCGATCTCGGCGCGTTGGGCGCCATCCAGTTGGCCGGCGGCGTAGAGCGGCAGGTGTTCTTCGAAATAAGTGTGCGCGGTCATCGCCATTCCTCCACATTCTGGCGGCTCAAGATGCCGCGCAGGTGCTGGCGGGCGTAGCTGAGCCGGCTTTTGACCGTTCCCAGCGGGCAGTTGCAGACTTTGGCTGTCTCATCCAGGCTGAGACCCTGGTAAAAAACCAGTTCGAGCACCGCACGGTGTTCGGGGCTGAGGCTTTGCAGTCCATCGCGCACCCACTGGGCCTGCTGATTAGCCTGGGTTTGCGTTTCGGGCGAGTCAGTGGGAGCAGGCAAGCCAGTTACCATTTCATCCGAGATGGGAATGGAGCGGTGGCGCATGGCCTTGATTGCCGTGTGATGGACGATGCCCAACAGCCAAGCCGCAAGCCGCCCCTCACCCCGGTAACGGCCAGCCGTCCGCCACACAATCACCAGCGCGTCCTGGACAATATCCTCCGCCAGGGCAGGCTCGTTAGTCAGGCGCAGGGCATAGGCGTAAAGACGCTGGCCGTAAGCCGCGTAGAGTTCGCACAAGGCCATGTCTTCTCTGGCGGCAATCCGCCGCATCAGCTCGACATTGTATTCAGGTTCAGCCATTGCTATCGGCCAGGGCCTCTTTTCGGTGATGGCGTTACTGACGGCGTAGGAAATCATAGTCTCTGCCTTCGTTCGTATCCCTATGTACCTTAACGCCGCGGAAAAGTTCAATACTGGAGGCAGAAATGTCAACCAATAGTATACATCCACAAAAGCGGGGAAATAAGGCCGTTGAGCTCTCGGGCCAAAAAAACACACGGCGAAAGATTGCTCATGCAATCACTCGCCGTGTGTTATCGAATTGGCTTTCCCGGATTTAGGGGATTTCCCGCTAAAAACGGAAGACCCGTCGAATTCCGATCGCGGATTTGTGCATTAACGCCTTATCCCGCCCGGCCCAGAATTTGATCAATTTCGCGCATCTGCTCCGCTGTCAATGGGCCGAATTCCAACGCTTTGCAGTTCTCTTCCACCTGGGCGACCGTTTTGAAGCCGGGAATCGGGACGGTTTTGGGGCTGCGCGCCCAAATCCAGGCCAGCGCGCCCTGCGCCAGGGTGCGCCCACCGCTGGTCAAAACCTCGCGGATGGAGGCCAGCTTGTCGAGCCAATCCTGGGTGGGCTTGCCGTTCTTGAAACCGGGATGCCATTGGGCATGTGTACGCACATCGTCGTTGGCAAACGTGCTATCGGGGGCGAACTTCCCAGTCAGTAATCCCATCCCCAACGGGCCGCGGTTGATACTGGCAAGATCCAACGTTTCACACAAGGCCAGCAACGCCATATTGCCATCCAGCACACTCAACTGCTGCTGCACAACCGCACAATTGGGAAAGGTCGAGAAAGCTTTCACTGCCTCCGTGCGGTCCGTGCTCCAGCCGTAGGTGCGAATTTTACCTTCCTTGACCAGCATTTCGAGCACCTCGCGGGCTTGCAGGGCACGTTCAATCGTCAAACCCCAGACGTGAAGCTGGTAAACATCAACATAGTCGGTTTCCAGACGATTGAGGCTGGCCTCCAGGCTGCTGCGAAGGCGGCTGGCAACGTCGCTTTCCTCTTCCTTGTCATCGTAATAGATCACCGCTTTGGCGGCTTCATCCACTTGATAGCCAAACTTGGTGGCGATAACCACCTGGTCGCGGCGGCCTTTGAACGCCTGGCCGAGCAGCCGCTCGCTGTGACCCGCACCATAGTTGGCGGCGGTGTCGAAAAAGTTTACGCCCAGCTCCAGCGCACGCTGAATGGCGCGCCGCGATTCGGCGTCGTCCACGCCGCTCCAGCCTGCCGGCATACCATTGAATGTCCAGGGGCCGCCGACTGCCCAACAGCCCAGGCCGAGCGCACTGACTTCGATGCCGGAACGTCCCAGGGTACGTGTAAAAGTTGTGGTCATGATGATTTCCCTTTCTTTTGTTCTGGAATGATCTGGCTTAATTTTAGAACAGAAGTGGCTCGTTTGGAAGTACTACAATTGACCAATTTTCTTGATCCCGCTCATGGAGATAGTGAAAAAGAGTAATTTCTACCGCAAACGCCAGGAAGGATATTCGCGCCCCCGCCGACCGCAACGGGCATAGAATGCATCATACAGAATATCATCCGTGTCGCGGTGTGGCACATCAGATTGCATTTCGACAACGCCGAAAACACGGCCCAGTTGACCGCACTCACCAGAACAAGAACATCCCCTGGTTTGCCGAACTGTCCAGCGACCAGGGTAGCTAAGCAACCCTTCGAGACCCCCAGACGCACCCCAAAGGCCGCCAATCCAATTCCGAGCACACCTCCCCAATCCAATTTCTCTCAATCCGCTCGCCCGCGTTTGCCTGGCAGCGGCGAAATGACAGAAAACACGAAACAGCGACGGATCCGGCTATCTTATTGGCCGATCCTGTCGCTGTTTCGCGGCAAGATTATCACGCCTGGACAAGTCCGTCTAAATCGCCGGTTTGCGGGCCGTGATCTTGGCGCTGAAGGCCAGGTTCTCAGGTTTTTCGGAACCGGTGGACGGGCCAAGCGGGATCACTCTGATCTCGTCACCTTCTTTGAAGACCAGCCTGCGTTGGCCTTTATTTGCTCCTGCTTCCTCCCCCAGCTCATTGAGAACTTCTTTTTTGAGTTGCGGGTCTACCGGAATGGGAGTAATGATAACATCGGTGAACCCCGCAGCTTCAATGGCGGCTTGGTAATCATGGATATCAATCGCGCCTGCCAGACAGCTAGCCCAGGCATCCATGCTCTGCCTGATTTCTTCTGGCATAGGGCCGTTGGTCACAATATCGCTGACAGCTAACCAGCCGCCCGGCCTGAGCACCCGGTAGGCTTCGCGGAAAACCTGAGGCTTGTCGGGGCTGAGATTGATCACACAATTCGAGATGATCACATCCACACTGGCGTCACCGGCCGGCAGGTGTTCGATCTCACCCAGGCGGAATTCAACGTTGGACAGGCCCACCTTGGCCTGGTTGGCGCGGGCTTTCTCGATCATTTCAGCAGTCATATCCACGCCGATCACGCGCCCGCTTTCGCCGACCGCCTTGGCAGCCAGGAAGCAGTCCAGCCCGCCGCCGGCGCCCAAATCCATGACGGTCTGGCCGGGCCGCAGGGCAGCCAGTGAGATCGGGTCGCCGCAGCCCAGAGACATGCTGATTATATCCTCAGGTAGTTCGCCGATGTTTGGCGTTTCATACACGCCTTCCGCTGCGGAGACATTGCTGGAACAACCACAGCCGGTTTTGACCTGGCTTTTGAAATTGGCTGCAAACTTGCCATAGTGTTGGCGTACTTCTTTATGAACATCAATTTGTGGGGGTTGCTGAGGGGTGGTAGACATTTTGGAAGTTCCTTGATTTTGAAATAGAAACCAGGTGAAATTTGGATCCTCTCTCAATTCACATATTCACCATTGTGGATTACAAGCCTATTGTATCCATTAAATTCGATTTGTCAAGGTTTCAAAGGAGTATTATATCCAAAATAGTCACTCTAATGTGCGCTTTCGCTTGACATCCAGCCGGTATCCTGATAGCATATCGGGCATAGATTGATAATATTAGATAGGTGGCGCGCGATGGATGATCTCTCCCTCAAATTGCTCGACCGGCTGACCGAAAAAGCCCTGGAAAATACCAGCGAAGAGCAGCGCCTGGCGTTTGTAGAAAAACTATTTTCAGAAATGCCCCCGGCTGCCCAACAGGAATTCCTGCTCAAGCTGGCCCGCCTGCTTATCGGTAATGACAGCGAAACCCAAAATAACGTGGAAATGACACTGGCTGGTGAAGGCTGTGGCGCACGCGTGATCCGGGTGGTGCGGGCAGAGCCAGGCGATGCCAGCCCCTGGCAGACCTGCTGCCAGGTCATGGATGATTTCGTTGGCTCATCTGAGCCGACGCAATCCGATGCGGCTGCGGTTGCCAGGATGTTCAGCGGCCTGGCTGATGAAACCCGCCTGCAAATCGTCAAGCTGCTGTCGAAAAGCGAAGCAACGGTGGAAGAACTGGTCGAGCAGTTGAATACCGCTCAATCAACGGTTTCGCACCATTTGCGTGTGCTGCGCGAGGCTAATCTGATCCAGGGGGAGCGGCGCGGCCGGAATATCTACTACGCGCTGGTCCACCCGCTCGAAAAAGATAGCTCTGCCGTATCTGTCCCTTAATGCAATACCCCCAGCACCCCCTTAAAACACAGAGAGCCATCTGGTGAGATGGCTCTCTGGCGCGCTGCGGCACCCTTATCGGATTCCGAGGAGGGATGCCGCAGCGCTAAGTCTGGTACTACTGTCACACATGAGCATCACCTCCTCATCGGTAGGATAGCAATGGTAAAGGGCTGATAAACAATAGCCGTAACTGAAGTATCACACAAATAACGCTGCCCGTCAATACCAATTCGGACAAAACCACTGGCAATTTCGTAAGGCGACATGGCGTTCGTCGTGTGCACTTCAGCGCCTTTTTCTGCGCTAAAGCGTACACTACAAACTGATTATATTAATCTGTCGCCTTCCTCGCCGCGGGCGTCCTCGCGGTAGTGGCACCCCCGGCTCTGGCGGTTGTGAAGGGCCGCCTGAGCCACGATCAGCGCCGCCTCGACCGCGTTGCGCAGCCCGATCAGCCCGTCGCTCAAGCGTGTCGTGCGGTAGAAGGTCTCGATCTCGTTCCACAGGTGGCGCAGTTCCCGGATGGCACGCGACAACCGGTCAGCGCTGCGCACAAGGCCAACGTAATGCCACATGATATTCTGGATGGTCTGCATATCCCCCTGGATGAGCGCCGGGTCGGCGTCGGCGGTCAGGCCGCTCTCGTCCCAGGCAGGAATCTCGGCGGCATCGGGAGGGGGCAGGATTTCTCCGGCGGTGCAGCGCTTCTCGATGCTTCGGGCGGCGCGGTGACCCCACACCAGCCCTTCCAACAGCGAGGTGGACGCCAGCCGGTTGGCTCCGTGCAGCCCGGTGCAGCTCACCTCGCCCACTGCGTACAGGTTTTCGATGGACGACTGCCCCCACTCGTCTACCCACACCCCGCCGCAGAAATAATGCGCCGCCGGCACGACCCGGATGGGTTCGCGGGTCATATCAATGCCCGCTTTCAGGCAGGCGGCGTAGATATTGGGGAACCGCTCGCGAATGGCATCCGCATCCATGTGGGCGGCGATGTCGAGCAGAACGTGCGAATAGCCGTTGGTTTCCATTTCGGTGTGGATAGCACGCGCCACCACGTCGCGCGGGGCCAGGTCTTTCCATTCGGGGGCGTATTGGCTCATAAAAGCGCGTCCATCCGGGGTGAGCAGCACGCCGCCCTCGCCGCGCACCGCCTCGCTGATCAGGAACCCTTCCGCGCCGGGCACAGCCAGCGCGGTGGGATGGAACTGCACGTATTCGGCGTTGACGATGCGCGCCCCGGCGCGGTGCGCCATCGCCAGCCCGTCGCCGCGTGCGCCGGGCGGGTTGGTGGTGTTCCGGTAGATGCGCCCCAATCCGCCGGTCGCTAAAATGGTGGACGCGGCCAGATAACGGTGAACCGTGCGCTCCTTCCGGTCGAAAATGTACGCCCCATGACAAGCAATGGGCCGGTAAGTCGCCAGCGGATCACGTGAATGGTGGGGAAAGGTGATCAAGTCAACGGCGGTGGCGTTGGTCACGAGGGTCACGTTCGGGCAGCGGCGCAGGGCAGCTACCAACCCCTCGATGATCGCCCGCCCGGTGCCGTCGCCCACGTGCAAGATGCGCCGCCGGGAATGAGCCGCCTCCTGGCCCATCATCCATTGGCCGTCGGCGTTGACGTTGAAGGGGATGCTCGCCGTCTCGACGAGAATCTCCTTCAGGAGCGAAGGCCCCTCTTCGGCCAGGATGCGCGCCGCCCGCGGGGAAGTCGCGCCCGCCCCGGCTGCCAGGATATCATCGGTCAGCAGATCGGCGCTGTCATCCGGTCCACGCCCGATGATGCCGCCCTGGGCGTAGCGCGTGTTCGACTCGTGCGGGTCGGGGTCGCGGGTAACGAGGGTGATGCGGCGCTGCGGGTTGCGCGCCAGCCGCAGGGCCGCGGTGGCCCCGGCGATGCCGGAGCCGAGGATGAGAGTATCGGTTCGAGTAGGCATAAGTTTCAAGAAACGTAAAGCGTAAAATGTAATCCGTAAAGAGCGCCTTACGCTTTACGGATTACGTTTTCTCATTATCCGATGGCAATCATTTTTTCCACCGCCCGCGCCGCCCGGATACGGATCTCCTCCGGCACGTCAATCACATAGCGGTTGTTTTGCAGCGCGGTGAGCGTATCTTCGAGGGTGATCTGGTTCATGTGCGGGCAGCGCACCGAGCACAGGCGCAGCATTTCCTTGTCCGGGTTGGCGGCGGCGATGTTGTCGCCCATGGCGCA
>DYIZ01000005.1 GCA_020723385.1 Candidatus Aquidulcis sp.
ACACGGAGAGACAATTTGATTATACAACAAGCGCTGGAATCAGTGCCTTTGGAGAAGCGGGCAATCTTGGCATAAGGAAGCAGTTTCTGGAAATCGCGCTAGGTTATTGACTGGCGGACGCTAATGGGCTGTAAAAGAATACCTCCGCATTTCGAGCAGTGGTTTCGGGCCCCCCCCCCCCCCCCCCCCCCCATTTTCACAAACCGAAAATGGGGGAAGGAGCCAGACTCATCCCCAAAAATACCCAAAAACGGGGGGGGTGGGGAGGCAGAAGGGGGCAGGCGGCAATGCAAAAAATGAAACTGCGGATTAATTCTTTTACAGATCAGAAAAGGTTAATACGCCTCATATATGGACAAATTTTATTCGAGATATAATATTTCTGATGAATCGTCCGCATGTACACATCAACGTGGCAATGACCGCCGATGGCAAGATTGACTCGGTCGCCCGGCAGGGAGCGGCAATCTCCTCCCCACTGGATATGGCCCGCGTTGACCGTCTGCGACGGGATTCCGACGCCATCCTGGTCGGCGGGCGGACGCTGCTCGAGGAAGACCCGAGGTTGACGATCAAATCCCCGGCGCTGCGCCAGGAGCGGATTGCCCTCGGCCTGCCCGAGAACCCGGCCAAAGTTGGCATTGTCTCCGTGGCAGATTTGAAGCCAGACAGCCGCTTCCTGACCACCGGCGCCGCTCGAAAGGTGATCTACACCACCTCGCACACATCACCAAAGCAAATTGCCCGCCTGCGGGATGCTGGCGCAGAAGTGTTCATCCGGGGCGAAGTGCATGTTGATCTGACCGCCGCGCTCGACTCGCTTTACGATCTGGGCATCCGCAGCCTGCTTGTCGAAGGCGGCGGGACGCTCATTGCAGAATTTTTTCGCCTCGGCCTGGCCGATGAGCTGACGATCTATATCGCCCCGAAAATCTTTGGCGGCGCATCCGCTCCCACTCTGGCCGATGGGCCAGGATTCCCCCTTGAGCATGCTCCCCGCTTGCGGCTGGTTTCGGTGGAAACGCTCGACGAGGGTGGAGGCATCCTCGTTCACTATCTGATCGAAAACAAGGAGTAAATTATGGGTCTCACTCACATGCAAATCAAAGAACTGCTCGATGAAAGCCGTGCGCATCAGTGCGATGATGTTCCACCGGACGAGGCTTGCGTCGCAATCGCCGCCATCGCCGAGCTGCCAACCCGCTTCGGGCAATTTCACATCGTCGCTTTCTACAACAACCGGGATCATAAAGAGCACATTGCCCTCCTGCACGGCGATGTGTGCCATCAAGAGGATGTGCCGGTACGCGTTCACTCGGAATGTCTCACCGGCGATGTGCTTGGCTCGCTGCGCTGCGACTGCCGGGATCAGTTGGAAACTGCCCTGCGCATGATCGGCCAGATGGACCGGGGCATCCTGCTGTACATGCGCCAGGAGGGACGCGGCATCGGGTTGGTCAACAAAATCCGCGCCTACGGATTGCAAGAACACGGCTATGACACCGTCGAAGCAAATATCGCCCTCGGCTTTCGCGACGATGAACGCGAATATAGCATCGCGGCGCAAATGCTCAATGCGCTGCACGTGAAATCCATCTGCCTCATTACCAACAATCCCAAGAAGATCGAAGACCTGACCAAAAACGGGATCAAGGTCACCGGGCGCATCCCGCATATCATGGTTGCCAACGAGTATAACCGCTTCTACCTGGAAACCAAGGCGATCAAATCCGGCCATCTGATTGACCTGCATGGCAAGGAACGCCTGCCCGAACAAGCCGACCATCCCGTGATCGAGGGGATGCAAGGAGAAGTGCTGGAAGTCATGCAGAATCTCTACCGATAGCTCACCCGGCTGGGATCTAAAATCCCGGTTGGATTGCAATGCCAAAGGAAATGTCCATGTCCCTCGAAAATCGAACCACCGTGATCACCGGCGCAACCGGCGGGCTTGGGTCGGTCCTGGCCCGAGAATTGGCCGCATCCCATGCGGCTCTTGCCCTGCTCGATATTGACGCCGCCAAATTGGAAGTATTAACCCAAAGCCTGGCCCTGCCCGAATCTCGCGTTTTGGCGCGGGTCGTCAACCTGCTCGACCCGGCTGAAACGAAGGCCGCGGCTGAAGCCATCCAGGCCAAATTTGGCCGGATAGATATTCTTTTGCACGTTGTCGGAGGGTGGACAGGCGGCAAGACCATCGTCGAAGCCTCGACCGCCGATCTGGAATTTATGCTCAACCAGCATGTGCGGACATCCTTCAACGTCGCGCAGGCATTTGTCCCCCACCTGATCAGCAATGGCTGGGGACGGATTATCATGATCACTTCACCGTATGCCACGCATCCAAACGCCAAAGGCGGCCCTTATGCCATCGGGAAGGCAGGCCAGGAAGCCCTGATGTTGACGCTTTCGAAGGAGCTTCAAGGAACCGGCGTCACCGCCAATCTGCTGCAAGCCAAAACGATTGACATCAAACGGGAAAAAGTCTCTGCGCCATCGGCGGCCAACGCCTCCTGGACGACACCCGAAGAACTCGCGGCGGCGGCGCTGTACCTGCTCTCGGAGACGGCAGGGACGATCAATGGGGCCAAAATCCCGATGTACGGCAGCTTTGCCTAAACATCATCTGCCATCTCGATCCCGCACCACTCGAGGCACACCGCCCCCTGCGGGCGCGGCTCGACCAGGACGAAGGCAGTATTCGGGAAATGCTGGCTGTTGGCAAACTCGAGGGTGACGTTCGACAGAACCAGGGGCAGCATATTGATAAAAATGCTCCCGTGCCCCACGAGAATGACACTCTCACCCGCCAGCGAATCGCTGACCAGCCGGTGAAAGAATGGCTCGAAGCGGGCGCGCGCATCCAGGAAGCTCTCCCCGTCCTCGATGCGGCTTTCCCAACGGTGGTGAACGGCCCATTCTTCCCGCACCCAGCGATGCAGCGCCCAGGCCTCGGGGTCGGAACGGCCTTCGGCGATGCCGCAATCCCATTCCCGCAAGGCATCGGTGATCTCGAAGGGAATGCCGAGCGCATCCGAAAGAATTTGGGCAGTCTGCTCGGCGCGCAGCAGCGGGCTGCTGTAAATCCTGCCGATCTGCTCACACGCCAGCCGCACAGCCAGCGCTTGCGCCTGGGCGACACCCTTTTCGGTCAGGCCGTGCCGGTAGCCGCGGTTCGAGATTTCGTTGATTACGTTAGCCACGCTTTCCCCGTGGCGGACGAAGTAGAGACGCATCGGCAACCTTTCAACGCCCGCCGATAGCCTGGTCGAAGAAGGAAACGATCCGCGCTTCATAGGCTTCCGGCTGTGCCAGGATGCCGCCGCAGTGCATCGCTTCGGGGATATTCCAGTGGTCTTTCGGCGGGAGGGCGTTATCGAAGTAGAATTCCGCCTGGCGCGGCTCCTCGGCCTGGCCAGCGGTGATCAGCAAAATGGGACGCGGTGAAATCCCGGAGATCGTCTCATGCAGGGGACGCGGGGCATGAACCCCGGTCTCCCACTCGAAGAGCTTGAACATCGGGCGGAATGGCAGCCACAAGAACCATTCCTTGAAATTCCTGGGCGCAGGCAAATCCGCCGGGGTGACGTTGCCAGCCCCTTCGGCCACGACGCCTTTCAATGCGGGATACGCGACGGTCGCGCCCAGGGCAATCTCTGCGCCGGTCGAGCAGCCCAAAATGCCAATCTGCGCCGGGTCAACCTCTGGGCGGTTTTGCAGATATTCCAACGCAGGTTCTACATCGCCGACATCCTGCCAGCCATACGAGCGGATCGAGCCGCCGCTCTCGCCGCTGGCGCGTTCGTCATAAAGCAGCACACCGTAGCCGTATTTCGCCAGAAATTTGGCGTGGAGCATCATGCCGAGGCGGTTGCCGCCGTAGCCGTGCAGCAAAATTACGACTGCGTGGTTCTGCGAGGGAATATACCAGCCGCGCAGCGTCACGCCATCCGGGGCGGTAAGCGCAACATCTTCGTAAGGCAGCTCGATGGTAGCCGGGGTGATACCGCCCAAATTGCTGTGGGCCGGGATCATCAGCAAAACGAGCACACCCTGGAGATACAGCACGACCCCCCATATCAGTCCCACCCAGAGTAAATTGAGCCAATATCGTTTTGAACGCATTTTCTTTGGCATGTTATCCCCACCCGCACACCAACAACGCCGCCAGCGAGAGCCCGTCGGTCACGGATTTCTCGGCCAGCCGCGTGGCGACCTCCTGCCGGGTGAGCCAGCGCACGCCGGAAGTTTCATCCCCGTCGAATGCGCCGGTATCCCGCCCGGCAACGCAGCGCACGATGTGGGCGACTTTGTTGGCAATCCCATTCAGCGGGTAGAAGGTGTAAACCAGCTCGTGTCCGTTCGTCTCGAAGCCGGATTCTTCGAGCACTTCGCGCCGCGCCGCTTCGATCGGCGATTCGCCCGCCTCGACGCCGCCCGCGGGCAGCTCCCAGGCTGTCTCCCCGGTAGTATAGCGGCAGACTTCCACAAACAGCAGCCGGTCGTGATTATCTGCGACGACCGCCGCCACCGATGAGCGCTTGAAATCCAGCAAATGGTGGCGCTCGATGACGCGGCCGTTCGGGAAACGCACCGCATCCACGTACAGGTTGACCCACTGGCTCTCGTAAATCACCGAGCGGGATAGTCTTTCGGGTTTCATATCGCCGCCTCCAGCCACAGCCGAAAAATCTTTGCTGCTCTGCGTTATTGGTTTTTGTGATTCGGATGGCTGATAATCAGCCGTTAAAATTCATTATCACCTCCCTCTTTCACACCGTCAAGCTGGATGGCAGCGCAAAATTATCGGGCCGTAGGAGGGGGAGGGGCTGTGGGAATCGTCCAGCGACTACCCCATTACCCGGCATTAGGGTAAAATCCCATTGTCAAGAGGGTCTGCGTATGTCCTTGCAAACTGGCGCCGTTCTCAACCAGCGTTACCGCATCGCTGCTCTGCTCGGGCAGGGTGGTTTCGGCGCGGTGTACCGCGCCTGGGATTTGAACCTCAATAAGAACTGCGCGGTCAAGGAAAGCTTCCAAACGACCGCCGACGCTTCCCGCCAGTTCACCCGCGAAGCATCTATCCTGGCATCTCTCCACCATCCCAGCCTGCCGCGCGTCACCGATCATTTCATCATTTCAGGGCAGGGTCAATATTTGGTGATGGATTATATCGAGGGCGATGATCTGCAGACCATGATCGAGCGCACCGGCCGCCCGCTGCCCGAGGGACAGGTGCTGGCCTGGGCCGGGCAGATCTGCGATGCGCTGACTTACCTTCACACCCAGAATCCCCCAGTCATTCACCGCGATCTCAAGCCCGCCAACATCCGCATCACCCCCCAGGGACAGGCGGTGCTGGTGGATTTCGGCATTGCCAAGCTATTCAATCCCAACGTAGCTACCACGACCGGGGCGCGGGCGCTCTCTCCGGGGTACGCCCCCGTCGAGCAGTACGGGCAGGGCGGGCGCACCGACCACCGCTCAGACGTTTACTCGCTGTCTGCTACGCTGTATGCCGCGCTGACAGCCCGGCAGCCGGTGGAAAGCATCGAGCGCACCATCGGCGCGCAGCTCATCACGCCGCGCTCCTTCAACCCGGCGATTTCCCCGCAGACCGAGGCCGCCATTCTCAAAGGATTGCAGCTCTCGCCCCACGACCGGTTTCAATCGGCGGCGGAGCTGAAGCGCGCCCTGCCGGTCACCGGCAGCCGCCCTGCCGTCATGCCGACGATGCTGCCCACCAGCACCACCGGCCAGCCGGGGATCGAGCGCCCGCCGTCCAACCCCACGAATTACGGCCCAGCCAGCATCCCGTTGCAGCCAGTCGCGCCGGGAACCGGCCCCGCGCCGGCGGCAACACGTCTCCCGGCCTGGGCCTGGCTGGCGGCGGGCGGCGCGGGGTTGGTAATATTGGTCGGCGTGATAGCGCTGATTGGTTTCATCGCATTGATGGGAAGACCCACCCCAACCCTGCCGCCGACGGCCGTCGTGCTTTTCTCGACCCCCACAGCGACTTTTTCCTTCCGGGCTGCAGAGACCCCCACGGGCACGACTGCCCCCACACAATTCCCAACCGAAACGCCCACCGAGATGCCTTCGGCGACCGTATTTCCGACGTGCCCGCCTCCGGCAGGATGGACAACCTATACGGTTCAACAAAACGACACACTGTATGCAATCGCAATAACCTATGGCGTCAGTCTCGATGATCTGCTGGCGGCCAACTGTTTGACAGTCAATGACCCGTTCCTGGTTGGCACGATTTTGTACGTTCCTGCCTCCACACCCTCCCCCACCCCCAACCTCGGCACGACGCAAATCTCTGCCGTGGATGGGATGGTAATGATCTATATCCCGGACGGCGAATTCCTGATGGGTTCAACCAGCGGCGACCCCTACGCCCTGCCTGATGAAAAGCCGCAGCACAGCGTTTACATCGACGCGTATTGGATAGACCAGGTCGAGGTGACCAATGCTATGTTCGCCAAATTTGTCGCCGACACCGGCCACAGCACAACCGCCGAAAACGTCGGCAAAGGTTACGTGTGGACCGGCTCGTGGGAGTTCATGTCGGGCGCGGATTGGCGGCATCCGGTGGGACCATCCAGCAGTTTGAGCGGGCGGGATAACCACCCGGTGGTGCAGGTCAGTTGGGCTGATGCGGAATCTTACTGCGCCTGGGCCGGCCGCCGCCTGCCAAGCGAGGCCGAATGGGAGAAAGCGGCGCGTGGAACCGATGGGCCGCTGTACCCGTGGGGCAGCGCCTCGCCCGCCGGGAGCAGGCTGAATTACGATGACACCATCGGCGCGACGACTGCCGTGGGCAGCTACCCGAGCGGAGCCAGTCCGTATGGCCTGTATGACACGCTGGGCAACGTCTTCGAGTGGGTGTCCGACTGGTTCAGCGACAGCTATTACCTGGGTTCGCCTTCGACCAACCCGCAAGGCCCATCCTCCGGCAGCGACCGGGTGATGCGCGGCGGCTCGTGGCATTATGGGATTCAATACGCCCGCACTGCCTCGCGCGCCCACATCTACCCCGATTACACCGGCGACACGCTCGGCTTCCGCTGCGCCGTCTCACCGTAAGACTGGTACAATTGTGACAAAACTCTTGGAGAGTATCTCTCGCACCAGAATACAGAGGATCATACAATGACCCTGAATGAATTACTACCACTATTACATGAATTACAAAGAGCCGATAAGCTGCGTGCTGTTCAATTTCTTGTGCTGGAGCTGGCCGAAGAAGAAGGCGTAAAACTGGTCGAAACGGATGCGAATCTGCCTCTTTGGACGCCTTACGGCGCTTACGAGGCAGCCGATGTTATGTTGAAAGTCCTTGCTGAGGATAGCGCATCTTATGGCTGAGACAGAACGTTTTTCCTTCTCCGAGATGGATCATCCTCTTGGAGCAGCCAGTAATCTACCCGTTCTGCCGCTAACATTAGCTTTTCGAGACCGTTCATTGGAGGTATCAGGTTTACTCGACACCGGTTCGACTGTCAATGTCATGCCTTATGACATTGGCCTGCGATTAGGGGCAATATGGGAGCAGCAACAAACCTCCGTTCACTTGACAGGCAACCTTGCCCAGGTTGATGCGCGTGTTTTGATCGTTTCAGCTAATGTCGGGCATTTTGCGCCTGTGAGATTGGTATTTGCCTGGACACAATCCAACAACACACCCTTGATACTCGGGCAGGTGAATTTCTTTATGGAATTCGATGTGTGCTTTTACCGCTCTCGATTGATTTTCGATATGCATCCAAAGCGGGATCATCGGTGAGCCGCCATGACTCAAGCTCTCTACCGTAAATACCGCCCCCACCAGTGGGACGCCGTCATCGGACAGGAACACATCATTCGCACCCTGCGCAACTCGGTTGCCGCAGACCGGGTGGCGCACGCCTATCTTTTCGCCGGGCCGCGCGGCACCGGCAAGACCACCACCGCCCGCCTGCTCGCCAAAGCCGTCAACTGCCTGGCGCCCGACCTGGCCTCCCGTCCCTGCGACGCGTGCGATCACTGCACCGCCGTCAACCAGGGACGCTTCCTCGACCTGATCGAGATTGACGCAGCCTCGAACACCTCCGTCGAAGACGTGCGCGACCTGCGCGATAAGATCAACTTCTCACCCAACCAGGGCCGTTTCAAAGTCTATATCATAGACGAAGTCCACATGCTATCCACTGCGGCATTCAACGCCCTGCTCAAGACCCTCGAAGAGCCGCCCGCCCACGCCATTTTCATCCTCGCTACCACCGAAATCCACAAGATCCCGGCCACCGTGCTGTCACGCTGCCAGCGGCATGAGTTTCGCCGCCTGCCGGTGGCCGACATTGTGCGCCAGCTCGAAATCCTGTGCGACGGCGAGAGCATCCAGTACGAACCCGATGCACTCACCCTCATCGCCCGGCAGGCTGCCGGCGGGATGCGCGACGCCATCTCCCTGCTCGACCAGCTTGCCTCTGCCGGGAGTCTCATCACTCTCGATATGACCCAAACGATCCTGGGGACAGCCACCGGGCAGGTGGTTCTCTCGATTGTTGATGCCCTCATCGGCCAGGATTCCGCCGCCGGGCTGGAACACATCCATCGCACGCTCGATTCCGGCGCTGACCCGCGCCAATTCGCCCGGCAGATCGTAGATTACCTGCGCCAACTGCTGCTGGTCCAGATGGGCAATGCGGCCCAGGTGGACGCCACCGCCGAGACACGCGCCGTCATGGCCCGCCACGCCCAGGCCATCCCCACCCACGATCTGCTGCGCATTGTCAAGGCTTTCAACCAGGCCGCCGCTGACTCGCGCGCCGCCTGGCAGCCGTCCCTCCCGCTCGAAATGGCATTCATCGAATCTTTGGGTAAGGGCGAGCCGGCGCTTTCTGATGAGACCCCGGATTCGGAAAAGACGGCCCGCCCCCCGGCTCCGAAGGTAACGCGGCCTGCCGCGAAGCCCGCTGCCCGCAGCCCGCAGGCGGCAGCCGCTCCCGTCGAATCCGCGCCGCCCGATAAAAACGTTTCGGCAGACCGTCCCGATGATGATGATGCCACATCCGCCGATACATCGGCCAACGACCAGCTCAACGAGCATTGGCGGCAAATTCTCGCCACTGTCCGGCATCGCAACCCCAACACGTATGGCTTGCTCAACTCGGCCAAGAGCCGCCATCTCAGGAACAACGTTCTCACCTTGGGATTTGCCAGCGACGTGCTGAAAGCGCAAATGGAAAAGGACAACAACCTGGACATCGTACGCGCGGTGATCGAGCCGATCATCGGAGGCCAGATGACGATCCGCTGCGTCACAATGTCCGGTAAATCATCCGCTCCCCCGCCCGATGTAGACAGCGACGGCATGGTGGCATCCGCCGTGCGCGACCTGGGCGGAGAAATCGTGGACATACAATGACAAGGAAGCAAATGAGCGAAACAGCAAATGTACAAGTTTGCCAATTTGCTGTTTTGCTTTTTGCTGATTTATTCATTTCTCACCTTCGGAGGTACACATGGCAAAAGGATTTCGTTCTCCCAAGATGCCCAAAGGTATGGGCGGCGGTGGCGGCATGATGGGTCAACTGCAGAAGCTGCAAGAACAGCTCGAACAGGCGCAAGCTGGCCTGGCTGACGAGATTGTGACCTACAGCGCAGGCGGCGGAGCCATCAAAATCGTGATGACCGGCGATCAGCGCTGTAAAAGCGTCGAAATTGACCCCGAGCTGCTGAAAGACGCGGCTGCCGGCGGCGATTCAGACATGCTGCAAGATTTGGTGCTCACTGCCATCAACGGCGCGCTGGACGCCTCGCGTAAACTGGCCGAGGAGCGCATGGGGCCGCTGGCGGGCGGGCTACCGTTCTAATCGTAGAGACGTTCCGGCGGAACGTCTCTACAGACGCCCCGGCGGAACGTCTCTACAGACGCCCCGGCGGAACGTCTCCACCAAAAACCCATGCTCTTACCTGTCCCCCTCCAAAACCTCATCAACGCCCTCTCGCGCCTGCCGGGAATCGGGCCGAAGACGGCTTCGCGGCTGACTTTCTATCTCTTGCACGCTTCCGACGATCTGCCAAACGATCTGGCGGAGGCGCTGCTGGCGCTGAAATCCGGCACGGCCTACTGCCCAATCTGTTTCAATATCACCGCCGCCGGGCGTGAGATGTGCGAGATCTGCGAAAGCCGAGACCGGTCGAACGGCGTAGTATGCGTGGTTGAAGAGCCGATGGATGTGCTGGCGCTGGAACGCACCGGGGGCTTCGCCGGGCGCTATCACGTATTGCAAGGGGCGCTGTCGCCCATCGAGGGCATCAGCCCGGAGGATTTGCGCATTCGAGAGTTGATCGAGCGGGTGCGCGCCGGGGGCATCCAGGAAATCATCCTGGCGACCAACCCCAGCATGGAGGGAGACGCTACAGCGATGTACCTGCGGCAGCAGTTGCTCCCGCTGGGGGTGCGCGTCACCCGGCTGGCGCGCGGCCTGCCCGTTGGCGGCGACCTGGAATACGCCGACCAGAGCACCCTGCTGCGAGCGCTTGCCGGGCGGCAGGATATGAATTAGAACATATCCAATAATCCGAAAGGCAGATGGTCATTGCGAGGAGCATTCTTCGCGACGGGACAAACTTTCTCATAGCTAATAGCGAGATTGCTTCGCAAAAAACGCTCGCAATGACGATACCGCGTGAAGCACTGCCAGTCAAAGTGACAAATGTCATCTTGACTGGCGGTTTTATTTAATGCTAAAATGTTACCGGTAACGTGACCGGTAACACATATTCCTGAAGCCGCCACTCGCCCTTTGGAGGTTGCAATGCCCACCAGTTCTAGTATCACCATTCGGGATGTCGCTGCCCACGCGGGTGTCTCTCACCAAACAGTGTCACGCGTCATCAACGGCAGTGAGCGCGTCAGCCCGGAAACACGCCAAAGGGTCGAAGAGGCCATCGAGGCGCTGGGGTATCGCCCGAATGCCACCGCCCGCTTTCTCGCCACCGGCCGCCCGCTGACTTTCGCCTGCCTGGCCCCCAATCTCACCGATTATACCTTTGCCAGCATCATCGAAGGCGCAACCACCGAAGCCCGCCAACACGGGTATTTTATGATATCGGCTTCCGCACCCGATGACGACACTTTTGCCACGCTTATGGAGCAGCTTATCTCCTCACGGAGAGCCGAGGGCCTGATCGTGATCAACCCCTACGCGGATGGCCGCCACACCCGCGTCCCGCAGGATGTTCCCACGGTTTTCGTCGGGGCGCGGCCACGTGAAGGGGCCATCAACTCGATTTCATTGGACGATGATGCGGCAGGCCGCCAGGCTGTGCAGCATCTGCTCGGTCTGGGGCATGAACGTATCGCCCTCATTACCGGCCCGCTCGAAGAAGATTGCTCGCAAGACCGCCAGGCAGGATACGAAGCGGCCTTGCAAGAAGCAGGGCATCCGGTTGACCCGGCAATGATCCTGGAAGGCGATTGGTCGGCGACATCGGGGTATGAAGCAGTACAGCAATGGCTCGAAGATAGGATCAATTTCACGGCTATTTTCGCCCAAAACGACCGTATGGCAGTCGGCGCGATCCGCTCCCTGAGAGAATCAGAGATACGCGTGCCTGAAGACGTGTCTGTTATTGGTCTCGATGACATGCCGCTGGCCTCGTATTTCGACCCGCCGCTGACCACGATGCGGCAAGATATGCTCGGCATCGGTCGTGAGGCCGCCAGGCTGCTGGTCACTGCGGTTGAAAATCCCGGGGGAGTTCATCAACACGAGCGATTTCCCGTTGAGCTTATCGTCAGACGCTCGACTGCTCAGAAATCCAGCTAAAGGAGGTGGTTCCAAGTCTCATAAATTTAACTGGCGAATCATACACGTACAATTTCGTTTGACAACCATTTCCCATACAACCTCTAGGAGAGACCCTTCATGTTTCGCAAATCACTTTGGCCCATTCTAACCCTCGTCATCATCGCCAGCATGCTCATCAGCGCATGCGCCAAAACAACCGAGGAACCCAAACCGACCGAGCCGCAAACCCCGCCCACGCAGCCCCCGGCGGCAGATGTTACCCTGCGCTGGCGCACCCGCCCCGATAACCAGGCCGAGATAGACGTCTATCAAAAAGCCAGCGATGCCATTGACGCCAAGATGGAAGGCGTAAAACTGGTCTACGAACCGGGTGGCAGTGAATCGTCGAGCTACCAGGATGTTCTGAAGACCGAGATCGCCGCCGGCACCGCTCCCGACGTGTTCTGGATTCCCGGCACCGATATAGCCGATTTCGCCAGCCGCGGCCTGATTATGAATCTCAACGATATGGCCGCCGGTTTCGACATCAATGCTTTCTATCCCGCCCCGATGGCCCACCTGACCCACAATATTGACACCGGCAAAGAGGGCGCCGGCAGCGGCGCGCTGTGGGGCCTGCCCCGCGATGTGTCCACCTTCGTCCTCTACCTGAACCTCGACCTGATTGCCGAAGCCGGCGCTCCCGATCCGCGTGAGCTGGCCAAAGAAGGCAAATGGGATTGGGATGCCTTCCTGGATGTCGCCAAGAAAGTGCGCGCCCTGGGCACCGACATCTACGGGTACGGCGCCAATGCCTGGTGGGGCCCCTACGGTGTCTGGCTGAATGCAGCCGGCGGCGGCTTCTTCAATGCAGACCGGACCGCCTGCGGCCTTGATACCGATGCATCCATCGAAGGCCTGACTTTCCAGCGCAGCCTGTATGTTGACAATGATGTGGCCGTACCCTACGGTGAAGACTCAGAACCTCCCTTCATGACCGGCCGTGTAGCGATGTTCCAAAATGGCCGCTGGGGCACACCCGGCATCCGCGCCAACGCCAAGTTCAACTGGGACGCGGTCGAGCTGCCGAAAGGCCCCAATGGGCACATGGGCAACTGGCTGTTCTGGGGCGCTTACGTGGTCAACGCCAAGACCCAGAATCCCGAGAAAGCCTGGGCGCTGCTCCAGCAGCTCACCATGGCTGAGACACAGGGCATGATCTCGGAATTGGGCACCAACATCCCCAGCCGTGTCAGCGACGAGGCGATTGCCAAGTTCCTGACCTTCACCCCGCCCGCCAACAACCAGGCTTACATCAACGGCCTGAAAGACAATGTCACTGCCGAAGGCCCGCTGTGGGCTGGCTCATGGCCCGAGTTCGATGCGGTGATGGGCCCGGCAATCCAGGCTGTGCTGACCGGTCAGAAAACCATTGACGAGTTCAAAGCCAGCATCTGCGCTGAAGCGAACAAAGTCTTCAAAAAGTAAATTGTCGTAACTTACTGAGACAACCAAGTCGGGCGGGCGGCGTGCGAACAGCCGCCCGCCCGAAAAATGTAAGCAAACCTTCCTGAATGGAGGCGCACTATGCCATCTGCCGCTCTTCTTAAAACTGCCGACAGCCGCACCAGCCTGTTGCTGCGCATACTCGCCATCTGGCACATTATCCTGAGTATGGCGGCGCTGGCTGGAATAGCCCTGATCTGGGCAATTGCGCCCCAGGCGGTCTGGTTGAAAATCGTTATCAGTATTGTTCTGGCGCTCGTGGGGATTGGCAGTGGTATTACCGCTGTATGGATACAGAAACGCCAGCATCGCGGCCGTATGTTGTCACTGATCATCAACTACCTGGGATTCCTGTTTTGCCTGTTGTATGGGATGCAGGTGCTGGGGGTATTCCTGGGCATTGACGCTATGGCGGGTACTTTCGGGCGCGGTATCATCTTCTTGGGAGGCGTTCTCCTGGGCTACTTGATCAGTGCATTTGGCGATCGCTACGACAATTATCCGGCGCGGCAAAAAGTGTTTCGCCAGATTGGGAAAATTGTCATACTGATTTCGCTGGCCGCTTTTCTCCTGGCCGTTGGCCTGCTGCAAGGGTTGTGGGCTTTAATCTTGCAGTTCAACAACCCCACCCCATATTTCCTGCTGGTCGGATTGATCTTGTTCAGCATCATGATCTGGGCTATGTGGCGCAACCCGACTGCAGAGGCCATGAAGGCCGGCAATGTTCACGAGGAAATGCTCAGCGGGCTTTTGTTTTTATCCCCTAATCTTCTAGGTTTCCTGTTGTTCTTTGCCGGGCCGCTGCTGTTCTCGTTTTATGTGGGGTTCACCAATTTCGATGCGACGACTGGCAATCGAGACTGGGTTGGCCTGCAAAACTATGCGAAGCTGTTCAACTTGAGCATCGTCCAGCTCGACGCACCCGATCAACCAGTCACCGAAGCGCTGGATGTGCAGGTTTACGACGAATTGACCCGCTTCAATGTGCTCGGCAGTTCCTTTATCATCGGGGCAGAGGACAAGCTTTTCTGGTTGGCGCTGCGTAATACGATCACCTTTTGTATCTTGGCCCTGCCGTTGAGCATCATCCCGGCGCTGCTGCTGGCGAATCTGCTCAACAGCAAACTGCCGGGGATGAAATTTTTCAGGGCTATCTATTTCCTTCCCAGCATCGCGGCGGTAGTGGGCGTGGCGCTCATCTGGCAGTGGCTGTACAACGCGGCTGTGGGGTATATCAATTTCGCCATCTCGTCCAGCGTCAACCTGCTCAATGGGATATTCAGCCTTGTCATGGCAGACCCGCAAATCCGCTGGCTATCGGACACCCGCACGGCGCTGCTGGCGGTGGTGATCATGTCAGCCTGGCAGTGGATCGGTTTCAACACGGTGCTGTTCCTGGCGGGCTTGCAGAACATCCCGGGTGAGCTATACGAGGCGGCCACAGTGGACGGCGCGGGGAAATGGGCGAAATTCTGGAACGTAACGATCCCGCTGCTGGCCCCGACAACCTTCTTCGTGGTGACAACGGCTGTCATCAATGCCTTGCAGCTCTTCGAGCAGGTGTATGTGCTCATACCCACTGAGCCGCCTGGCGGCCCGAACAATTCGACCCTTTCACTGGTGTTGTACCTCTACCAGAAAGGTTTCCAACGCTTCCAGCAGGGGTACGCCTCGTCGGTGGCGTGGGTGTTATTCATTGTCATCTTCGGTATAACCCTGCTGCAATATTGGCGCAACCGCGCCGGCGGCTCTAATTACTAGAGGAGGCTGTCATGCGATCAACTTACCGTGTGATTATGTTTTTGCAGACGGCTGGCGCGTACGCGATCCTGATTTTCTTCGCCTACCTGATGCTCTTCCCATTCCTGTTCATGTTCTCGACTTCGCTCAAAGATCAGACGGACACCTTCCGCTACCCTCCCCGCCTGATCCCGCAGGAGCAGACGACCGTCAGCGTGCCCGGCTACGACGGGCTGAAGCCTTTATATTACGCGCTGGTAGGAGATGAAAAGCGCCCCTATGCGCTGGTCGAGACCAACATCCAGGCGGGCGTCTTCGCCAATCCGAATAACCCGGAAGTCACTATCACCCATCCGCTCAGCGATGTCCAGCCTACCGGGGGCGCTGACTCCCAGCAGACGGTGACTTTCAACGGCGAAGAGACAAAACTATGGGATGTGACCGTCGAGGGGGTAACGACCCCCATGGTTCAACTGAGCCAGACCGTCCTGGGGCGATTCGTAGACCCCGAGAATCCCAGCCTCCAGGTGCTGCAAAACGTCCGCCTGTCGGAGCCGGTCGAAAAGCCTACCATCCGCCCGGAGAATTATTCAGAAGTGACCACCCTCAACGGCCTGGATCGCAGCCTGACCAACACCACACTGATCACCATTGCCGTGGTCACCGGGCAGTTGATCACCTCGGTGCTCGGCGGATACGCCCTGGCCCGCCTGCGCTTTCCGGGCCGCGACCAGTTATTCGTCGTCTACCTGGGAACGATCATGATCCCGTTCGTGGTGCTGATTACCCCGCTCTACCAATTGATGGTGCTCATCGGCTGGGTAGACAAGCTGGCGGCGCTGATCATCCCCTGGATTTTTACCGCTTACGGCACGTTTCTAATGCGGCAGTTCTTCATCACGATCCCGAAAGAGATCGAGGAAGCTGCGCTGATTGACGGGGCATCGCGGCTGCAAATCCTGTGGAAGATCTTCATCCCGGCCAGCGTGCCAGCCCTGGCAACCCTGGCAACATTCACATTCCTGTATGCCTGGAACAGCTTTTTCTGGCCGCTGGTTATCATCAACACCGGCAACCGCGCCAACCACGTACTGACGCTCTCGCTCTCGATCCTGCGCGGCAAAGCCGCCGACAACGCCAACCTGGTGATGGCGGGCGCGGCGATTGCAGTGCTGCCGCCGATGATCGTCTACATCTTGGCGCAGCGGTTCTTCGTCGAAAGCGCAACCAGCTCCGGAGTCAAAGGTTAATCCCAGTCATTTCGCTGAATACGCAATACGGACCCTCACTCGTATTGCGTATTCAGTTAACCTTATTTCCGCGCGCTTGCAGACATTTTACAAACGGCGCCTTGTCAACGCGAATGGCGAATCCAACGACAAATCTTCGATTGATTAGCCCATTCGCAGTATTTATGATAAAAATGTAAATCGTGCCAGGCTTTGTCCGGCAGCAACTTATCGAGAAGGAGAATCACTTATGAGACTTGAAAACGGCCAGTACAGCGTGTATGGGAACAAGCTGTCGAAATGGCATTCATGGCAGGCCAAAGGCTGGCAAGACTATCTGGCCAAGAAATTTAGCTTCGATCCGAACGAGAAATTCACCCTGAGCGTGCGGGATAACCCCTATGGGGCGGGCATCTTCGGCCTGAAAGACATCATGCGCGGCGGCGAGGGCCAGCCGCTGGATAAAGAGAACGGCGTGGTGGTCAGCACCATCCGCATGGGCTTCGGCCACTATCGCATCGCCATGGCGGGCGTTTCGTGCGCCAAAGCGATGGGCTTTCAACCTTACTGGTTGGATTTATTGGCAATCCCCGGCATCACCACCGACATTATCAACTATTGCAACACCAACTACAGCCGCCACTCGCGCTGGTCGCAGAGCAGCAAGCTGTTCAATCAATACGTCTGGGAGCCAACCACCACCGGCGAACCCAGCCTGCCAGGGCTGAATTTTATCCTGAACAACTTCGTCGGTTTCTGGCCGTGGCGCTTCCTCAAAACCAATGTCAAAGATTACGTGATGAGCGAGCTGTTCCGCAACCTGTTCGCCGCCATCCCGTCCGACATGCCCTGCCTGACCTCGCACATGTGGAACTGCATGGGCGCAGTAGCGGGCGGCATGACCAACGTGGTGGATATGATGTTCGACAACTGGCCGATGTCGTTCCAGCTCACCGAAGGCGCCAAGCACGGCGTGCAGGGGCCGGCCGGGTATTACGGCTTCCGCGTGATGCGCGGCTTCGACGAAAAGGGCAGCCCGCTGAGTCCCGTCCCCGCCGATGCGCTGTATTTCACCGGCCACCACGTGGATCACGAATTGGTGGAAAACATCGAGGTGGATTGCGCCGCCCGCCTGCGCCGCATGAAGAACAACGAGCCACGCCGTTTCCTGCTGACCATGGGCGGGGCAGGCGCACAGCGCGAGCTGTTCAAAGCCATCATCGAGCACTGCGTCCCACTAATCGAAAAAGACAAGATTGCCCTGTTCGTCAACCTGGGCGACCACAAAGGTAACTGGGAGTGGCTGCAAGCCGAATTGGCGCAGCACAAAGACCTCATCCACACCCATTTCACCTGGGAAGACACGCGGGCCTTCACCGACAGCATCCGCGATGGCGCGGCGCACGGGCTGCACGTCTTCCTGCACGACAACACCTTCCACGCCGTGTATGCCACCAATTACCTGATGCGCGTGGTAGACGTGATGATCACCAAGCCCAGCGAGCTGGCCTTCTACCCCGTGCCGATCCTGTTCAACGAACGTGTCGGCGGGCATGAGATGTGGGGCGCTATCCGCGGGGCTGAGATCGGCAACGGCACCGTGGAAGCCCGTTCGATCCCGCAGACGCTCCAGGCGATGGACATGCTCACCGATTACACCGACTTGCTCACGCTATACTGCGACTGCATTGTCAAGAACAAGCACATTGGCATCTACGATGGCGCCTACAAATGCGTCGAATTGGCGACCGGCAAGAAGTTCGAGCGCGCCATGACAACCTCGACCACTAACCTGGCAGCTTCTCACTAAGCCGCCTCGCACCATCGGGGTTGCTGACCCCGGTGGTACCAGAAACTCGGAGAGTCCACCCATGAATTTCGACACTCCCCACCGTCGTTTCAATCCCCTCACCCGTGAATGGGTGCTGGTCTCGCCCCACCGCGCCAAACGCCCCTGGCAAGGCCAGGTAGAAAAAACACCGCCCGAGAACCTGCCGCACTACGACCCCACCTGTTACCTGTGCCCGGGGAACGAACGCGCCGGGGGCGTTTTCAACCCGCCTTACACCGGCACCTTCGTTTTTGACAACGATTTCCCCGCCCTGCTTTCTAGCAATCAGCAGTCAGCGACGGTACAGAACACCGTGGTCAGCGGTCGCCGGTCAACGGTCGCCGATCTATTTTCCGCCGAACCCGTCTCCGGCAACTGCCGCGTCGTCTGCTTCTCGCCGCGGCACGATCTCACCCTGCCGCAGATGGATCAGGCGGGCGTGGAGGCGGTGGTGCGAACCTGGACGGAGCAGACTGTGGATTTGGGCAATCGAGAAGGTATCAACTACGTGCAGGTGTTCGAGAACAAGGGGGCGGTGATGGGCTGCTCCAACCCGCACCCCCACAGCCAAATTTGGGCTACCAGCTATATCCCCAACGAGCCGGCCAAAGAGCTGGCGGCGCAAAGCGATTATTTGCGAGAGCATGGCTCCTGCTTGCTGTGCGACACCGTCCAGGCCGAGCGGCAGAACGGTGAGCGGGTGGTGTGCGCCAACGATCATTTCACCGCCGTGGTTCCGTTTTGGGCCGTCTGGCCGTTCGAGCTGCTGGTAATCGCCCACCGGCATGTCGGCGCGCTGCCCAACCTGAGCGATGCGGAAATCGCCGGGCTGGCCGACATCCTGCGACGCGTCACCGCCCGCTATGACAACCTGTTCGAGATTTCATTCCCCTACTCAATGGGTTTTCACCAAACCCCCACGGATGGCGCACCGCACGAAGATTGCCATCTGCACCTGCATTTCTATCCCCCGTTGCTGCGCTCGGCGACCGTGCGAAAATTTATGGTCGGCTTCGAGATGCTGGCCATGCCGCAGCGCGACCTCACCCCGGAGACCGCTGCAGAGCGGTTGAGAGGGGTGAGCGAGGTGCATTACCGAGGGTAAGGCCGGGTGGAAAATTGCCCAAAAATGAGCTCGATCAATTCGATTGATCGAGCCACTTGCTCAAGTCCTTGACGCCAGACAAAACATTGCCAGGGTCAATGCCGCCCAGGGACTTCTTGCTGCCCGAACGAAATTCATACTGCTCCCCGTAACGGAAAGCGCGGTAAGCCACGCCCATGATGCCGAAGCCGACGCCGAACAGGGCCAGGCATCCGATGAATAAAGTGGCTGCGGAATCGCCTTTCGTTTGCGTCGCCAGGTAGAGCGCCAGCGCCCCGCCATCAACCGCCACCGCTGCGCCGAGCGCCATGCCACCCACCAACATCGCCGCGCGGTAGAGCGTGTTGCCCGGCGCTTTGCCATACAGAACCTGCCCGGAGAAACCGTCCACCACCACCTGGAAGACCCGCCCGCGATAGAGGTAACGCATCACCCACAGCGGGTAATACACCAGCCCGAAGCGCTTCCGGGTGAAACGGGTGAACACCTGGGCAATGCGATCCAGCTTCGAGCGTTTAACGATCGTCTCCTCGACGGCTTTGGCTGCGTTGCTGCGCGCATCGGTCTGCGAGCCTACCGGCTCGAAGACCATCCCTTGTTCGTGCAGGCGCTCTGGCTCAAAGGGGGTCAGCGCCTGGGTGGTGAGCGGCACTTCGGTCACGCCGAATTCCCCCACGTCGCAGGCCGCGCCGTTCCAGGTCATCTCCTCCACAATCTTGACCTCGCGCGCCTCGTAGCGGGTGTGTTTACCGCTGCGGATCTTCTTCTGACCGAAAACCCAGCCCATCACGCGCACCCAATACGCCCAAAAGGGCAGGTAAGCCAGGAAAACTTCGCTCAACTGCGCTTTACGGGATGCGTCGGCGGCAATCGCCATGTTGCTGGACAGGAATTGTTTGAGGGTTTGGGGCAGGCTCTCCCGTTTGACGCGCACCGGCGTCTGGAAACGGCGCAGGCCGCGCTCGCCGCGCACGTGGGCGCGCAGGCCGCAAAACGGGCAAACGACGATGGTCTGCCCTTCGGGGATGGGCACCATGCCGCCGCAGTTGGGACAGGATAAACCTTGAGTCGGTTCGGGATCGGGCATATTACACCTTCGCGGCCACCCAGACGGCCAGAGCAAACAGCACCGGCGCGGCCAGCAGCCCCAGGCCGGCGCACACACCCAGGCCGATGCTCAACCCCACCTCTCCCCCGGCGATGGCGCCGATCACGGGGGCAGACGCCAGGATGAGGAACACGACCGCGCTCAATCCCCCGGCCATCAAATAGGGCGCTTCTGATTTAGCGGGATAGATATTGGCGACCACGCCGCCGGTCGCCGCCTCGACGATGGCGGTGTAGAGTTGGTTCTGAAAAGTATATTTGAATGTGTAGAGCGGGATGTGTACCAGCGCCTGCTCGGCGATTTCGCTGCGCGCCGGGTGACGGGCGCCTGCCCACTGCCGGGCAGCGTCGAGCGGCACAGTGGGAGTGTGCGCCTGGGAATCGAGGCCGGGATCGTACTTACGCAAATCTCCTCCCGGCAGCTTGAGCATCTTCAACTCGCTGACAGCGGTGGCGGCAGCCGGCTCCAGCAGGACGATCTCTTTCCCATCGTACTGGCGGTTCTTGAAATACCACAACGGGAAATATTCGAAAGCCACACCCGTCAGCCGGGATTTTTTATCCAGGTCTTTCACCGTCTGGTTGCCGGCCATCCAACGCGCCAGCGAGGCGCGTGCTTTGGCCTCGTCCAGCGTGGGGGCCAGGTACCAGTGGAAAACGACCTGGGCTTTGTCGAGATAGACGGTCGAGCTGCAATAGGGGCAGGTCAGGAAGATCTGACCTTCGTCCGGGTGCAGCTCGCCGCCGCATTGCGTGCATTTGATGGTGTTTTCGATGGCGATTCCGTCCATAAGCCCATTATAGCAGAAAGAAGTATGATAAACTTAATCCAGGATGCCACCGTCATCAGCCTCGTTGAGTTGGATCAAACGCACGCCAGTGGGGGCAGCTATGATTGGCGCAGTATTGCTCGTGCTGGCTTATTCGATTTGGGTTTTGGGCCGCTGGGCTGACCCGGTTGTCGAGCCTTATGCGGCCAGCCTGGTGCTCACGCTGCTTGACGTGTTGGTGGGGATTTTTGGGCTGCAGATTGCCTTCCAAAAAGGATTCGACCAGCGGCTGCGCCGGGGATGGCTGTTCCTGGGGTTGGCCTCGCTTTTCAGCGCCTTTGGGGAGGTGGTGTGGCTTGTCTATAATACGATTCTGGGGGTTGATCCGTTTCCCTCCTGGGCGGATTTGTTTTTCCTGATCTATTACCCGCTCACATTGATTGGGATCCTGATATTCCCGTTTACGCCGGTCACTCGACGGGAGCGCAACATCCTATGGCTGGATCTCACCATCGTGATGGTATCCAGTATCACCATATTCTGGTATTTCCTCCTGGCCCCCATTCGGTACACGAATGAGCAAGGACTGGCCGGCGCGATCGCCGTGGCGTACCCTATCGGCGATTTGCTGATCTTCGCGGGGGTGACCGCGCTCATCCAAAGGGATGTCGAAAAACTGGCCCGCTGGACGCTGATCTTCCTGGCCTGCGGGATGGTCTTCATGACCTTTGCCGATGTGCTCTTCGCATATTTCGAGGTCAACCACACTCCCTACAACATCGCCTATCTGAATATTCTATGGCTGTCGGCGACGCTTTGCCAGATCGCCGCGGCCGCCTGGCAGATTTTCAGCGAGCCGATCACCGCGCCGGTGGTATCCGTTCGATTCAGCGGCGCAAAGCGCTTGCTGCGAACGGTGCTGCCTTATGCGGCGGCCAGCATCGGCCCGATTTTGCTGGTGATCGTGGTCAACTCGCAGTTCGTCCCCGGCCCGGAGCTGCGCGGGCTGCTCTTCGGCACGCTGGGGATGATCGGCCTGGTGCTCCTGCGCCAGTACATCGTTCTAATGGAGAATGTCCGCCTGTACCACGAGACTCAACGCCTGGCCAACACCGACAGCTTGACCGGTCTCTATAACCGGCATTATTTCAACGAATCGCTGCAACGCGAAGTCGAACGCACCCGGCGTTATGGGCAAAGTCTATCGGTTTTGCTGATGGATGTGGATGATTTCAAGAAGTTCAACGACACGTTCGGCCACTTGCAGGGAGATGTGGTGCTGAAGGTGGTCGCCCGCGAGCTGTCGGGCCAGTTACGCACCACTGACATCCTGGCGCGTTTCGGCGGCGACGAGTTTGCCATTATCTTGCCGGAGACCGATCTGGCTGGGGCGCAGGTGGTCGCGGCGAAGATGGAGCGCTGCGTGGCGAGCAGCAAACTCACCGATTACCCGCTGGGCATCAGCATCGGCGCAGCGGCATTTCAGCCCGATCTCACCCCCGAGCACCTGCTCGACGAGGCCGACCGGGCGCTCTACCGGCATAAGAATTCAAAATACATGTCCGCTCCTGAGGCGGCGGCTTAGATAGTTTCTGCCGTAAAACGGCCTTCGACTGCGCTCAGACCGCCTGCCAAAGCGCCCTGAACGTAGTCGAAGGGGACAATAATCCAACCGCAGCCAAAGAATCAACGCGGAGTCGCAAAGACGCAGAGTTATTATTACTTCTCTGCGTCTTTGTCTCTCTGCGGCTCCGCGTTAAAGATTTACGCCAGCCAGGTCAATTATTATCCGTAGTTATTACCGCCCGCCGGTCGTGAGAATGCCGGCGTCGCCGGTGGCTTGCACGGCTTTGAGCTGCGCCTGGCGGGCCAGGTCGGTGGCTTCTGCCAGGATGCGCAGAGCCTCCTCCGGGTTGTGGAATCCCATGCTGTTTTCGGCAGCCACGAAATCCCAGCGGAGCTGCGCCTCCCGATGGAGCAGCCGCGCCTCGTCGAGCAGGGCGGTATCCACGTTAGTCGCGCCCATCGCCGCCTGGATCGAGCCAATCGCATCTACCAATGCCTCTTCAGCGGCGATCAATGTGTCGTACACCTGGTTTTGAATGACGCTCACCCGCCCGGTGACGTAGGCGACATCGGTATGGCACACACCGCAGGCTGTTTCGGCGTTCAGCAGCGGGGATTGGACGTTATGGGTGGAGAACTTGGCCGCGCCGTCGCGGGTGTAGGGCATGTGGCAGTCAGCGCAGGCGACCCCGGCGAGGTAGTGGGTGCTGTCGGCGGTGAACATCTCGTACTCGGGATGCTGCATCTTGATGGCGTCGTATTCGGGGTGGTCGGTAGTGCCTTTGTAATCCTTCACGTAGGGGTAGACCCAGTCCCTGAATTTCAGGTCGGCATAATATTGTGAAATGTTCTCGATGCGGGTGCCGTTAGCCCACGGAAAAACCAGGTATTTCTCGTCGCCCTTGAAATAATATTCGACGTGGCAGTTGGCACACACCACGGTGCGCATCTCCTGGCGAGTGAAGGTGCGCCAGTCTTTGCCCTGGGCTTTGAGCGCTTCGTCGAGGGCCGGGTTGGTCACGATCAGGCGCATCGTGCCTGCTTCGTGGCAGTTGGCGCAGCCAATCGAATTGTCGAGCTGCGGGGTCATATCGCTGAACATCAACGTGTCGTAGGCCAACATGCCCATTTGATCCCACAGGCCGGGGTTGTTGCTGCTTTTGCACGAGTAGCAGGTGGCGTGGGTCGTCTCGTTGACGCGGGCGATGCTCTGCACGTCGGCCAGGGCGTTCATGTGGCCGCGTTCTTCGTTGTATTCTTTGCTGAACGGATACCCGGCGAAGAGGGTGAGCAGGCGCGGATCCGCTTCGAGCTTGGAGATTTTATCGGAGCCGCCGAACGCCGTGCGGGTGTTGTTGGTCTGCGTCAGCAGGAAGGTGGCGTACTGGTTGGGAAAATTCTTCCCCCATTGGGCGGAGTCCGGCTCCATGGGGGCGATCTCGACCACCGGGGCGACGCCGCGCTGCTGAGGGGGTTGATTCTTCAGGAAGATCAACACGCCTGCCAGGGCGGCCGCCAAAAGAACGATGACACCCGAGAGGATCATCGTCAGCGAGAGGCGGATACGGCGTTTGGGTTTGGCTTCGGTCATTTTTCCTTCTCCTGGGATTGATAAGGTAACAACGAGATGCCCCGCTCGCCATGCGCCACGCTGCGATGGCACTCGAAGCAATACCGGTCGAGCGGCATGGCCCCGCCTACGATGTCGCTCACGGTTTCTTCGTGGCAGCGGATGCAGTTTTCCTGGACAATTTCTTTCGATGACTCTTTGGCGCGGATGGCGTCGGGGATGTTGCCGAAGGTGAAGGCGGTGACGTGATGGTAGCCCGATTCGGCTTTGATGATGTACTTGGGGATGAGGGCGTGCGGGGTGTGGCAGTCGGTGCAGGCAGCCCACTCCTGATGCCCGCCGTGATACCAGCCCTCGTAGACGGCGTCCATCACGTGACAGTTATTGCAGGTGACCGGATCGCTGCCCAAATAAGCCGTGAAATCGGTAGCCCACAAGCCGACGCCAAAGACGGCCAGGAGCGCTGCGGCTGCCACGAGGATGGGGAGAATTTTCATGTTTGCCTTTCGTCGCTGCGATTCACTGGATGTGCGTTGATGCTATCATGTCTTGGGGGGCAGGTATGTAACTTAAATCACATTGGCGCTGGGTGAGAGGCGGGGAATTTCGGCGCGGGGGGAAATCTTGTTGACAATAATTTCTCCCGCTACGATAATAACGTATGAACGCAAGACCCTAAGGGTTTCGACAGAGATCATACTCATAGATAGATATTGCCGTGTGCAGAAGTAATTTCCATTCGTCATCTGGTGAAACCCTTAGGGTCTGATCAGGGAGGTGGTTATGTCCAGGATTCGTTTTGTCTGCTGTTTGCTGGTTGGGGTGCTGCTGCTGTCGGTCGCTGAGCGGGGCGCTGCCAGAGGGACAGACTGCTCATCCCTTTATTGTAACTATATACCTGTTGTGACTATCCTCCAGCCAGTACGCATCGTTGATGAAACAGGCGGTCGTGATAGAGGTGGCAATTACATAATCAAAGGGGATGTGACTGCCATGACCAGTAATCAGGTGACTGATTTGGTTTTGGAAGCTCGAGTATTCGATTCAGAACAATTGCTTGGCGCTTTTATAGGCACAACAGAACTGAAAGCAACTTTGCCCGGTCAATTGAATCCCTTTGTAATCGGAACAAATATTTCCACTTTTGAGCATCCAGTAGCTAATTTGCATGAAGATATCAGGGCTATCGAATGGAACAGCGATGGCAGTCCGGCATTCGCGCCATTGACAGTCGTCATGACCCAAACTGAAGGATATATGTATTTGGGAACCACCGTCACCGCAACGTTTCGCAACGATGAATCATTGCCAATGGTCAACATCATTGGAATGGCCTGGTCATTTTGCCAGGAAACCATCAGCGATGGGCTATTACTGGCAGATAACCTCGCTCCCGGAGAAACCGTTACGTATACAAGATTTCTTTGGGGCGTGGGTGGAATATGTGTTCCTGGGATTCGCTATACCGCGCAGGGGCAGCTTTCGACCGAGACCGCCGCGCCTGCCAGCGTCGGGACAAATCCATTCAGGCTATCCTGGCTCGTCCCGTTCTGGGGCTGGGACCTCATCAAGCCGGGTAGATCGTGGGTGATGCCTTTTATAAACACAAGACCCTAAGGGTTTCGACAGAGATCATACTCGTAGATAGATCTTGCCGTGTGCAGAAGTAATTTCCATTCGTCATCTGGTGAAACCCTTAGGGTCTGATCAGGGAGGTGGTTATGTCCAGGATTCGTTTTGTCTGCTGTTTGCTGGTTGGGGTGCTGCTGCTGTCGCTCGCTGATCGGGGCGCTGCCAATTCGCAGGTGGACTGTGCATCTGCCCATTGTGTTTACCTGCCTGTGGTCAACTTCACAATACCTGTTCGTATCGTTTATGATGAAGGCGGGCGCGATCGTCCAGGGAATTATCATTTGGTGGCCAATCTAACTGCTGCTACCGATGATCCCGTTTTCGATGTCGTTCTGGAAGCGAAAGTTTACGATCAAGAAAATCAGTTGCTCGGCGTCTACACAGATACGACCAGCCTGGTTGCAACTCTGCCGGGTCAGTTGAACCCGGTTCTTATTTTTACCCCGCTCTCTGTATTCGATTACACTATCCATCACGAACTCTCGATAATTGATTGGAATATGCAGCATGATCAAATAATAAAGCCTTTGATGGTGGTCTATTCTGATACTTGGTTAACCGATCCAATCAGGTATATTTATGCCGAATTTCGTAATGACGAACCATATCCCTTGACAAAAGTTCAAGCTTTAGGATGGTCAATGCCATATGGGTGTATTTCCGAGTACGAAACGCTGGATATTCTATACCCTGGCGAAATAATTACACACTCGTTCGGCGGGATGTATTGTGGCTATCCAATGTATGTTGCTGCGCAAGGCGAAATTTGGACGGATGCAAGTGTGCCTGTTCATGGCGAGTCCAGTCCATTGGGCTTAACCTGGCTCGACCCGTTCTGGACATGGGACATCCTCGAGCCGGGCCGATCATGGCTGGAAGACCCCAGGGGGTTTTGAAACCCCTGGGGTCTTCGATTCTCGACTATAATAAACGCATGTTTGTAGAAAAAATATCAACGCCCAACCTCATTACCAGACCCGCTGACCTCCAGCGGCTCGCTGATACGCTCTCGAGGGAGCCGGTCATGGCTGTAGACACCGAATCCAACAGCCTGTACGCCTACCGTGAGCAAGTCTGCCTCATCCAGTTTTCGACCCCCGCCGCCGATTTCCTGGTTGACCCGTTCTCATTGCCCGATCTCTCCTCGCTGGCCCCCATCTTTGCCGACCCCAAAATCGAAAAGGTCTTTCACGCCGCCGAGTACGACATCATCTGCCTCAAGCGGGATTTTGGCTTCGAGTTCGCCAACCTGTTCGATACCATGCTGGCGGCGCGCATCCTGGGCCGCTGCGAGATCGGCCTGGGATCGGTGCTGAAAGCCGAATTCGGCCTGGTGCTCGATAAACGCTTCCAGCGCGCCGATTGGGGACAGCGCCCCCTGCCTTCGGATCTACTGGCTTACGCCCAACTGGACACCCATTACCTGATCCCCCTGCGCCAGCGGTTGTACGACGCCCTCCAGAAAGAGGGGCGCTGGCCCCTGGCGGTGGAAGACTTCAACCGGATGCGATCGGTGAACGGCCGGGTGTTGGACGGCGAGCCGTTGAGCTGCCTGAATTTGAGCGGCGCGCACGACCTGACGCCGCAGCAGGCCGCCGTCTTGCAGGAATTGTGCCAGTATCGCGACATGGTCGCCCGCACCCAGGACCGCCCGTTGTTCAAAGTCCTGGGCAACGACACCCTGGTCGCTATCGCCGCCGCCTGCCCCTCCGGGTTCGATGATCTAAAGCGGCTGCCAGGAATGTCCCAGGGGCAGCTTCACCGGCATGGGAAACAGCTCTTACAGGCCGTGGCGCGCGGCATGAAATCGCCGCCCCTGTACCCCACCCGGTCGCCGCGTCCCGACGAGCGCTACCTGTCCCGCCTGGAAGCGCTGCGCCAATGGCGCAAGGCCACCGCCCAATCCTGGGGCGTCGAATCTGACGTGATCCTGCCGCGCGACCTGCTCCACGCCCTGGCCGAAGCCAACCCGACTCACCCTGAGGCCCTGGAAGAGGTAATGGCCGATTTTCCCTGGCGGCGTGAGCACCTGGGCGAACAAATCATGGCATTATTCCGGCGCGGTTGACCATCATCCCGAGAGGCTACTCATGAAAATCACCTTCCACGGCGCAGCCCAAACCGTCACCGGCTCGCAGCACCTGATCGAAGTCAATGGCTCACGCCTGCTCCTGGAGTGCGGCATGTACCAGGGGCGGCGCGCCGACACTTACGAACGCAACTGTAATTTTGGGTACGAGCCGCGCGAGCTGGACGCGGTCATCCTCTCGCACGCGCACATTGATCACAGCGGCAACCTGCCCAACCTGGTCAATAACGGCTTCAGCGGGCCGATCTTCGCCACCCCGGCCACCGCCCACCTGGCTGACCTGATGCTGCGCGATTCAGGACACGTGCAAGAAGCCCAGGCCGCCAACATCAGCTATCATCGCGCCCGGCGCGGCGAGCCGCCCGTCGAGCCATTGTACACCGAGGAAGACGCCGCACAGGTCAAGCCCCTCCTGCGCGGCATCCCATACGACCAGACTTTCGAGCCAGCCCCAGGCGTTACCGCCCGGTTCATCGAAGCCGGTCATATCCTGGGGTCGGCCTCAGTCTACCTTGAGCTGGAGGAAAAAGGGCGCAAAGTGCGGCTGTGGTTTTCGGGCGACATTGGCCGCCGCCAATTGCCGATCCTGCGCGACCCGGTTCTACCGGGCGAGGTGGACTATCTCATCATGGAGAGCACCTACGGAGACAAGCCCCATCGCAGCCCGGAGGCGGCCTTCGACGAGATGCGCGAAGTCATCCTGCGCACAGTGGCGCGCGGCGGCAAGGTGGTCATTCCGTCCTTCGCGGTCGGGCGCGCCCAAGAGCTGGTCTATAACCTGCAAAGAATGCACCAGGATGGCGACCTGCGGCACATCCCGATTTACGTGGACAGCCCGCTGGCGGTCAACGCCTCCGAGATCTTCAAACAGCACCCCGAATGTTTCGATGAGGAAACGTTGAAGTTAATCCGGCGCGGCCACCCGGCACTGGAATTCGACCTGCTCACCTACATCCAATCACTGGACGATTCCAAGGCTCTCAACCTGCGCAAGGATCCCATGGTCATCATCTCCGCCTCCGGCATGGCGGAGACCGGGCGGGTCGTCTATCACCTTCGTTACAGCATCGAAGACCGGCGCAACACGGTGATGATCGTTTCCTGGCAGGCTCCCGAAACCCTGGGACGGCGGCTGGCCGAGCGAGAGCCGTATGTAAAAATAATGGGCGAGACCTACACCCGCCGGGCGGAGGTCGCCACCATCGGTGGATTGTCAGCGCACGCCGGGCAAGATTTCCTGCTGGAGTACGCGGGAGCCGTCAAGGGCTGCGCCAAACAGATTTTCCTCGTCCACGGAGAACCCGATGCAGCGACTGCTTTGCGAGAAAAGATGGCCGAAAAAGGGATTAAGAACGTTGTTTACCCCGAGCAGCAAACGGTGGTCGAAATTTGATTCCCGCCAGTTGAAAATCGTGCTATAATCGCCCCGCTCTGAGGAATTAGATTAGCGAAAACCTGGAGAGGTGCCAGAGCGGTTGAATGGGACGGTCTCGAAAACCGTTGTGGAGCTAGTCTCCACCGTGGGTTCGAATCCCACCCTCTCCGCAGTTACTTAATCCTGTTCCATTCAGGATGGATAGAAACGCAATAGTCGGTTGAAGCGCAATTAAAGCATTTTCTCGTACCCAGGCTCCTTCGAGGACAACCGAAGGAGCCTTTTCTTTCGATTGGTGAACGTGCGTCCCAGCGAGTCAGGTTAGACCTGAGCAAGCCGAGCAATGTCATTGTGGCACACAACTTCTCTTGTTGCAATTGAACGCTGTTCGTCTACCCGGGCGAGGACGGTTAGTGCAAGATCAGGAAACATTTTCGGGGCGTGGTAAGGCAAGATGAGGTTCATGAACGCAGCCAAAGACAGCGCAAACGCGATCATCCACTTCTCGGGCTGACAGGGTGCGATCCAGCCCAGCCAGAGGCTTCTGACTGGCAAATTGTATACCGTGATCATCACTGTGAGAGATGACGATGGCAGTCAGGATAGCAGTGGCTTTTTAGTCACCGTCGATCCCTTCTGGTATAGAATCTACTTGCCGCTGATCCAACAGCAATCTCTAACTGATAACGGCTGTATAGCACTCTACCCTGGAGTTGCAGGGAAACATGGAAAGGATAGCCAATGACATCTTCTTCTGTCGAACGAAAAATCCGCTCTCAGTTGTCAGTTGCCCGTTTCATGCAGGCGTACCTGCCGCTCGCAGTGGAACGCTGGCTGCTAAAGCTAAGCATGACCGGGGTACGGCTAGAAGCTGGTGTGAGCCGTGAAGTGGTGTTTGCAAACGGCGTGCGGTGTGAATGGATCATTCCCAAAAACAATCGGCCAGACCAGGCGCTGATCTATCTGCACGGCGGCGGTTTCGTTCTCGGGTTGACACCGCTCCATCTTCCGATGGCAGCCTATTTGGCGCAAAAGATGGGCCTGCGCGTGCTGATGGTGGATTATCGCCTTGCGCCGGATTATCCATTTCCTGCGGCATTGGATGACTGCGTCGCTGCTTATCGCTGGCTGTTGAAACAGGGCATTTCGCCTCAAAACATCGTGCTGGCAGGCGATTCGGCTGGCGGTAATTTGACTGTCACATCGTTGATGGAACTGCGCGACAGTGGTGACCCGCTGCCTACGGCGGCGGCATGTCTCTCACCTGTGGCGGACCTCACCGATAGAGATAATCAGCAGAAAGGGTTCAAGGATCCGCTGCTGCCTCCCAAAGCAGTGAAGTTTTATAGTAAATCTTATGTGGGGCACAGCGATGCCCACAATCCCTTGATTTCGCCCGTATTTGGCAATTGGAACAGCCTGCCGCCGGTGCTGGTGCATGTCGGAGAAGATGAGATTCTGCGCGAAGATGCGATCCGTATCTCGAGTTTGGCAAAAGCAGCAGGTGTTGATGTGCGGCTGGAGATTTACCCGCGCATGTGGCATGTATGGCAGCTTTTTCTGACGTTGCCGCAAGCTGCTCAATCACTGGATGACATAGCACAGTTTCTTCGATCGCACTTGGGATAGGTTACCAACTTCCACAAATCCTGACGGGGTTCTCCACAATTTCTCCACAATGGATTGATACTCTTGAGGAAATACTAATCAGGAGATTCGATTCATGAAAGCTGCTGTTTTCCAATCCTATGGTTCACCAGATGTGTTGAAAATTGAAAACGTCGAAAAACCCAGCCCCAGAGATGATGAAGCGCTGGTCAGAATCTATGCTTCATCGGTCAACCCGGCGGAGTGGTACACGATGACCGGTTTGTTCGTCGCCCGTCTTGGCGGCGGGCTGCTCAGACCCAAGGACACCCGTCTTGGCGTGGACTACGCCGGAGTAGTTGAAGCCGTTGGCAAGGATGTGACCGGGATCAAACCCGGGGATGAAGTCTTCGGCGCACGAAGCGGAGCGTTTGCCGAGTACGTGTGCGTGAAGAATCACGTTTACGCAAAGCCTGCCAATATCACCTTTGAGCAAGCCGGATGCACCGCGGTCGCGGCGATCACCGCCCTGCAAGGGCTGCGCGATCATGGAAAAGTTCAACCCGGGCAGAAAGTGCTCATCAACGGCGCATCGGGCGGCGTGGGCACATTCGCCGTGCAGATTGCCAAAGCCCTCGGAGCCGAAGTGACCGCCGTTTGCAGCACACGCAACGTGGAGATGATCCGCTCGCTGGGCGCGGACCAGGTCATTGACTACACCAAAGAAGATTACACCCGCAGCGGCAAGCGTTACGACCTGGTTCTCGACATCGCCGGGAGCCATCCGTGGCGCGAGAACAAGCGGGTGCTGAACCCCCAAGCCATCTACGTCATCGTCGGCGCGCCGAAATCCAATCGCTGGCTCGGACCGCTGACGTATATCATCAAAACGCGTCTGGCCGCGTTGGGCGCCAGCCAGAAAGTCATCTTCTTTGTCGCCAGTTTCAAACGTGAAGACTTCCTGCTGCTCAAAGACCTATTCGAGCGCGGGCAGGTCAAACCGGTTGTAGAAAAAGCCTACCCGCTGGAAAAAATCGCCGATGCCATGCGCCATTTGGGAACAGGTCACGCCTGGGGGAAAATCGTTGTTACAATAGGAATGAATGGCAAAAAATAAAAGCGGCTGTTCGATGCGGCAATTGGAAAGGTAATCTGATGGAAATCCAGTACTTTGAGTTTTTGAAACATCTATTTCGCTTCAATCGGCATGTCTATCTCGACAATAATGCGACAACGCCTTTGAGCAGTCATGTTCAGAGCAAAATGAACCATGCGTTGAAACATCATTTCGGCAATCCGTCGTCGTTCTATGGCGCTGGCAGGCGATCGGCCGAAGCGATGGAACAGGCGCGGAAGCAAGTATCACAGGTCATCCATGCCGACCCGTCCGAGGTCATTTTTACCGCGTGTGCCACCGAATCCAATAATGCGGTGCTCAAATCGGTCGCCGCTCACTTTTATCCCCGCAAGAAAAAGATCGTTTCCACACCGATCGAGCATCCTTCCGTACTGAATACACTGGCATACCTGAAAACCCAGGGGGTGATCGTAGAAAATTGCCCGGTGGATCACCAAGGGCATGTATTGCTGGCTGAATTGGAAAAGCGAGTGGATGATGAGACTTTTTTGGTCTGCTGCATGTTAGCCAATAATGAGACGGGTGTCATTCAAGATCTCAAGGCTGTGACAAAAATCGCCCGGCAGCATGGCGCGCTGGTGCTGACGGATTGTGTGCAGGCCCTGGGGAAGATACCGATTGATGTCCATGCCTGGGGCGTGGATTACGCCTCGTTTTCGGCGCATAAACTCTATGGACCCAAAGGCATTGGCGCCCTGTATATCAAAGAAGGCAGTCCTTTCACACCGTTGCTGCATGGCGGTCATCAGGAAAGCGGGATGCGGGCTGGCACCGAAAGCGTCCACAATATCATTGGATTTGGCGCCGCCTGTGAGGAGGCGGACAAACTTCTGGCTCATGCTGAACAGACCCGGGCGTTGAAGCGGCAATTGATCCAGCAGCTCAAGGAGATCAAACCAGATTGCATTATCAATTCACCGGAAGCAGAATCAGAGTGCCTGCCAAACACCATCAGCATCACCTTCCCGGGCGTGGAGAACGCTGGGCTGATGGGGATCCTGGATTACCGGGGGATCGCGGTCTCAGCCGGTTCAGCGTGCAGCACCGGGGAAGACGCGCCCTCGCATGTTTTGAAAGCGATCGGCTTATCCGACCAGGCCGCGCGGGAGACGATTCGGATCAGCCTCGGTCAGCACACCTCGGCCCAAGACATCCGCTACATGACCCGAGTGGTTAAGGACTACCTTGAAGATCGAACCCCGTTTGTCAACATGCTCGCGCCGGCTCAACTGAATGAAAACGTTCTGTTTGACAAAAACACCTTCATCCTGGATGTGCGCCCCCCCGATGATCGGAAAAGATTCAAGGGTCTGCCGAATTCACATGAAGTTGATCCATTACGGGTCGAAAAATATATAAGGCAACTGCCAAAAGAAAAGCAGATTCTGGTGTACTGTCCGGGCGGAGGGCTTTCGGTCATGATATCGTATTACTTGAAAGCAAAAGGGTTCAAGCGTGTAACCAATCTGCGGGGCGGGCTGGATAGTTGGAGAAAGAGACGCAGCGATTTATATCAAAAATATGCCGGACAAAATGTGACCGTGCTTCAACCAGATTCGGCGGAAGGCGTTCGATAAACGCCAGGTTACAGGATCAACGTGTTGCAGCCATTACCCGATAGAAAAGGATTTCATCGTGAAAGCTATTCGTTACGAAACTTTTGGTAAGCTCGAGGCGCTTCAACTCAGAGAAGTCGCCCAGCCTATCCCAAAGGATCATCAAGTGTTGGTGAAAGTTCACGCCGCTTCCATCAATGCACTGGAATGGCGGCGATTTGCCGCGCCCTCGTTTGTAGCGCGCTTGATCACCGGCGGGTGGCTCAAGCCCAAAGACACCACCCTTGGCACAGATGTCGCCGGGCGCGTGGAGGCTGTGGGCGAAAATGTCACGCGCTTCAAACCCGGCGATGAAGTGTTTGGCTGCGCGCATGGTTCTTTCGCTGAGTTTGTCCTGGCGCGTGAAGCCTATCTGACCTTGAAACCAGCGAATCGTTCTTTTGAAGAAGCCGCCGCCTTGCCGATTGCGGCGCTCACCACATTGCAGGCGATTCGCTGCGCAGGCGGGATTCGCCCTGGCCAACAAGTTTTGATTCAAGGCGCTTCGGGCGGAATCGGGATGTATGCGGTTCAACTCGCCAAAACTTCCGGCGCAGAGGTGACCGCCGTGTGCAGCACGCGGAATCTCAACCTGGCGCGTTCGTGGGGAGCGGATCATGTGGTTGATTACACCCAAGAAGATTTCACGAAAAACAACGCAAAATATGATTTGATTTTAGCCGTCAACGGCTATCACTCGTTGTGGGCGTATCGCCGCGCGCTCAAGCCGCAAGGCGTGTATGTCTTTGCAGGAGGCGCTTTGCGGCAAGTTTTAGAAGCCCTATTGTTTACGAAATGGCTGTCGCAAAAAGGCGGCAAGACGTTGAGGAACATGGGCATCACGAAAATCAATCCAGACGATTTGGCGCAGCTCGGTGAGCTGCTGCGAGCCGGAAAACTCGCGCCTGCCATAGACCGCAGTTATCCACTCAGCCAAACCGTGGACGCGCTGCGCTATGTCATCGAAAACCACGCGCAAGGCAAGATCGTTATTGAAGTCTTCAAAGACTGATCTTCCGATCTCTTTCTTCTCTACGCCTCTTGTATCTTATAATTCACCCATGTCTCAAGTGATCCTCGTTGTTGACGACGAACCCAAGGTAGCCCGTCTCGCTCGCGATTATCTGGAGAAAAACGGATTCCGCGTGATCACCGCCGCAGATGGTCAATCTGCCCTGGCAACTGCCCGCCGCGAAAAACCCGATCTCATCATCCTCGACCTCATGCTCCCCCAGATAGACGGGCGTGAAGTCTGCCGCATCCTGCGCCGTGAGAGCGGCGACCTCGGTCGTACGCCCATCATCATGCTCACCGCTCTCTCCGAAGAGATTGACCAGGTCACCGGTCTCGAGATTGGCGCAGACGATTACATCACCAAACCATTCTCGGTGCGAGCGCTGGTGGCGCGCGTGCGGGCGCTGCTCCGCAGAACCCGCGGCGATGTCAGAGCGCCGGGCATCATCCGCTCCGGCAGGCTCGAAATTGACCCGGAGAAGTATCTCGTTACGCTCGATGGCAATCCCATCAAGCTCACCCCGAACGAGTTCAAGCTCTTGCAGATACTTGCCAGCCGGCCAGGGCAAACCCTGACCCGTGAACAACTACTCGATGAACTGCACGGCGCCGCCTCCAGTTTCGACCGCAGCGTCGACTCGCACATCAAAAACTTGCGCAAGAAGCTCGAAGCTGCAACGGGCGAATCCATGATCGAAACGGTCTATGGCGTTGGCTATCGGTTCAACGAACCCGCCCTGTAACATCTGTCTTTCCTTATGACCACCCCCGCCAATCGCCCCCGCCGCGCAATCCGTTTTTTTTCTTACCTGCTCATCATCTTTCTCATCCTCGTTTGTTTCGTGGGTGGATTTTCCGCGATTCTATTTGAAATCTTTACCCAATCCTCCACAGCAAAATCCAGTTGGCTCCTGCTTTGCGCTGGGCCAGTCATATTTGTGACACTCGTCATCTTCGTCCTTTTTAATTTATATATGCGTTTCGGGCGGCCGCTCGAACAACTTTTCAAAACCATTAACGCGGTTGAAGCCGGCGACCTTTCCGCGCGTGTGCCTGTAACCAAATCGGAGATGTTCAGCGATTTGATAAAGCGCTTCAACAAAATGGTTGGCGAGCTGGAACGCGCCGAACAACAACGCCGCAACCTCACTGCCGACATCGCCCACGAGCTTCGCACACCACTCCACATCATCCAGGGCAACCTCGAAGGCATCGTGGATGGCGTTTACCAACCGACGCCCGAACACATCAACGCCACATTGGATGAAACCCGGCTTCTAGCCCGCCTCGTCAATGACTTGCAGACGCTTTCCCTCGCCGAAACGGGCCAACTCCCGCTCCACCCCACCCGCTTCCTGCTTGCTGATCTCGTGGTGGATCTCACTACGGGCTTTTCCTCTCAAGCCGCCTCCCTCGGTATTGACCTGCAAACCAGCCTCGCACACCCAAATCAAGAACTCACTGCGGACTACGATCGGTTGTATCAAGTTTTCTCCAACCTCATCTCGAATGCCCTGCGCCATACCCCTCAGGGTGGGACTATTTCCATCTACACCGAATCGATCCAGAATGATTCACAAGATACGATGAACTCCGTACGTATCTCGATCCAGGATACCGGCTCGGGCATCTCCCCGGAAGATCTTCCCTTTATCTTCGACCGCTTCTGGCGTGGAGATAAATCGCGCAGTGAAAGGACCCACAGCGGTTTGGGGTTGGCAATCACCCGGCAGCTCGTCCAGGCGCACGGCGGGAACATTGATGTGCAGAGCGAAGTGGGCCGTGGCACCACTTTTATCATCGAATTGCCGCAGAGCAATTAAGGAAATAGCCCTGGCAGGTTGTCGAAATCTTCCTACGCTGCTCACCTCCTCACCGCTCATTGATTACACTCTGCCTGTGTTGGTATTTGCATCAATCTGCTGCGGGGGGCTGATGGTCTCGCTTACGAACTTATAATGCCGCTTACTTGGATTTCCAATGAGGTTCCGCGATAATTATTTACGGCATCTCGACTGCTAGAATCCCAGGAGAAAATGCAAACCGATATTGCCCCTCAGATTGAAAAATCCCAACCTCATGTTGTCTCAGTCCGCAGCCTGGTGGAATTTGTATTGCAGACGGGTGACATAACCCCTGGCGGGTTTCAAAGGCGTGACCGCGCCCAGCTTGGCACACAAGGCCATAAGCACGTACAGCGCTCCCGCCCCGAAGGCTATGAAACCGAGGTAGAAATCGCTTACCGGGTTGAAGGCGCTGACCCGCCCCTGGAAGTGCGCGGCCGGATTGATGGTTTGTACGCCAACCAGGAGCCGGTGATCCTCGAAGAGATCAAAACCACCACCCTGAGCCTGGATCTGGTGAGCGAGCAGCACAACCCACTGCATTGGGCACAGGCACAGTGCTATGCCTACATGTATGCCCAACAGCATAATCTCAGCGGAGTTTGCATTCACCTGACCTATTATCATTTAGATAGCCAGCAAGAAAAAACCTTTGAACGCCATTTTACATTTTTTGAGCTGCAAACCTTTTTCAGCGACTTGATCATCCCCTACCTGGACTGGTTTCGAAAAATTTATGCATGGCAGGCCAGGCGCGACCAATCTATTCACCAGCTCGATTTCCCCTATGTTGAGTATCGCCCAGGCCAGCGAGAGATGGCGGTGGCAGTCTACAAAGCCATCCGGGCCAATGATCGCCTTTACGTCCAATCGCCAACGGGGGTGGGGAAGACCATCGCCGCCCTTTTCCCGGCGGTCAAGGCCCTGGGTCAAGGGCTGGCAGCCAAGATTTTTTACCTGACAGCAAAAACATCCGGGCGGCTGGCGGCCGAAAAAGCCCTGGATGATATGCGCCAGGCCAATTTGCAGTTCAAAAGCGTGACTCTGACGGCCAAAGAAAAGATCTGTTTTTGCCCGCCAGTCAACTGTGACCCGGAAGTCTGTGTCTTTGCCCGTGATTATTTTGGCAAAGTCAAAAGGGCCTTGGGGGAGTTCGACCGGACCCAAGCTTTTACTCGCCCGGTGATCGAAGACATCGCCCAGCAGTATCAGCTCTGCCCGTTTGAGTTTTCGCTGGACCTGGCGCTATGGGTGGACTGCATCATTTGTGATTACAACTATGCGTTTGATCCGCGGGTCTATCTGCACCGCTTTTTTGACCTCAGTTCTGAACTGTATATCTTTCTGGTGGACGAAGCTCACAATCTTCCCGACCGGGCCAGAGCGATGTATTCGGCGGAACTGGATAAAAAGACAGTGTTGGACCTCCAACGTAGGCTGAAACCGTATTTGCCTGTGCTGGCCAAAAAGCTGAGTGCGATCAATAAGATCCTGCTGGAGACCCGCAAAGCGTGCCAGGCGGAAGGCAAACAAGCGCTGGTTGAGCACGTGCCCCCTGAAAAACTGCTCAAGGTCATCCGCGAATTCAGCCAAAAAGCAGAAGACTGGTTGGTCTTGAATCAGGCTGCTGAGTTCCGGCAGGAACTGTTGGAGTTTTATTTCTTGTGCCTGAATTACTTGCGCACGGCCGAATATTTCGATACGTTCTACGTGTCCTACTTTGAGCGCCAGGGGCAAGGCAATCTCAAGGCCAAGTTATTCTGCCTGGATCCTGCCCCCATGCTGGCTGCCCCGCTGGAACGCAGCCAATCGGCCATCTTTTTTTCAGCGACGCTGCTGCCAATGGATTATTTCAAGCAGCTCTTGACCGGTGCGGCAGATCATCCCCAGCGCATCTTCCAATCCCCTTTCCCGCCGGAGAATGTCAGCCTGTTGATCCACAACGGCATCGCCACCAAATACGCACAGCGGGCTGATTCTTATACTGAGATTGCCTCGGTAATTGAAACCATCTGCTGCGCGCAGGTTGGCAATTACCTGGTTTTCTTTCCATCCTATGCCTATCTGGCGGCGGTGCTTGAGCTGCTCAAAGAAAGGCTACTGGAAAGACAACAGACGCCAGGCTGGCGGCTCCTCGTTCAGGATCGGGGCATGACGGAATCAACGCGCGAGGCCTTTCTGGCCCAGTTTTCGGCTGGTAACCGGGAAACGCTGATCGGTTTTGCCGTCATGGGCGGCGTTTTTGGCGAAGGGATTGACCTGGTGGGAGATCGGTTGATTGGCGCTGTAGTTGTAGGCGTGGGGGTACCGCAAGTGTGCCTGGAGAATGACTTGATCAAAGAGTATTTTGATCGCCTAAACGGCAGCGGTTTTGCTTACGCTTACCAATATCCAGGGTTCAACCGGGTGCTGCAGGCGACCGGGCGGGTCATTCGCACGGAGACGGACCGGGGGATCATTGTACTGATTGACGAACGCTTTACCCATACGCGTTACCGCCATTTATTCCCTGCACACTGGCGGGGATTTCAAGTTGTCCAAAGCACCAGCGAGATTAAAGATAAATTGGCGGGCTTCTGGTCGCAGGCTTAAGGAGATTCCCGTTCGATCATTTGATGTAGGAGTTGTTCAAGATTTCAGGCAACTCAACCTGAGAGCCGGTCCCGGCACAGCGGTGCATGAGCAAATTATGGGCATGGACGAAATAAATTTTTGCTGTAAATAGCTTATGAATGGAACTCAGCAATGAGTGAAACCGCCATGCTTGTTGCGCCCTCGGCATATTGCAGGCAGCGTTCCATGAGATGATTTTCCATGAAATACCGCTGTCCTTCATCGGTGGCTAGGTCGCAACCGATCAATTGGCGGCAATTGATAGAACCATATTGCCTTTCAAAACAGCTGATCAATTTTTGAGTAAGAGCATAGCTGACCTCAATTGATTCAGCAGGTGAATTTCTACCAGCAACGAGATTGATCCCCATGATCGCCCCGCTAACAGCTCCACACATGCCGCCGGTACGGGAAATGCCACTGCAAAACCCTGTTGCAATCCTGGGAATCAAATCGGATTGGATGCCCTGGCTTTCCGCTATCGCCAGCAGCACACTCTCTGCACAGAAAAAACCTGACCGGAACAGTTCCAGGCTACGTTGTGAGGCTTGTTCGCTATCAAATTCCAGGATCGGATTTTTTTCTTTTTTCATTTGAGACATCTGCTTTCTTTCCCGAGGGGGAACTCTGATACAAAAACGGGATCAATTGACGCACTCGCTATTGATACTCGCCATAGCTGGGGAATTTGCCTTCAGCCATTCTTCTTCACGGCGCGACTTGAAATCGAAGAACACCAACATGATTATAGCGTATCCGGGCGTAAGCCAGCCATGCATCAGGAATACCCATCCCACGGCGATCAAGATCCCACCGCAGTCCATCGGGCGGCGCACGAGCCGATATGGTCCCGTTTTAATCAGTGTCCCATCATCTTTGGGAATGGGATGGCGGTCAAATTCAATCCCGGCCGGAATATCGCAACTGCAAGCAGAGAGACACCTGACAACAGGATGACACCGCCGGCAATCGAACCCAGCCAATTTAAAGGGGCGATCCCGATGGCTGAAGGACTTGGGATTGGGGTTGGCAAATAGAGTCAGGACTTTCACTGTAGTCTCCTTTGGGTTGCAAGGGGCGTCTGCCGCAGCCCGTACCCCACGATTACGCCAAGAATAATGCTCATAATCAGATGCATGACAAAGGATCCGCCGAACCATAGCAAGGTTGCAAGCAAATTCATCTTCAGCAGGATGGGGGTTGTCACAAGGAGCGGCTGGCTCAGGATCTCCACATACACAAAGGCTGCAATCGTGATCTTCTTCAGTGTGCTATCACGGAGAGCAGGGAGCATCATCACGGCTGCTCCAAAGAGCAGCCCGAACATCGGACCGACTACATAGTGCGTAACCACGCCCGTTGGAACGCCGCTGGCGATCTGCGCACCGAACAGCGCCAGGAAACGCGAAACCGTATCTCCAACGATGGAGAAGCACATCAAAGCTGGCTGCCCGAGTGCCAGTAAGGCTCCCATGAGCAGGATGTCCATCACCAGCGTGCCAGCCAGGCCTCCGAGGAAGCCCCAGGCGATCCCTCTGGCGAGAGGGGCACGTTTGACGTGCCCCTCGTTCAACAAATGCCATTGAAGTATCCTATCCATTATTTTTGCTTCCTCTCAGTGCGCTTCCCAGCAGGATCAACCCCAGAGCGAGCAGCAGGATGGCGAAGATCGGGAGTTCGAACGACAGATGCAGGTACGGGCGCGCCAGTTGCAGAGCACCCAGCAGGAGCGCCAGGATGCCAAATGTGGTCGTAAACCCACCGATGGGTTCCCTTTTCCATAACCGGGCCAGGTTGAGACCGATCAGGACGATGCCGATACCGATTGCGCCTGTGCCCTCCGGCAGAGATGGGATCATTTCAGTGATTCCCCACAGGATAAAGAGAGCGCCCCATGCAATTGTGCCGAGATCAGGGTTTAACTTGCGTGTGTTTTCCATTTCTTCCTCCGAATATGAGTTGTCTGGTTTTGAATGATTTATTCGGCTTGAGCCTTTGCCACGGTGCGATAAGCGCACGCCCTCGCCTGGTGAGCCTTCCAGCCCGGCCACCAGGTCTTGTGCCAGATGTGTAGCCGTGCAAAGATCGACTTGGGCTGCTTGATCGCCATTTTCCGGATGGGGCAATCTGCACAGTTGTGCACCTTGTCGATAAGGAAAGCGCTCTTCGAAATTGATATTAGTTCGGGTTTAAACTGCCGTGTGTTTTCCATTTTGATATCTCCTTTTTGATTTGTGTTTGCTACTATTTCTTTGGATTGATTTCATTCACCGAGCGTAATGTCAGGTTCAGGCTGTAGAGTTTGTTCAGAACACCCATCAGAGCGGCCTGGTCCCTGATGCGCCCGGAAAGGATCATTTCTCCGTTATCCAACAACTTCATTTCCAGGCCTTCCAGCCAATCCGTCCAGCTATCATCGAGATGACCTCTGACATGGATCTCAAAGAATCCTCCTTGGGTTCTGGCAGAAAGAGCATTCTTGTAGTCAAGGTCATTCATATCTTTATCGTTTGCCATATTTCCTCTGGCTCCAATATAGCAGTTTCCCCATGCAATATCATCGTTCGAAGGTTGTAGCTGGGGTTGTATTTATCCCAGCTGTAAAGGGTCTTTGATTACCCCCAGTTTGTCTCATAAATATACGCGAATCAAAATGCCGGCAGTGATCAGCGCTCACCGCCGGCATCTTGAACAATCTCTCCTGCCGCCACTCACTCGAAGAGTTTCAGCTCCTTTCCGATGGCAATGGCCTGCGTCCGGCTTTTCACTTCCAACTTGGTATAGATATTGCTGATATGACGCTTCACGGTGGGGATGGATATGACCAACTTCTCAGCGATTTCTTGATTGGAACAACCGGCATTGATGAACTTCAGCACTTCCACCTCACGTATGGTCAGCGGCTCGATCAAGAGTTGCATAGAAGGCTGCGTCATACCGGAGATTTTACCTATCCTGGACAACAACTCAGCGGCATAACCGGTTTCGACCTGCCGTGATTGAACCTGGCAAAGCAGTCGTGTCATCGCTTCACCTTCGTCCAGGAATACGCGCACATATCCTTCCGGCTGAGCCAGAGCAAGAGCCTTTTCTATAGCTGCCAGGGCGCGCTCGGTCTCTTTTTTCCCCTGGAAAATGAGCGCTCGGAGGATCAGAACCTCGATAACCAAGCCCAACCGCCCAGCAGTCTCTGACTGTTGAAGCAATCGTTCGGATAGCGCCAGGGCAGCCTCAAGATCGCCTTGGGTCAGAAGTACACGCAGCAGGATAATATACTCAGGCTCTTGCTGGTAGAGGATCTCGTTTTTAATCGTTAGACCGCTTTTTCGAATAAGTTGAGTTGGCCTCTCCAGATTTCCCTGGGCCAGCCATACACGCGCCAAATCCGAGTTCACTAAAATGGACTGACGGGAAGATTGAGGATGCTTGCTGGCCAATTGCTCGGCAATCCTCATGGCCTCTCGGGCTTGCTCCACGTTACCCGAGGCCTGCTTCCGCCGGGCCAGCATTGCATAAGCAACAGACTGAAGATCGTCGTCCCCCCACTTTCGACAAAGCTCGATGCACTGATGAATATATTGATCCGCATCCTTCAACTGGTTGTGCTCATAGGCCAATCTGCCCAGGCCAGCGTAGACGGTTCCTGCCAATGGCGACCTTTGTCCATCTGGCCGAACAGCCATTTGTAAGGATTGGGCATATAGGTCGGCTGCCCGGTGGAGTTGACCTTGTTCTATCAAAACATCGGCAAGGTTGGAGTTAGCAATGATTACCATGTGCAGGTTGTTGGCATCTCGTCCAATGTGGATAGCTTCTGTATAGGCATGGACAGCATCTTCCAACTTCCCATTGATCCAACTGGTATCCCCCAGGATGGATGTTGCCACGCTCCGTATGCTTTGTGAGATAGAGCTGCAATCCGGTAATTGCTCCAAAGCTTTTCGGGCATACGCCGCAGCCGAGTGAGTGTCCCCTCGCGAGTTTGCACAAAAGGCGCGAGCTGCTGCAATAGTGCCCCGCATCGTTCTGACCTCGGCGGTAGATTCGAGTGGCGAGAGCAATCTGTCGGGGGCTTGTAGGGTTGGCTCAACCCGGTCGAGATCACCGGTGAGGGCAAGCGCCCAGGCTTTTTGGATAGCTAACCACGGGCGTCTTTCTGACTGAAACTCAATGGCCACAGCCCAGTTCAGGAGAGTCGCTACCTCACCGCTGATGAGCAATAAACAACCATTTTGCTCGATCAGTTCTGCCACGCGCTCCTGATCGCCCGCCAGGATGGCCTGTTGAATAGGCTCGGATATAAACCCGTTTTGCTCGTACCATTGGGAAGCACGCCGATGCAGCTCGGGGAGCAAATGCGGCAACTGATGTTCCATGCGCTTCCTGAGCACGTCTGCGAAGAGATGGTGATAGCGGTACCATCGCTGGTCATCATCCAACGGGATCACAAACAGATTCATCTCTTCCAGGGATTCCAGCATCGCTTGCCCATCAATTGTCTCATCTGCATCCGTCCCAACGACAGCTTCGCACAGCGATCCGCATAAGCGACCCAGGATCGAGGTTAACAGCAAGAAGGTGCTTACCCTCTTGGGCTGAAGCTTGAGCACTTCTTCAGCCAGGTAATCCATGACATAATGGTGGCTGCCCGTGAACGCCGAAACGAAACCATGAATATCTTTGTGGCCTTGCATCGAAAGTGCCGCCAATTGTAGACCAGCGATCCACCCTTCGGTCCGCACTTCCAGGGCAGTCAGGTCTTCGGCGGAGAGATTCAAGCCCATCATTTCGTTCAAGAACGCAGATACTTCATCCGACGTAAAGCGTAGGTCGGCCTCGCGGATCTCAATCATTTGACCGCGGGCCCGCAAGCGAGCAAGCGGCAAAGGCGGATCTGTGCGGGAAAGGATGACCAGATGCATATGAGGAGGCAGGTGGTCGAGCAGGAAAGTCAGCGCAGTATGGATGGCACTCGTTTCGATGACATGGTAATCGTCAATGGCCAGCACAAAATCCTGCTCATTTTCAGCCATGGCATTCACCAGGGGAACCAGGATAGTCTCAGGATGAGGTGGTTCAGGAGATTGCAACAATGGCAGAAGGCCCTGCACCACACCAGGCTGGATGACATTCAGACAAGCCAGGAGATATTGATAAAAGCGTGGGGGATCGTTGTCTTCTGCATCGAGCGAAAGCCAGGCAAGGGGGACAGATACGCCAGTGCTGGCGCGCCACTCAGAGAAGAGCGTCGTCTTGCCATAGCCGGCTGGGGCGGAGATCAGCGTGAGAGGTCCGCGCAATCCAAGGGTCAACCGTTCGAGCAAACGTGGGCGAGAAACCAGCGTGGATCGAACGGTTGGGACAAAAAATTTGGTGGTAAGCAGGGAACTGGGTGCCATAGCCTTGGTGTCCAGATATGTTAATCATAGCATAGACATCGAAAACATGGGCAATTTACCACTCGCCTGCGGTTCGACAACCATGTTTTCTTTGTAAAAATCATCTGCCATCGCATACAATTAAGAAAATCCTGCCCGTGATGTGCGCTATGCTTGCAGATTCCTGTGAAAGGGGCTATAAATATACCAAGTTACTGAAAGAACAGTTCCACACGATCTTAGATAATATCCGGGATTGCCAGCAGGCCGAATGCTTATTACAGGCTTGGGTCTGGGAAGCACAATCCCGTGGCACTTCACAGTTGGTATCGGAATTTGAGCGAGTCTTTCTTGAAAGGGGAGATCATGTTGTCACGCATTAGAGAAATTATTGCGCCACCGGAATTTCCGGATGATGAGGACAAGACGCGCCAGGCGAGGGTGTTAAACATACTGCTATTAAGTGGGATACTGATCCTGTTGTTTTTGATTCTCATTGCGATTCCATTCATCCTCGTTGAAAAATTATTCAATACACTCGGGGTTCTGACGCTTCTTCTGACCTTGGGGGTGGCGTATCTACTAATGCGCCGTGGTCACGTAAAACTCGCTAGCGTAATGTTCATATCGGGATGGTGGGTTACTAACACACTTTTCCTGCTCATGTCGGGGGGAATATCCAGTATTGGTCTCATGTTCTACCTGGTTATTCTCGTCATCACGGAACTGCTCCTGGGGTTGCGGGGCACTCTCGCCCTTGTTACAGCTTGCTCTGCGGCTGGCCTGGGGATGGTTTTCTTGCAGACCACCGACCATCCGCCGTTACACATCTTCCCCCTGCCGCCCATCACGACATGGCTAGATTTTACGATCGTGATGCTGTGTCTCACAATCATCATGAGAATTGTTCTCGGCGACCTGCAAAACGCGCTGTCCCTGACCAAGCATCAACTCGAGGAACTCGAGCGGTTCGAAGAAGCGCTCGCCAAGAGTGAAGCGAAGTTCCGGAAGTTGTTTGAGACTTCAAGAGACTTTTTATTTGTCACCGACATTGATGGCAATATCTTGGATTTTAACGAGGCAGCCTGCACCATGTCGGGATACTCAGCAGATGAGTTGAAGGCGATGAAATTCCAGCACCTTTATTTCGATCCCAAAGAAAGGGACGACATCATCAGACAAATCATCGGGCGGGGATTTGTCGAGAATCTCGAGACAAAAGGAAAGATGAAAAATGGCACAGTTGTCTATGTACTGGCTACTGCGGCCAGTGTAAAAGACGATAACGGTAATCTGGTCGGCTTCCAGGGAAGCATCCGGGATATCACTGAGCGCAAACAATCGGAAGATGCGCTGCGAGAGAGTGAGGAGCGCTTCGCGAGATTATCAGCAGCAACGACTGAAGGGATTGGGATCAGCGATCAAGGGGTCATAGTGGATACTAACAACCAACTGGCCAATATGTTGGGGTATGAACCAGGCGGTTTGATTGGTTTGAAGGCGATTGACTTTGTAGCGCCTGAGTCGCGTGAACTCGTTATAAACAATATGAGATCTGGATTTGAAGGAATGTATGAGCACTTGGCAATAAGAAAAGACGGAACCATATTTCCGGTTGAAATCCGCGCCAGAATGATCTCTTACAAAGGACGACAGGCGCGAGTGACGATTGTTCATGATATCACTGCACGCAAGCAGGCCGAACAACGCCTTTCCCAGCAGATCGAGCGCTTGCGTGCCTTGCACACCATTGATCAAGCTATTGTCAGCAGTCTGGACTTAAGCACGATTTTGGAACTGTTGGTTTGGGAAATTGTTGATCAACTTCATGTGGATGCAACCTCAGTGCTGTTATTGAACTCACAGACGCAGACACTCGATTTCGCCGCCGGGCAAGGATTCTATACACAAGCCCTGAAATTTACCAGCCTGAAAGTTGGAGCCGGACTTGCGGGACGTGCTGCACAAGATCGCAAGATTGTGTTTGTTGCCAACCTGGCGGAGACGGGGAATAACCCTATTCTCGCACAATCAATCGTAAATGAAAAATTTGTTACTTACCTGGGCATTCCTTTAGTAGCCAAAGACCAGTTACACGGCGTTATGGAAATTTTTCACCGTTCTGCGCTTGACCCTGATCCCAATTGGCTGAGATTCCTGGAAACCCTGGCCGGACAGGCTGCTATTTCCATTGACAATGCTCGTTTGATGGAGATGACTCAGAAAAGCCTTACAGAAGCCAATGCACTCTATCGGATTAATCAAGATTTGGTAGAGGCCATAGACGCCGGCCAATTGATGAGGAATGTGGTAAACCTTCTCCAGGAGAACTTTGGGTATTACTATGTTCAAATATTTATAGCAGATCCCGCAACGGGCGATTTTGTGGTCCATGCAGGAAGCGGCGAGGTCGGCGAGCAGTTCGCGAGCCAAGGATATCGTCTCGCCGCAGGAGAAGGAATTGTTGGGTTTACCGCGGAAACCGGGAAACCATTCTTCACCAATGATGTTGACAAGGTGATTTCCTTTGTAAGGGCGCCCTTCCTGCCAGAAACGAAATCGGAATTGGCTATCCCCATAAAAACAGGTACCAAGTTCCTGGGGCTGCTGGATGTTCACCAGATGCCCCCAAAATATCTCACGGAACGTGATGTACAGTTGGTCACTGCTGTGGCTGATCAACTGGCGGTTGCCTTGCAAAAAGCGCAGCTTTATGCCGATTTACAGAATTCCTTGCGTCAGGAACAGGCAACTCGTACGCAGTTGATCCACGCCGAAAAGTTAGCTGTGGCGGGTCGCCTGCTGGCTTCTGTTTCGCATGAGCTAAATAACCCTCTTCAGGCCATCCAAAATGCCCTTTTCTTGCTTAAAAATGAACACGGTCTATCCAAACAGGGCCAGCAAGACCTGAAAATTGTCTTGTCGGAGAGTGAACGGATGGCGACTTTGCTCGAAAGGCTGCGTGTCACTTACCAACCAGTGCGAGCAGAAGATTTCCAGTCGGTACAAATCAACAACATCATCGAAGATATTCACGCACTGGTAGTCACAACCCTTCGGCATGCTCGAATTTCATTCGAATTTCACCCTGACCCTGACCTGCCCACTTTCTCTGGCATCGGTGATCAACTCAAACAAGTAATTCTCAACTTGTTCATGAATTCTGTGGATGCCATGGCAAATGGGGGCAGTTTGATTGTCTCCACCCGTTGGTTGGCAGAAAGCAGCGAAATCCTGATCGCTATCACTGATACTGGGACGGGTATTGATAAATCCGTCTTGCCTTATATCTTTGAAGCCTTTATTACCAGTAAGGAAAATGGAACCGGTCTTGGGCTGGCAATTTCGTATGAAATTGTGCTCAAGCATCATGGACGCATCCAGGCAGAGAATAACCCGGAAGGCGGCGCTACGTTTAGCATTTGGCTGCCTGTCGGACTGGGAGATCAGCGATGACCATTTCCGGTAAAATCCTGATTATTGACGACGAGCTAATCCTGCGCCAAACACTGGCGCGCATTCTGCAAAGCGCAGGATTCGAAGTGACGACTGCCGAGAATGGGGAACAAGGCCTGGCTTTTCTGGAGACAACGATTTTCGACCTGATTTATTTGGACATTCGAATGCCGGGGTTGACCGGCCCGGAAGTGCTTAAGCTCGTTCATGCCAGTCATCCAACCATCCCCGTTGTTTTATTTACTGCCCAGCCAGATATCAACTCCGCCGTGGATGCATTGCGGAGCGGCGCTACGGATTACCTATTGAAGCCCCTCAGACCGGAATTGATCATCGAAAGAACAAAAACGATTCTGGCTGTCCAACAAAAAGAGCGGCGCAAACGAGAAATTCAATTGCAGATCGAAGCATTGCAAGCGGAACTTCGAAATATTGATAACGAAGATGATGCTCCGTCCGCCCCGTCACGGTCTGTTATTCCGCCAGAACGCTATCTTAAGCGCGGCGCACTTGTGTTCGACCTGCACGCCCGCCGCCTGACCATCGCCGAGCGGGTCATCAGCCTGCCCCCAACATCATTTGATTATTTGCTCGTGCTGGCGCGCCATTCACCAGAGTTGGTAGATTACCAAACGCTGGTTGCAGAAGCGCAGGGTTTCCAGGCGGATGCGCATGAGGCAAAGGAAGTTTCCAAATGGCATATTCACCGTATTCGCCAGGCTATTGAGCCGGATGAGCACAAACCCACTTATTTATTCAATGTGCGTGGAATCGGATACCGTCTCTTGGCAGATTAACAGCCAGGATTGATTTATTTTGGAGATTGGCTGCCCGCTTTCGGACTTGGTCTGGAAGCGGGTTTTCGATTCCCCCAACTTTTGCCAACTTTTTTTGACTTATCCCTAACTGCCAAATGATAGGGTCATGGGAGAATATAAGCGATGAAAAATTCCAATTCCCCCACCAATACTGCCCCAGTGCGCATCCTGATCGTTGATGATCATCCAAATATGGCGAGAACCCTGGCGCGTGCCGTATCCCAATTGGGTCAGGGGATCGAAGTATTATCAGCTGAGAGCGGTGAACAGGCGTTAGAGCTTGTTCACAAAAAGACATTGGATCTCTTGATTACTGATATGGTCATGCCAGGCATCAACGGCCTCGAGTTGATCGAAAAACTGCAATCGCACCCTAGTGGTCGCCCAGCTTATACGGCCCTGATTACCGCCTACGATGTGCCAGGTTTGAAAGAGAGCGCTCGGCGGTTGAAAGTGAATGATGTAATCAACAAACCCATTCGGCCGGAGCACATTTGCCAGATTATTACCAAAGCGATCGCGGATTTGGAACGCGGCTCAGCATCCCAGGCAGCAGACGCAAAGCCGCAGTTCAAAATTCTGATTGCCGATGATCTGTCGGACAATGTGGCTTTGCTTTCGCGTTACCTGGAAAACGAGGGCTACATTTGCATCTCCGCTGCCAATGGGGAACAAGCCCTTGTCGCGATCCGTACAGAAATGCCCGATCTGGTGCTGCTGGATGTCAATATGCCGGTGAAGGATGGATTTGAGACGCTGCAGGAGATTCGCACTGATCCAGCGATTGCGCATATCCCTGTGATCATCCTGACTGCCGCCCGGCTCGAACCCATAGACATGCAATATGCCCTGAACATCGGCGCCGATGATTATGTAACCAAACCGTTCGACCGTCGCGAGCTGCTGGCCCGCATTCGGACGCGGCTGCGCGTGAAAGAGACTGAAGATATCATCCGGCTCCGCAATAAAGAATTAAATCTTCTCCCCGAAATCGGCAGGGTATTGAGCGCCCGCCTGGATGTCAATGAATTGACTGATTTGGTGCTGCACCGCACGGTGGAAACCCTGGGGGCGATGCTTGGGCATATCATCTTTTTGACCCCCAAAGGCCAAGGCCCCAAGAGTTTTCATTTTCCCGTATCTACTTCCTCGAGTTCGCCGTTTCAACCGCCTGACCTAAAAAATCTATTGAGCCAGATCAACGAAACCCACCAAGGGGTCATCATTAGCGATGCTCACGAAGATATCCGTTGGCGAGTTGCGCCCGATGATCCAACCCGATCGGTGGTCGTTGCTCCGATGTTTGGCCGTCTCGGTTTACTCGGCCTGCTCGTCCTGGCCCACGAACAGAGCGGCTATTTCCGTCTGGAGCATAAACTTCTGCTGCAGGCCATTGCCAGCCAGGCGGCGATAGCACTGGAAAATGCCCAATTGTATAGCAACATGATACAGAGCCAACAAAAACTGGCTTCCGTTTTACAAGGCCCCATTCACGCCGCTATCTTGTTCGACAAAGAAGGACGGCTTAAGTGGTTAAGCCCGGCAGGGGAAAAGATGTTTGCTAATCATCCGGTTGAGCTTGGTGAATCGCTGAAACCCGGGGACGGGTACGACCCATTGCTCGATCTCCTTGATGACACCCGCACAGGGACAGGATTCAAGATCGGCAAGATCACCTGGCCAGACGATTGTGATTTTACAGCCACACTCACCCCCATGGAAAGTGGCGGCTATCTTGCCCTCTTTTATTCTACAACTTTCGATCCCGATTCACACTCTGTGGAGAGGGAACTCACTGATGTCATTTGAAATGTGTAGAACCACCTCACGAATCAATATCTGATCTCAATTTCTTGGGTAGTTAATTCCAAGCGGCCGAAAGAGAGAAAAAATGTTCAAAAGACTCATCCCTTCCCCCGATACCACGCCGCAACAGGCGCGCAATGCCTTTTGGGTGCTGCTGGTATTCCCGATTGCGTATATCACAGTCTTTGCAATGTATTTATTTCTGTTCATCCGGACCGGCGCCTGGCAGCTCCAGATCCTGACCTTTGCTGTGGCAGTGCTGGCCGTAAACGGCATCATTGCAGTGTTTGTCAATCGTGCTGGGAACAGGGGGTTAGCCGGTATTCTCGATATTACGGCTATGGCGTTGATATTGCCGGTTACATCCATGCTCCTAAGCGGAGGGATTGGCCTCGTGCTGGGAATAATCACAATAGTGGTTTCCAGCCTGGTATCGGGTATGCTTTTGTCCGGCAAGTATATTACCAGGGCTGTCATCGTCGGGATCGTTTCGGGCCTGGCTTCGATCCTGCTTGACTTGTTCTGGCCTTTCAGCCGTTTCAATTCTCCAACGCTTAACATCTTCGTTCCCGTTATTGCTGTGCTGAGTGTGATCGTTTTCGCCATACTCATTGCCAGGAACTTCCGCGATTATTCCCTGCGCACGAAGCTGTTGGTGGCCATGCTCAATGTTGCCTTTATAGTGATGTTGACCTTTGGCTTCGTCGCTTACGTGACCTCCCGTAACAGGATTCTGACAGATGTCGGCGCCCTTCTACAATCCAATGCCAATGCACAAGCGCTCATCATTGGAAGTTATATTGATGAGCATATAGACACGCTCTCGATCCTGACTGCTCAATTCAAAAACGCCATAACCGATGCTAATGCAGCTTACACAGGCAATACAACCGAGATCCAATCCGAGATTGCTCGCTTGGATGAACAATGGATCGCGGCCGACCAGGCTGGGAACGATCTCGATCCGCTTGTGGCTTCCCGATTGAACAATGATGCGGCTTCGATTTTGAAAGAATATCGCCAGAGCTTCCCAGAAAATGCAGAAGTATTCATAACCGATCGGTACGGTGCTGTTGTCGCTGCGACTAACCGGCTATCTGATTTATACCAGGCTGATGAGGCGTGGTGGCAGACAGCCTACAATAATGGTATCGGTAATGTTTATGTTGGTAATATGGAATACGATGAAAGCTCGCAGACTTTCGCGACCAATATTGCCATACCGATCATGACCCCAGACTCTGCTCAGGTCGCGGGTGTTCTTCGCACAACCCTGACAATGGAGTCGCTCCTGGAGGTGCTGTATGCGCAGGCAAAAACGGTCGAGGGTTCGCATACCGATGTGTTATTCCCTAACGGAAAAATTGTGGATGAGGAGGATGTGGAAGACGTATCACCAGAGTTGCAGGCTTCGATTCGCGCTGCCGCTCGACCGTATGATGAATTGACCCTGCATGACATTCAAGCATTTGCCAGCGTAGCTACTATCCAGAGCGATGATAATCCCAGCGTTGACGAAGCGGGATGGCTGGTCATTTTCCACCAGGAAAGAGAGGTTGCCCTGGCGCCAGTCAATGCACAGCTCCGCACGATGATTATCCTCGGCCTGGTTGTTGCCGGCTTGGCGGCGGGAACGGCCTTCTTACTTGCACGCTTTCTCTCTGCTCCAATCACCGCCTTGACCAGTGCAGCCCAAAAATTGGCTGCTGGAGATCTGGCAGTTGAGGCAAAGGGAGAATCCCGTGACGAAGTCGGCCAGTTGGCAGGCGCCTTCAATGCGATGACCAGGCAGTTGCGTGAGCTGATTGGTACGCTGGAGCAGCGTGTGGCAGATCGTACCAAAGCGTTGTCCACCTCTACTGAAGTCAGCCGCCGGCTTTCGACCATCCTTGACCGGGACAAATTGGTCAAGGAAGTGGTCGAGCAATTGGTCACTGCTTTTGGTTATTACTATGCCCACATTTACCTGTTGGATGAAGCCAAAGAGACGCTGGTCATGGTAGGTGGAACCGGCGAGGCCGGGCAAACCATGCTGGCGCGCGGTCACACTATTCCGAAAGGCCGTGGCCTGGTAGGCCGTGCGGCAGAAACCAATGCCATTGTACTGGTTTCCGATACATCGAAAGAGGCTGACTGGCTGCCTAATGAATTGCTTCCTGAAACCAAGGCGGAAATTGCGGTACCTATCTCGATTGGTGATGAAGTGCTGGGGGTGTTCGATGTGCAGCATAACATCGTCAACGGACTGACAGAGCAAGATGCCGATGTGCTGCAATCCATCGCCAACCAGGTATCAGTTGCACTCCAGAACACTCGTCAGTATGAAAATACCCAGAAGATCGCGGCAGATATGAGCGTGGTTGCGAACGTAGGTATTGCCACATCCACCATCACAGAATCCGGACATCTGTTGCAGGAAGTGGTGGACCTCTCCAAGAGATCCTTTAATCTTTATCACGCCCATATTTATCTGCTCAACGAAGCCGGCGATACCCTCGAACTATCTGCTGGCGCAGGTGAAGTCGGCAGACAAATGGTTGCGGAAAAACGCAGTATCCCGCTTGGCAGCCAACAATCGCTGGTAGCACGCGCCGCCCGCACCCAGGAAGGTGTGGTGGTCAACAATGTGACCGCCGCCCCGGATTTCCTGCCAAACCTACTCCTGCCCAACACACGCTCAGAAATGGCTGTCCCCATGATCGTTGCAGGCAAGGTTATCGGCGTGCTGGATGTGCAGTCTGAAATAGCCAACCGATTCACAGATGTTGATGTCAGCATCCAAACCACGCTGGCATCCCAGGTGGCGGTCGCCTTCCAGAACGCGCGCTCTTTCTCACAAACACAACATCAGGCAGAGCGCGAAACTGCGGTAAACCTCATCACCCAAAAGATCCAAAACACGACCAGCGTTGAAGCGGCGTTAAAAACTGCGGTGCGCGAGCTGGGTCACAAGCTGGGAATGAAACCCACGCTAGTGACGCTTGAACCGGGTGCTTCACGGATAAACGTAAAAGAAACGTTAATGACTAATCAACAGAATTCCCCCGGAGAATCTGAAGTGATGAAAACAGGAGTTTCAAAATGACTCAATACACTTCTGAACAAAAAACCACGGAAGATACAAAGCAGGCGCACAACGCATTTCTAATTGCGGCATTGCTCGCTGTTGCCCATTTCGTGACTGTGGCATACTATCTGTATCTAATCCAGAATACCGGGATCGTGCAATTCTACACGCTGGTTGTCATTTCCTCTGCGCTTGGTGTGCTGCTCGGAATCGGTGCTGTGTTAAGCAGGCGTGGGCGACCCACCTTCGGCATTATTCTGGTTCTAGGTGCCCTGGCGGTATCGTACCCGTTAATTGCGACTTTGGTAATCGGGCTCGGGTTAACGATTGGGATTGCCTTGATGTTCGCCGGACCAATAATCGCATTTCAGGTTTTGCCCCGAAGATCGGGCTGGGTGATGACAGTTGCTACTGTCGTCTCGGGTTTGACTACTCTTCTGTTGGATGTATTCGGTTCGAAAGTGCGGCCATCTTTGCCTGGCATTGTGATTCAAATCGTGGCAGCATCGGTGGTAGTGATACTTGGTTATTTCATCGTTCGCCAGTTTCGAAATTTTCCCCTGCGCACAAAGATTATTTTGGCGATTCTGGTGATTGAAGGAATATCCATTGGCGTGTTAGCATACTTTGCTTTGACACGGGCAAATCAAATCATTACTTCAGTGTCCAGTAAATTTGAGAACAGCGTCCAGGTCCAGATCGAAGCACAATTGACAAACATTGTCAAAACTGAAGCGATGAATGCTGATCAGCTTTTTTCGGCAACGAAAGACAGCCTGATTAAGTTGGCGGATTACCGCGCTCAACTGGAATCCCAAAATTCAATCTTGGGTCAAGGTGCTTATTGGGATGCACACACAAAATTGTCCATATTACCCGAAGGTCAATATGGCAACCCAGATACGGATATAGCCTCCGTCTTTCTTCCAAAAACAATAATCGTTAATGACGAGATTCAGGCGGAATTAAACACCTCTGCTTATCTTGATTTTTTTGCCCCGGGTATATTGAAAACCCAACCGCAAATCGTGGCAGTTTATTACATCAGCGCACTCGGCTCCACTACATACTACCCGAACATTAACTTGGCCACCCTCGTGCCCGAAGATTTCGATGCTCTAGGCCAGCCTTTCTATACCATCGCCGATCCACAAAGTAATCCCGAACGCATCCCGCGCTGGACGGAACCATATCAGGACCCGGCGGGTACTGGGTTGATCGTTACATCTTCCACACCTGTTTACAACGCGGCTGGGGGTTTCAAAGGCGTAATCGGCATCGACATGCAACTTGCGCGTATTTCTGAAACCATTTCACAAATCAAAATCGGCGAGACAGGCTTTGCCTTCCTTGTCGGTGAAACGGGTCACATCCTGGCGATGCCGCCGGAAGGATATGCCATCTTCGGACTGCAACCCGAGGAAGTACCGATCAATGAAACACCGAAAGAAACGATCCTGGGGCAGGGATCTGAGGATTTGCAGGCGATAACGATACGCTTGACTAACGGTGAATCAGGTTTATCCAGTGTTGCTATTGATGGTGTGGAAACTTATGTCGCTTTTGCGCCTCTCAACACCCCCGGCTATAGTCTTGGCGTGATTGTACCAGTAAACGAACTCAACACAGCCATTGTGGCTTCTCAAGAGGAAATTCAAAACGATACCGCTTCTTCATTGCAAACAGCTACATTCATCCTGATTGGTTTATTGGTTGGTGCCATATTATTAAGTCTCGGGATTGGCCAGATTATTGCCGCGCCGCTCACCCGTCTTACCCAAACCGCGGAAAAAATCTCATCCGGTGATCTTTCGGCCCGAGCCGTGATCACTTCACAAGACGAAACCGGAATTTTGGCAAGAGCTTTCAACCGCATGACCGACCAATTGAGAGAAACGTTATCCGGTCTCGAGCAACGTGTGGCAGACCGCACCAAAGACCTGGCAACCGTGGCTGAAGTGGGTACCGCCACCGCCACCATTCTGGAAACCGATAGGCTCCTGCAAGAAGTGGTGGAACTTACAAAAGAACGTTTTAAGCTATACCACTCTCATATTTACCTGCTCGATCAAGCGGGCGAAAACCTGGTCCTGGCTTCCGGCGCCGGCGAGCCTGGCCGCCAGATGGTGGCAGAAAAACGTTCCATCCCGCTCGATCGCGAACAATCGCTGGTCGCCCGAGCCGCTCGCGAACGAAAAGGCGTGATCGTCAACGATGTGACGGAAGCACCAGACTTTCTGCCGAACCCATTGCTGCCAGACACACGTTCCGAACTGGCGGTGCCGATGATCGTCGGTGGAAATGTGATCGGCGTTTTTGATGTGCAGTCTGATCAAGTTGGCCGCTTTACAGATTCAGATATCAATATCCAAACTACGCTTGCGGCGCAAGTCGCCACATCCATTCAAAACGTTCGTTCGTTCGAACAATCCAAAGCGCAGGCGGATTTGGAATCACTTGTAAACAGCATCGGCCAGAAGATCCAGCGCGCCACATCGGTAGATGAAACCCTGCAGACCGCCATCCGCGAAATTGGGCTGGCGCTCGGCGCGTCACGAGTAAGCGCGAATATTGGCGCCGGCAATAGCCAAGGAGATACCAATGTCAATAACTAATCGCAAAACCGGTTGGCTTGGAAGTGCCATACTCGGAAACATTCAATCGTCCTTGCAAGCAAAAATGACTGTATGGGCAGGCGCGATCCTGGCTTTGGCCTCTATCATTTTGATCATTTACTCTGTTTTCACACTTCGCCAAACATCCATTGAAGGCGCGCAAAACGAGGCGCTCGCCATCGCTGAATCCCAAGCGCAGTTGGTCCGGGTGCAGCTCGAGGTTCCCCTGATCACTGCACGAACCATGGCAAATTCTCTGGAGGCGATAAAAGATCCAGATCATCCGGTACCCATGAGCCGCGACCAAGTCAATGCCATGCTCAGGAGCGTGGCGTCTGAAAACCCATCCTTCCTGGCGACCTATACACTTTGGGAGCCAAACGCCTTTGATGGATTAGATGCGCAATATAAGGAGACGGAAGCGCACGATGAGACCGGGCGTTTCATTCCTTACTGGGTAAACCGTCCAGATGGCAGTGTCACGGTTGAAGCACTGATTGATTATGAAGTTCCTGTGGCAGGCGATTGGTATCTTCAGCCGCGCGCTACCAAAAAGGAATACACCATTGCGCCTCTGATCTATCCCGTAGCCGGTGTAGACACTCTCATGGCAACTTTTACTGTACCGATCCTGACCAATGATAAGTTCTACGGTATTGCAGGCGTGGATGCCCCGATTGCCTTCGTGCAGGGTATTGTGGATAATGTAGACTTGTATGCTGGCAAGGCGGAAGCGGTGATATTAACCGATTCCGGAACGTTGGTTGCCGTTAACAATAATCCAACCCTCACCAACCAGCCTGCGACGGAACTTTATGAAGACTTTGAAACATTACAACCGCGAATTGCGGCAGGAGAAGTATTCATTAGCCTGAGCCCAGATGGAAATTACCTTCGGATATTCTCACCAATTGAAATCGGTGAAGTTGGTACGCGCTGGTCGTTCAGCTTGATCATTCCTTTCTCTGAGGTCACTGCCCAAGCCACCGCGTCGGCAATCCAACAGGTGATGATCAGCATTGCATTGCTCGCCATAGCGCTGTTCATCTTGTGGTTTCTTACCGGGCAGGTAGTGCGCCCAATTCGTGAACTAACGAATGTGGCCGGTGCGATTTCGCAAGGTAATTTGAACACAATTGTTGATATTCGTACTTCTGACGAGACTGGTTTGCTGGCAACAGCATTCAATACAATGACCAGCCGCCTGCGCGACTCCATTGCCACACTGGAACAACGCGTGGCAGAACGTACTCATAGTCTGGAACTGGCGGCAGAAGTGGGCCGCACCGTATCGCAAGTGCGTGCCCTGGATATCATGTTGAAGGATGCTGCTGAAATCATCCGCTCCCAGTTCAACCTGTACTATGTTCAAGTCTATCTGACCGACCCCAGCCAGACGAACCTGATTCTCCAATCCGGAACAGGGGCCGTCGGCGCCGAACTGATCGGGCGCGGCCACCGTTTGCCGTTGAACACAGCCTCCATCAACGGACGCGCCGCCATAGAGAAACGCTCCATCGTGGTTGAAGATACAGCCGCCAGCGCCACCTTCAAGCCGAATCCGCTTTTGCCCGATACCCGTTCTGAAATGGCCGTGCCGCTGCTCATCGGCGAAAAAGTAGTGGGTGTGTTGGATATGCAAAGCGAACGCGCGGGTTCATTAAGCCGGGATGTGCTGCCTGGCTTTGAGGCCCTGGCTGGGCAGTTGGCTATCGCCATCCAAAATGCAACATTCCTGGCAGAGACTCAGCAGGCGCGCGCTGAAGTGGAGTCTCAGGCCCGCCGCTTGACACGCGCCAATTGGGTGGATTACATGGATGCCATTCACCAGCCCGAAGAGATTGGTTTTGTGTTCGAGCAAAATAAGATCACGCCACTGACTCAGGAAGAACCGGTAAAAGAAAATGCACTGATGGCATCTATCTCTGTCACAGGCGAACCCCTTGGAAATTTAGTTGTTGACATGGAAGGGCCATCACCGATCGCACACACGTCCGAACTGGTGAACACGGTCGCGCAGCAGGTAGCTCGACAGATCGAAAGCCTGCGTCTGCTGGATAGCGCCGAGCGTTACCGATTTGAGGCGGAACAAGCCTCACGCCGTCTCACTCGCGAAGGCTGGAAAGAGTACATGGAATTGAGTGCCGGAGAAGGGATGGGCTATGTCTACGACTTGAAAGAAGTCCGGCCATACAATCGAACTGGAGACCAACTGGCTGAAGAGTCTGCTTTCAGCCTGCCGCTCAAAGTCCGTGGCGAAACTGTGGGAAAATTCACTGTTCTGGATATTGAACCTGACAACAAAGACGCATTTGAACTGGCCAATGCCGTTGCTGAACGTCTTGGTGCGCATATCGAGTCTCTGCGGCAATTCGACCAAACTCAATCCGCACTGGCGCAGTCCGAAAAACTTTTTGAGGCCGGCGGCCGTCTGGCGCAGGCAACAGACTTGCAGGACCTGGTGAATATTGTTGTTCGAACTATTAACATCCCTGTGATCAACCGCGCAATCATGGTGATATTCAACTATGGCCCAAACGGTGATCTGGATGGATTAGATGTTATTGCGAACTGGTGGAATGGCAGTGGACATGAGGTGACAGCAGTTGGAACACATTATCCATTTGAGGTTGTCAAGGCCATGTCCCTGTTCTTAGCCCCGAAGCCCGTCTTTTTCAATGATGTGTTCAATGATGAACGAGTGGATCCAACTTCAATGCAACTCGTGAAAAGGTTGAATCTCCGCGCAATTGCAGTTCTCCCGCTGTATTCGGGCACGCAGCAGATCGGAGCCTTGCTGCTCGAATCCGAAGAGGTTCACAACTTTACACAAGATGAAACCCGCCTCTACATTGCGCTGGCTCCGCAGATCGCCACCGTGTTGGAAAACCGCCGCCAGTTCGAACGAGCGCAAAAACAGGCAGAGCGTGAGACCATGTTGAACCTAATCGGTCAGAAGATCCGCAGTGCAACCAGTGTGGATGCTGTGCTGCAAATCGCGGCCCGCGAGTTGGGACACGCTTTGGGCGCTCCGCTTACCATCGCTCAACTGAGCATGAAAGACCGCAAATAATCCCCGACAGGTTCAGGAGAGCTTGTTACATGGCTTCCAATAGAAATGCTGGTAAACGGGTAATAAAGCGGCCTGCGGTTCGCCAAGGCTCCGCAGCCCGATCATCTGCCAACGACGACGAAATAAGCCGTGAACGGATTAACGCGTTGTTTGTTGATATCGAGCGTCTGACCAACGACTCAGCCAATGCTGCTCTGGAAACATCACCTGAACTTGACGCGTCACCCACCCATCTGCTTGATTTGGAAGCACAAGCTTTGGATGGTAAAGAAACTGCCAGCCCGCCATTGCTGGACACCCAGGCCTCTACCGCAAATATGAAAATGCCGATTAAAAGTCCGATTCTGTATGAACGCGAGCAGATAGGTTTTGTCTATTCTGAAAATAAGTTGCAGCAAATCGGCGATACCAGCTTACCTTCAGATCTTCCTCCTGCTGTCACGGCGCCATTGACAACGGGTGGTCAGCCTATCGGGAAAGTGCAGCTTGCATCCCCCGCCGAACGCACGTGGACGTCCGAAGAACTGGGGATTGTCAATGCGGTGGCGCAGCAAGCTTCGCTCCAGATAGAAAGCTTACGCCTGCTTGCTGAAACAGAACGGGCTCGCGCCGAAGCCGAAGCTGCTACCCGGCGTTTCATGCACGAAGGCTGGGCGTCCTACCTGGATGCTATTAATCAGAACGAACGCATCGGTTACGCCTACGATCAAGCCTCTGTCGCGCCGTTTGTCGAGAAAGTCGAACCCGGTGCGGGATTTCAAGAGTCCGTGAGTGTTATGGAGGAACAGGTCGGCGCGTTATATCTGACTCCCGATCCAGGCCGCCCGTTGACGGATGGCGATAGACAGATGATTGCCGCCATCGCCGACCAGATTGCGCAACAGGTTGAGAACATCCGGTTGTTGGCTGATGCATCGCGCGCCCGCGCCGAAGCTGATGCAATCATCCGACGTGTCACCCGCGAAAGTTGGGAATCCTTTACTGCACAGAAAGATGAAGGTTCCCTTAGTTTTGTTTACGACGCCAATCGGGTGGCCCCGTTTCGAGATCCTCTGCCGAATGATGTGGCGCTTGCCTTACCCTTGCAAGTGCGCGGCGAAACCATCGGCCAGTTGGCCGTAACAGGCCCGGAGCATATTTCTCCGGAAGCGGCTGAGCTGGCCGCTGCTATCGCTGCGCAGACCAGCACACACCTGGAAACCCTGCGGCTCAACGAAGAACTTCAGAAGCGCGCCGCCGAGTTGTTGGAACTGGACCGCCTCAAATCGGGCTTCCTGGCAAACATGAGCCATGAGCTGCGCACGCCGCTAAACTCCATCCTCGGCTTTTCCGATGTGATCCTCGAAGGATTGGATGGGCCGCTTACCCCCAATATGGGAGCAGACCTTCGCCTGATCCAAAAAAATGGGCAACATCTCCTACACTTGATCAATGATGTTTTGGATATGGCCAAGATCGAAGCCGGGCGTATGAACTTGAATCCGGAGAAGCTGCGGGTCTATGATGTGCTTGATGAGGTCACCAGTATTACATCTACCCTGGCCAGTGAAAAGAATCTCGCTCTTTTCATCGAAGCCGATTCAGATCAAATAGTGGAGATCGTGGCAGACCACACACGTCTCCGCCAGGTGATGATCAACCTTGTCAACAACGCCATAAAATTCACCGAAAAAGGGCATATTGCCCTATGCGTTGCCAGAAAAGATGATGGGGACATACTAATCACCGTAAAGGATACAGGCATCGGCATCCCGCCAGAAAAACTGGAAGTAATCTTCCAAGAGTTTACGCAAGTAGACACTTCCTCCACCCGCAAAGTCGGCGGCACAGGTCTGGGTTTGCCCATCAGCCGCCAACTCGTGGCAATGCATGGCGGATTGATGTGGGCAGAAAGCACTGGCGTTTCAGGAGAAGGCTCTACGTTTTTTGTGAAACTTCCCATAGTAGCCAGGATTACTGATGTTATTGAGAAGAAAGAAAGGTAAAAGTGGCAACACTTAAGTATGTCGAATGCAGTCAATGCGGCAACCAGCAGCCCTATGAGCCATTTGTTCCGGCGGCCTGCAAAAAATGCAATTCGCAGTGGGTAGAAGCGCACTATGATTACGATACCTTCAAACGAGAAATCCTGCGCGGCCTGCCTGGACGGTCGTTCAACCTATGGCGTTACCGCGATGTTCTTCCGCTTGACAACCCTGGGGCGCTTGATCTCTACCCGGCTGGTGGCACTCCCCTGTGGCTGTCGCAGCGTTTTGCACCGGCGCTGGGGCATAACGCCGTTTACATCAAGGATGAGCGCTATGGCCCAACCAGCTCTTTCAAAGATCGTCAAGCTGCTGTAGCCGTTGCGGCTATGAATGAAGGCAACATTCGCGAGGCAGTGATCGCCTCAACAGGGAACGCAGCGGTCGCTTATGCCGCAGCCTGTGCGCGCGCTGGGATCAAGTTGTGGGTTTTTATGACCAGCCTCGTCCCACAGGAAAAGCTGCGTGAAGCAGCTCTCTTTGGCGCAGAAGTCATTCGTGTTAGCGGCAACTACGATCAGACGAAGCAGATTGCAGCCCAATTTGCCCAACGCCGTCATTTGCTCTTGGATCGCGGGGCCAGCTCCATTCCGGCTCGTGAGTCGATGAAAACCATTGCCTACGAGATTGTAGAACAACTCGGTTGGTGCGCCCCCGATTGGTATATCCAATCCGTGAGCGGCGGACTTGGCCCGCTGGGTGTCTTCCAAGGCTTCAAGGAAATGTTCCAAATGGGCTTGATCAGCCATATCCCAAAGCTGGCTATCATCCAGGCAGAGGGGTGTTCGCCTATGGTGAAGGCATTCAAGGCCGGCAAGGAAACTGCTGAGGCGGTCATTCCCGATACCTGCATCATCATCCTGTCCACCGGTGATCCGGGTAAGTCTTACACGTATTTGTGGAGCCTTATCCAGCAGTATGGCGGCACAATGGAATCGGTTACGGATGCTGAGGCGTTCAATGCCATGCGGCTGCTCGCTAAAAGCGAGGGGACGGCTGTGGAGCCTGCGACGGCTGTGGCATTCGCGGGTTTGGAAAAGTTGCTCAAAAATAGAACGATCGGCGCGCAGGAGACGGTGGTGGTCAATTGCACGGGCCACACCTTTCCGGTCGAAAAGCACGTTCTGGGTGACCAGTTTGCTGTGGATGTGCATTTGAGCGAAGACCAAGCTCCCGCCCCGCGGGAAGGTTTGCAAGCTGCTCTCGAAAACCTAGACGAGAAAACAACCACAGTCCTTCTGATTGATGACAACCCCGACGATGCGTTGCTTATCCGGCGTCTATTGGAAGGGCGCAAGTCATATCGTGTTTTTCACGCCAGAGATGGGTGGGAAGGTCTTGCCCAAGCGCGGCAAAAAATGCCTGACCTGATCGTCACCGATCTGATGATGCCGGGTATTGATGGTTTTGGGCTGGTTGAAGAATTGAAATTGGACCCGCGCACAAACAACATTCCAGTAGTTGTGGTCAGCGCCAAAGATATCACCCCCGAAGAACGTAAACGATTGAATGGACATATCGAAGCCGTGTACCAGAAAAGCTCGCTTCCCACGCGAAAATTCGTGGAGCAAATGGTTCAGGTCATCGAAGAAGATAGAAAGGAATAATCAAGGAGTATCACTTATGGGAATGAATGTTTTATATGTCGAGGACAATCCAGATAACATGATCCTTGTCAAACGCGTGTTGGAAGCAGCCGGGCATACCCTGTTTCAGGCTACAACGGGTCTAAACGGGGTCGCTTTTGCAGAGAAAGAAGACATTGATTTGATTCTCCTTGATATCAATTTACCGGATATTGATGGATACGAAGTCGCACGTAGACTGCGACACAGCGAGAAACGTATTTTAGCTTATGTCCCCATTATTGCCATTACCGCCAATGCTTTGCTCGGGGATGCGGAACGTGCGCTTGCCGCAGGTTGTGATGTTTATATGTCCAAACCCATCAACATTAATGAGTTACGAGCGCGCGTGGAAGGTTTTGCCGGTCGGGAAAAACAAGATGGTAGTTGAACAGCCAATGGATGCGGGTAAAATGGGATTCCGCACTTATAACTCAGCTTGTCAAGCCTGATGAAGGGTAATTTTTCGCGCAACTGATGATCTTGCTTCGTAAGAGAAGGCGAGCAAAGCACACCGCCGCGAATAATTTTCGCGGTGTTCCTTGTTCAAAGTTGACTTCCCACCCTCTCCGCAGAAACAAAACCCGCCCGCAAGCGGGTTTTGTGGTTAAATATAGTAACTTGATGCGAGGCAGCGTATGACAGCCTCCTCTTACCTGACCAGGCAGTAAACCAAAAAGGAGACACACGATGGGAGATAAACGCAGCAAGAAAGATAAAAACAAGGCTAACAAGCAAAAACAAGAGCAGCTTGAAAAGAAAAAGGAACAACAGAAGAACAAGCTGCCCGCCAAGAAACCCGCCTAGCGCCGGGAACAGCTTACCAGCCAGCCGTCCCCCACCCAAAATTTCTGGTGGGGGACGGCGATTTATTGGGCCTGGTAAGTATTGTGACTCTCCCGTTCCCAACAAAATTCAGGGGTGTGCTGCCAAACCCGCCAAACTGCTTCGGCAGATAAAAAACCTTTGGCTTCGCCTGTTTTAGTAGTACAATTGTTCTGTCATTCCACTTTACATTAATGACTCTTCCGCCTTCGGCGGGAACATCCCATTTGAAACGGTAGAGCCACATTAAATCGAGCAGCTATGAAAATCCATATTCAGGGCGCGCGCGAGCATAATTTGCAAGGGGTGGATGTCGAATTTGGCGAGGGATTGACCGTTGTCACGGGGATCTCGGGATCAGGCAAAACCTCGCTGGTCTTTGATACCCTATACCACGAGGCGCGGCGCAGGTTCCTGGAGGTCTTCGAGTTGGGTTCTCCCAAGGGACGGCTGGCCCCCGCCAATGTTGACTCAATCACTGGGCTGGGGCCAGCCGTGGCCGTCGGGCAGAACCTGCTCAACCGCAATCCCAACTCGACGCTGGCAACCGCCTCTGGGCTGCACCCCTTCCTGCGGCTGCTGTACGCACATTTCGGCGAGCGGAGCTGCCCGCGCTGCGGTGCATCCCTGGCGGTCTATACAGAAGACGAGATTCTGGAGCGCCTGGCAGACTTGAGCGGGCGTGGACCCGTGAGCATCGCCGCCCCATTGGTGTACGGGATCCAGGGCAGCCACCGCACACTGCTGGCGGCGCTGGCGGAACGCTTTGGGGTTGAACGGCTTTGGGTGGATGGCGAGCCATGGCAGGGCAAGGGGTTGGAATCTTCTGAGTCGCACGATATTGATGTCCAGATTCTCACCACCGGATTGGGTACAGACCTGTCTCATTTGAGAGCCGCGCTTCGGGAGGTTATTGCCCTGGGGGCGCAGGCGGTGGCGCTGCGCTGGGCTGGCAACATACAGCGCCTGGCGCGTGCCCCGATGTGCATCCGCTGCGGGACGTGGTTCGGGGCGCTGCGCCCGATGGATTTCAACCGGGTCTGCTCCGGCTGCGACGGGAAAGGCGACTACGGGCCTAACGTCCCGAGATGCCAGGCTTGCGATGGAACCGGACTGACCCCGCAAGCTGCCGCGACGCGCTGGGCAGGATTGCGATTTCCCGAGTTTTTACAGCACTCCGTTGATGAGGCATTGGGGTTGTTCGCCACTGCAGAGCAAGTTGCGGCGACCGCCCGGCTGCAAAGGGAGATTACCCAGCGCTTGTCAGCGCTTCAACGGGTCGGGTTGGGCTACATCGGTTTGGACCGTCCGATTCCCACCCTCAGCCGCGGCGAGGCGCAGCGGGTGCGCCTGGCGCTGACGCTGATCAGCCGCCTGGAAGACATGCTGCACGTGCTGGATGAGCCGACAGTCGGGCAGCACCCGGCCGATATTCAGCGCCTGCTGCCGGCTCTGCGGGAGCTGGCTGGGCCGGTGGTGTTCGTGGAGCACGAACGGACCGCCGCGGCCGGCGCTGACCAGGCGGTCGAGCTTGGGCCGGGAGCCGGGCCATTGGGCGGGCGAGTCGTATTCCGTGGCACACCGGAACAACTATGGCAGGCGGATACCGCCACCGGAGAGTATTTCAGTCAGCGAAAAAGCGTGCTGCATCCCGGGAAACGGCCTGCTCCCGATAAATTCCTGACTATCCAAGATGCAAACCTGCGCAATCTGCAAAATATTGACGTGCCGATCCCGCTCGGACGGTTGAGCGTGATAACAGGCGTTTCCGGGTCCGGGAAGAGCACGCTTGTGGAGGACGTGTTGGCCGCGAGCCTGTTGAATGGAGAACCAACCGGCTGCCGAAATCTCGATGGGCCGCAGCCCCATCCGGTGCTGGTGGATCAATCCCCCATCGGGCGCAACCCGCGCTCCAATCCGGCGACTTACACCAAGTTGAGCGACATCATCCGGGATTTGTTCGCCGCAGTCACGGGGATGCCTCCGGCATATTTTTCGTTCAACCGGCCTGAGGGGGCTTGCGTCACATGCGGCGGCCTGGGGGCGGTCGAAGTGAGCATGCGCTACCTGCCATCCACCTGGATACCCTGCGCGGAATGTGATGGGCTGCGTTTCACCGATATGGTTCTGGCCGCCAGGCTCCCGGCCGGGGAGAAGCTTTATTCCATTGCCGAATTCTATGAACTGACCATCGAAGAGGCGCTCACTTTCTTCCAGGCCGAGAACCGATTGCCGGCGGCGAAACTGCAAACCGCCCGCCAGATCCTGGAAGCGTTGTGCGAGATCGGGCTGGGGTATCTCAGCCTCGGACAGGCCTCGCCCACGCTTTCGGGAGGCGAAGCCCAGCGGGTGAAACTGGCCCGTTACCTGGGGAAGAAATCGCTCGCCAAAGATATGCTGGTGCTGGATGAGCCGACGACCGGCCTGCACCCGCAGGATCTGGCCGGGCTGCTAGGCGTGCTCGACCGTTTGGTGCGGGCTGGTGCGACGATTGTGGTGGTGGAGCACAACACCGATGTGATTCGGGCAGCCGATTGGGTCATTGACCTGGGGCCGGGCGCGGGAACCGCTGGCGGACGAATGATATATGCAGGGCCGCCGGAGGGGTTGATCGAATGCAGCGCATCGCTGACTGGACAGGCTTTGAATGAGGAAAACCGACTGATCCCCAGTCCATTGGCCGCGGCTACGGCGCGCGGCAATTCGCAGGTGATTGCCATCCGTGGTGCGCGCGTACACAATTTACAGAACGTCAGCGTGGAGATCCCCAAGCGGAAGCTGACCGTCGTGACCGGGCTGTCGGGGTCAGGGAAATCCAGCCTGGTGCATGATGTGCTGGAAGCCGAGGCGCGGCGGCGCTTTTTGGAGAGTCTGAGCCTATACGAGCGGCAGGGTTTGCACGAAGGCGCGGAGGCTGAAGTCGAAGCCGTGACCGGGCTGGGCGTGGCGCTGACGGTCAGCGCGGAGCGGCTGGTGTTTTCCCGGCGAGCGACGGTGGGCACGGCCACCGAGATCGCCCATCACCTGGCGGTGCTGCTGGCCAGCCAGGGGGAACGCCAATGTCTGGAATGCGGCTCCCCGATGGCGCGCAGCATTCCATCGGAACATGGAACACAATGGGTCTGCAAAAACTGTGGCGCACGTGCACCGCTGGCGGCCCCGCGGCATTTCGCCTCCTCCACCTACGCTGCGGCGTGCCAGAAGTGCAACGGGATTGGCTCGTTGTTGTCGCCGAACCCGGCGAAGCTGATCATTCACCCCGAGAAACCGCTGGTCGAGGGAGCGATGTACTCGCCGGGATTCTTCCCCAACGGCTACCTCGGCAAACCATTCAACGGTGGGTATTACATGCTGCTGGCCCTGGCCGAGCATTACGGCTTCGACCCGCGCAAGACGCCGTGGAATGAAATCTCCTCCGAAGCCCAACACGCTTTCCTGTTCGGCAGCCCGTTGGAACTGGACATAACGTATCACAGCCGAAAGGGGCGCTCGAACACCTATCGCGCCAAATTTCCCGGCTTCTACGGCTTCATTCGGGATTGGGACGTGGGCGGGACGTACTCCGACAACAAACCCTGCCCGGCCTGCGGCGGAGCGCGGCTGCGGCCCGAGTACCTGGCAGTGAGGCTGGATGGCAGCAACATCTATGAACTGGAGCAGATGACGCTGGTAGAGCTGGGACGGCGGCTAACCGTGCTTGCCCCCACCCGGCGGGAGCTGGCAAGCACACTGGATACCGTCCGCCAACGGTTGGGGTTTTTGATCCAGGTTGGGCTGGGCTATCTGAATCTGGGGCGCGTCGCGGGGACGCTGTCAGCGGGAGAAGCGCAGCGCATCCGGCTGGCGAGCCTGCTGGGCAGCGGGCTGACCGCGCTGACCGTACTGCTGGACGAACCGACGCGCGGTTTGCATCCCGCCGAGGTGGAGGCATTATTGCGCGCGCTGGAGACGCTGCGCGACGAGGGGAACACAGTCATTGTGGTGGAGCACGATCCGCAGGTGATGCGCCGCGCCGATTGTCTGATTGATATGGGACCGGGGGCGGGTCAAAACGGCGGTCGGATCGTAGCCCAGGGAACGCCGGAGGCGGTCGCGCAAGGCGGCAGCCTTACCGGGCGCTGGCTGCGCGGCGAGCGGCGCATAGATGCGCGCAACCGGCGACAACCGCTGGGCTGGATGACCCTCCACGGGGCGCGCGCCAATAACCTCAAGGGCGAAAAAGTAGCCATCCCGCTGGGAGTCCTGGCCGGGGTATGCGGCGTATCAGGTTCGGGGAAATCCACCCTGGTGGCCGACACCCTCGGGCGGGCGCTGGCCCCCAAAAAGCAAACGACCTCGGTCGCTCACGAGCCAGTCGAGCCGGGTGAGTACGAGGCCATCGAAGGCGCGCCGCCGCGCACCCTGGTGGTGGATCAATCCAAAGCAGGTCTGAGCAGCCCGGCGACGTTCCTCGACCTGGCACGTCCGATCCAGGCGATTTACGCCGCCAGCCCCGAGGCGCAGGCGCGCGGGTTGAACGAGGTAAAGCTGGCAGAGCGCTGCTCGGTGTGCGACGGGCGCGGGCGGTTGACCCTGGACATGACCTTCCTGCCAGACGTGCACGTGACTTGTGAGACTTGCCGCGGCAGCGGGTACACAGCCGAAGCCTGGGAAGTGCGCTTGAACGGCCTGGCGCTGCCGGAGGTTTTCGGGCGGACGATTGATGAGATCTATCATTTGTTCGGCGACGATCCCCGTCTGCGCCGGCCGCTGCAGGCGGCGCGGGAGGTGGGGCTGGGTTACCTGGTGCTGCGCCAGCCGGGAGTCGCCCTTTCGGGCGGGGAGGCGCAACGGCTCAAGATTGCCAGCGAGCTGTGCCGCAAATCTGTGGCGGGCAGTCTCTACATCCTGGACGAGCCATCCATCGGGCAGCATTTAGAGGATGTGCTGCGCCTGACCAGCGTACTGCATCGGTTGGTAGATAACGGCGGCTCCGTACTGGTAGTCGAGCATCATACCCATCTCCTGTCAGCCTGTGATTGGCTGATAGAGATCGGCCCCAGCGGCGGGCCGGGCGGGGGCTATGTTATCGCGGCGGGTACGCCAGAACAGGTAGCTGCCGGAAACACACCCACTGCGCCATATCTGCGAGGCTTACTATGAACTGGATGCCCCTACTCCTCGCCGACCCATCCGCCTGCCTGCGCTGGTTGGCGCTGCGTGACCTGTTCGAGCGGCCGCCTGATGACCCGGAGATGATCGAACTGGCCGGGTTGCGTCAATCTGACCCGCAAGTAATGGAACTTCTGGGGTTTCAAGAATCAGATGGTTCCTGGCTTGCAGGGGTACAGCCTGCAAGCGGGCATGCCGCGCCAGGGCGATCCGGCAGCCGGACGTTGGCGACCGCCTTCGCCCTGGCGCGTCTGGGTTTCTGGGGATTCGATGCCGCCCATCCGGCGGTGAAGCGGGGAGCAGAATATCTTTTCAGCCAGCAGCAGGCCGATGGTTCCTGGCCGTTGGCCGAGGAAGCCGCGTTGACCGATGGGAACAGCCAGATGCCCGCCAGCGAACGCTATTCGATGATCCCGCTGCAAACGGCCTTCCCGCTGCGCGGTCTGGCGGCTTGCGGTTATGCCGCCGACCCGCGCGCCGAGCGGGCTTACGAATGGCTGCTGGCGCAACGATTACCCGATGGCGCCTGGCCAACGGGGGTGGCGGCGGGAGTATTTGGATATGTCGCCGGATATCGGAAGCTGGCGCATTCGCGTTGGGGCTGCCGCTCGAACACGACAGGAGCGCTGATGTGCCTGGCGCTTCATCCAGCGCGCTGCTCGAGCGAACCCGCCCGGCGGGCGCTGGATCTGCTGCTGGAGCGGGAGACGCGCGAGCTGACCAGTCTGGGGCTGGAGGTGGCGCGCCTGGTGGGCGCCGAACCTGCGCACGGATTCTTCACATATTTTGCCCGCTTCGACCTGGCTTTGCTGCTCGATCTTTGCGGGCGGGTGGGTATATCAAAAAATGAGCCGCGCGTGGCGGCTCTGCTGGGATTCATCCATTCGCATCAGGGGGAGTATGGTTTGTGGGAGCCTTCGGACTGGCCGCAGGCAGCGCGCTGGCTGACGTTTGACTTGCTGCGCTCGCTGCACAGGATCAATAACATTTAGCGGCTTTACCAGACGAAGTATGCCAACGGGTTTAGTCTTTCAAAACCTGGTTGATAGCCTGTAACTCTTCCGGATATCCTGTTTGGTTGACTTAAACCATCTCTGGTAATACACTTTCAAGTAGAGCAACCTCGTACGACAGAGACTGCCATCCCTTCGGGCTTGCGGTGATGTTCCGATTAGGCTAACCCCGCCAACCACCGGGCGATATCACTATTTTGTTCAAAGGAGCAATGCGATGAGCATTATCGAAGTTACTGACCTGACCAAGTATTACGGAAAAGCGCGGGGGATCGTGGGGATTTCTTTCAACGTAGAAGAAGGTGAGATCTTCGGTTTCATCGGGCCGAATGGCGCCGGGAAATCCACCACCATCCGCCTGCTGCTATCGTTGATTCATCCAACAAACGGCAGCGCGAAAGTTTTCGGAAAGGATGTGGTCGCCCACGGCCCTGAAATCCGCCGCGATATCGGCTACCTGCCTTCGGAGGTTTATTACTACGAAGGGATGAAAGTCATTGATCTGCTCAAGTATTCCGCCAGTTTTTACAATTGTGACTGCACCCAGCGCATGCACGAGCTGTCCGAAACCATGGAACTGGAGCTGAACCGCCGTGTTAGCGATCTCTCTTACGGCAACAAGAAAAAGGTCGGCATCGTGCAGGGCCTGTTGCACAGCCCCAAACTGCTTTTCCTGGATGAGCCAACCGCCGGTCTCGATCCGCTCATGCAGCGCAAATTCTTCGACCTGATCCGTGCAGAAAACGCCCGCGGCGTGACCGTTTTCTTCTCCTCCCATATTTTGGGCGAAGTGCAGCGGTTGTGTACCCGGGTGGGCATCATCCGCGAGGGCAAGATCGTAGAAATCTCCAACATCCGCACTTTGCAGCAGAACAACTACAAAAAGGTGCGCGTGACGGCTGAAGGGTTGACCCCGGGTTCCTTTGATCTACCGGGAGTGACCAATGTGCAGGTAGAAGACGGCATGGTGAATTTCTTCTTCAAAGGTGATATCAACACAGTGCTGCAAAAAATCAGCGCAATCCAGGTCGCCGATGTGACCATCGAGGAACCGACGCTGGAAGAAATCTTCATGCATTATTACGAATAGGCAGATACCATGAATGCAAACATCTACCGACACGAATTCCGTACTCGACTAAAATCGGTGGTCATCTGGTCGCTGGCTTTGACCTTCCTCGTCGCCTTCTTTTTTTCCATGTTCCCGGTATTTGCCGACCAGGCTGCACTGATGAACGAATTCCTGGCAAGATACCCACAGGAATTACGAGCCGCCTTCGGCATGGACAATATGGATCTGTCCACCGTGCTGGGTTTTTACAGTTTCATCTTCATGTTCGCTCAACTCTGCCTGGCGATCCAGGCCAGCAACTACGGCTTTGGGCTGGTCTCGATTGAAGAGAGTGAATTGACGGCGGACTTCCTGTTGAGCAAACCGGTCAGCCGCGCGCAGGTGCTGACCAGCAAACTGCTGGCCGCGCTGACAAGCCTGACCATCACCAACCTGGTGGTGTGGGTGGTCAGTTTCACAGCCATCACGCTCTTCGGCGAGCAGCGCGAGTACGAAACGGGTACGCTGATCCTGCTGCTGTTCAGCATCGTGATCTTCCAACTCTTTTTCCTGAGTGTGGGACTGGTCATCTCGCTGCTGGTCAAGCGCGTGCGCAGCGTAACGCCGTATGCGCTGGGCCTGGGCTTCGGCATGTACGTATTGAGCGCGTTCAGCGGCGTGTTTGGCGAGGTGGCGCTGGAGCTGGTCACGCCCTTCAAGCATCTGGCTGCGCCCTACATCGTCGAGCACGGCGCGTATGACACGCCGCTGGTGCTGATCAACGTGGCGGTCACCCTGGCTGCGCTGGCGGTCAGTTACTGGTTGTACACCCGCCGAGACATTCCGGCGGTATCGTAAGGAGAAATCCGATGAACATCTTTCTTCGTGAGCTGAAGGCCAATCTCAAATCGCTGCTGATCTGGAGCGCGATAATCATACTGTTGATCTTTATGGCAGGGGCCAAATATTCCGCCTTTGCCGGCGATCCCGAGCTGCTGAATATGCTGGATTCGATGCCCCCGGCGCTGCTGGACGCCTTGAGCATGAGCGCCTTTAACCTGACCACGATCAGCGGTTTCTACGGCGTCATGTTCATCTACTTTGCGCTGATGGCCGCGATTGCAGCCGCTATATGGGGCAGCGACAGCATCTCCAAGGAAGAGCGCGACAAGACGGTCGAGTTTTCGCTGGTACTGCCGGTAACGCGCAGCAGGGTCGTCACGGCCAAGGCGCTGGCTGCGCTGGTCAACTGCGTTGTCTTCGTGCTGATCACCTGGGTGATGTCGCTGGTGGCTGTGCGGTCGTACAATCCCGACCAGGCTTTCTACAACTTCCTGGCGCTCGAAATGGAGGCCATGTTCGCCATTGAGCTGGTCTTCCTGGCCATTGGGCTGCTGCTGGGCTGCTCCATGAAGCAGTATAAACTCTCTGGCTCAGCCGCCATAGCCATCATCCTGACAACCTATTTCATGTCCATCATGGCGGTGATGAACGAGAATCTGGATTTTCTGAAGTACTTCACGCCGTTCAAGTATTTCGACGCGGGCGAACTCTTGCGCACCGGCAAAATGGACGGGATGTACCTGCTTATCTCGGCGGCGATCGTCGTCGCCTGTGTGGCGGCGGCCTATTGGTTCTACAACAAGCGCGATTTGTATATATAAAGATAAGGTCTGGCGTATCCGGCCTGAACGCGAATGAGGCCAAAATCTGGGGAGTGTGGGCAGTGCAGCCGCCCGCACTCCCCAAATTTTAGGACTTAATCAATGAAACCTGGAAAGACCGCATTCTATGGAGACAATTGGCCTTATTGCTGCGATGACCCAGGAAAGTGACGCCCTTCTTCGCTGCATCGAGGGTTGGAAGCGGATCGCGCTGGGGTCGTTTGGCTGTAAATCCTTTATCTTGTCCGGGCGAACCTGCCTGCTGGCCACATCCGGCATGGGTGTTCGGCGCGCCAGTGAGGCCGCCCGAAACCTGGTGGAAAAGAGCACACCGCGGTTACTCATCTCGTTCGGGATCGCCGGCGCTGTCGAAACGGACCTGGAGATTGGGGATGTGGTCGCGCCCGAATCCGTCTGCCGGCTGGATCAGGGGGTTCCCGGTCCGCTCCTGCCCCTCGCCCCTTGGCCTGTTGCGGCCTGGGACGCAGTTGCCCAGGTTCTTGGCAGGCGCGGCGCGCGTCTTTTGGCCGGAACCGCGGTCACAACCGGCGGATCCCAGGTTACGAAAAACCAGCTCAGAGAAATGAGTCACCCGATCCTGGAAATGGAGACGGCCGGAATCGCACAGGTGGCGGCGGAGAACGGGATTCCGCTTCTGTCCCTGCGAGCGATCAGCGATGGCCCGCGCGCCCCCATCCCCTTCGACCTGGGTGAGATAATGGACGAAGACGCCAACCTCCAGGCAGCCAGGATGCTGATGACCATGCTTCGCCGCCCAGGGATCGTCCTCCATTTCAGGCGGTTGATGCGGAATACCCGGATCGCCGCCGACAACGCGGCGGTCGCGCTCGCCGCGGCATTAAGCCAAACCGGGAGACCAGGATGACACAACCATGCCCAGAGTGCGGCGCTATCCTCGCCGAAGACAACAGTTGCCAAACGATTTTCGACTCGTTCCTCGTTCTCGAATTTTCAGACTCCGGGTATGGCAAGGTTCACATGCTGACTGTAGCTTGTTTTATGATCCAACATGGGCGCTACAGCGACGAAGCGCTCATCTGGATCGAACAACAGCTCCGCGCCTACTTGGAAGAAGGGATACCGACCGATCAGATTCGTCAGATGGCTGCCAAAGAAACCAACCAGAGCAGGCGCGCCTGGAGGGTTAATCGCCGGCCGGATGCGCCGCAATTACCGAAAATTGCCTGGTCAATGACAATAGCCGACGTGGCATCGAGTTATCAGGATGCTGAGAGCTACTGCGAACTAGTAACACAGTGGGCGCGGATAACTTTGCGAGAAATGCGCCCCCTATTTGATCGTACATCGAGGAGGTGAAGGATGTGCATCACGGGCAACGGATTACCCCCTGCGCCCATAGACAACCGCCGCAAGCCAGTTCCGTGTTGCCCAGGCAATCCTCCAGGTTTTCTTCGGAAAGCTCACAGCCATTGCAAAACGTACATGGGGAAAAGTCAAAACGCTGCACTCGCTCACGCAAGTTTGCATAATCAGTGTCATTCCACAAATCCAGCAGATCGCGTTCGAGAATGCTGCCCACCGAATAGGCCCGCGAAATGCGCCGCCGTTTTCCAAAATAATTCTGATTGGTGTGCAGCAGCGGCAGACAAGGGCAAACACTCCCATCCCAGCGGATTGCGGTACTCCCTTGCTCGATAAAAGGACAGGTATCCACCGCCCGGTTGAACTCGTACCCCGCCAGTTCCAGGCGATACTTCCGTGCGACAATTTCTGCCAGGGCATCTTTGGTCAGCGCATTCGAATCCATGCGCGGCAGGCTCACAATCGGGAAAGATGTTGTCTGGCGGCCAGCGGTGTTATAGATCGTTCGATTGTATAGAATTTGCTCGTTCAGTTCGGGCGTATGCGCCAGAACGTTGCTGATCGAGAAAGCTTTGGCCCCCAGGCTGGTTCCAAGCCGCAAGAGTTCCGGGAGATCGGCGATACTGTTTTCCATGGCCACAAAGGCGATGCCCAATTGGGGTTTAGTGTTGTCTATATCGTGGGCCTTAAACCGAATCCTACGCAGCGCGTTCAAATTCTCGATGACTCTCGGCAGCGACGATCCCAGGCGCACATCCGAGTAGCTCTCCGGGGTGGCGCCATCCAGTGAGACCCACAGCATATCCAATCCGGAGCGGATGAACTGAAGCGAAATCTCCTCGTCGAGCAAAACACCATTGGTAATCAATTCCACTCTAGCCCCCATCATCTTGAGCCGTTTCACCCATTCGACAACTTTTGGGTGAGTGAGCGGCTCGCCGTATCCGCCGAGGAAAACCGTGGGGATGGGCGAGACGCTTTGTAACCCATCAAAGATGCGCTCGAAAACCAGGTCGCTCATATTCCCCGGCTGTTCGTCCCAAACGTTGCGGATGCAAGTGCGGCAGTCCAAATTACAGCGGTTGGTTATTTCGATGTACACTTTAGCCAGGTGAGTGATGGGCCGCAGCAGCCGGATTTCGTTGCTGCCTTCGTCCAGGTGAATTTCGATCCCCGGCTCGATCCCAAACCGCGCCATTATCTCAGGCGGAAGAATCAAACGACCGTTTTCGTCTACCTGCGCTTTGAGCAGTTGTTTTTGGTTCATAGACGCCGCACCCGCTTACCCCCCAATTTGCGCCATCCGGCGGGATTCTGGATAGTGCTGCAAAAACAGCTCGTGGCCCAAGGGCTTGGCGTCAACCGCTTGCTGGATCAACTGCGGGAGCGGCTCGCCGGCCCGCAGCGCGGCGCGCAGGTTGGTCTCCCCATCCATCAACAGACAGGGACGCAGGCAGCCATCTGCGGTCAGACGAAGACGGTTGCAGTTCTGGCAGAAGTGCTCACCCAGGGGGGAGATGAACCCCACGGTTCCCAGCGCCCCAGGGATGCGAAAAGTGCGGGCGGGGCCATTTCCGGTTGGCGAGGCCACCGGTTCGATGTCGAACCGAGAGAGACGCGTCAGCATTTCCTGCACCGGCAGGTAGCGATCTTCCCTGGCTGGGAAGCCAACGCCCCAGGCGTGAGCGTTGCCCACCGGCATCAACTCGATGAACCGCACATGCCAGGGATTCTCGACCGTCAACCGCGCCAGCGCGGGCAGCTCGTCGGCGTTGAGGCCGTTCACCACCACGGTATTCAACTTGATGGGGGTAAGCCCCGCCCTTTCGGCGGCGGCGATCCCGCGCCACTCCCGCCCGATCTCCCCGCCGCGCGTGATGCGCCTGAACTTGCCTGCATCCAGTGTATCGAGGCTGATGTTCACCCGTCTCAGCCCCGCCTCGGCCAAGGGCCGCGCAAGCCTTTCGAGCAGCATCCCATTGGTGGTGAGGCTGACTTCCTCGATGGCAGGGATGTCGGCGATGCGCCTGACAATTTCGACGATATCCGGGCGAATGAGCGGCTCGCCGCCCGTGAGTCGAACGCGCCTCACCCCAGCGCACGCCAGAGCCGCTGTGACGCGAATAATTTCATCTGCTGAAAGTTCGTTCTCACGCGCCTGCCACTGGATCCCCTTTTCCGGCAGGCAGTAGACGCAGCGCAAATTACACAGGTCAGTGATCGAGATGCGCAGGTACGTTATCGAGCGCCCAAAGCGGTCAATCAGCGTCATGGGGGCAGCCATCACCCGCCTCCAACGGGAGGAAACATTCCCACGACATCGCCAGCTTCGAGTTTTACGCTCCGCTCTTGAATGATGTTATTGACGAAAACGATGTGTGTCTCCTCTTGAGGGATTCTCAAATGGTCAATCAAATTCTGCACACTGGAACCTTCGGGCAACTCGACTTCAAAGGGGCTGCCCGCCCGGACGCCGCTTTTGTAACGGGTGAGAGTTGCAAAGAGTTTCACAGTCACGAACATGATCGTTCCCTCGGTTGCGTCCTTGGCGTCTTTATGGAGATGATACTTTGAATACAATGTTTGCCAGGCTCGAAGCGATCCCGGTTTCCGATGCGGCGTAAGGCAACAGCCCCAACGTCACTCGCAGGGTATCCCGCCGCACGCGGAGACGCGCGAAGCCCGGTTCAGCCGGGCCGGGAAACGGCAGGTATTCCTCGATTTCCCAGTTGTGAACGGGCAGCTCACGCAAATAGAAAGCCTGCAATGCGCCAATTCCAGCTTTACCGGCAAAGGCGCGCCATTGCTGAATCTCAGCTATATCGGTAAGGAGGCTGTTCGGGTCAACGGATACGTAACCCGGCGGCAGGGGCAAGCCCTCCGGGCTGACGTTGATACCCAGCATTCGATTTGGGAAACGCAAGCTGGAAATAATCTTAGAAGCGACTGGCTCGAACTGCTCGCGCGCTTCTTTGGGATGGGTCGCCATGAATTGCAACACTCGAAAATCATGCGTCAAAATGCCCACCCACAACCGCCGGGGGTCCTTTTTGGGCAGCACGATCTCCGCCTCGAGGCCGGTGGATTTTCCGATCTTCCAGGGGGCAGAGCCTATATCTTTGGCGCCCAGTAACCCCGCCAACATGCCAATATGGCGGGTCCACAACGGCTCGATGGATTGGCGCTCCCAGTTCCATTCAGCGCGTACCAGTAATTGCCCGGCGTTTTCGACACCATCATCCAAGGTTTGCAGATCAACTTTCGGGGCGAAAGCCTCCGCATCCTGGGCCGGTTGGTGCGTCCAATCATCGGGATAGGTCAACTCATATCCCCAAAGAATGTGTCGAAATATGGGCATGGGGTAAATTTTCCCCGGGCGCGGTCCCACCTCCGCGCCCGGGGCCTTGTGCTGGATTAGATTTCAGTCTTTGTGCCCGTTATGCACCCAGGCAAAGACGGAATCGAGCTGTTCGTCGGTGATCGTCCACTTGACGTTGTGCGGCGGCAGCGATTCTTCGCGCATGAACTCCGGCGGGCGGTCGTCCTCGGCGGTGAAGCCGGCTTTCTCGTTGAAGAGGCGCTCCATTTTCAGGATTTCTTTGCCAAGCGGAACGACATCCGCACCGGTGATAGCCAGCCCGGTGACGCCTGCCACCGATTCGGCCATGCCTTCCCAGCCTTTGGCAATATCCAGGATGGGGAAAGCGATGAACAGGCAGTAGCCGGTGCTGTCAATAAAGGCGGTGGCTGCCTGGAAGGTGAGCGACAACTCGGCTTTGCCCTCGTTCGAGAGGGGATCCAGCTTGCCGCTGACACCGGCGATTTCAGGGGCGATGGTGTACCCGGCGGTGTGATCGGCGCCCATGGGGGAGGTGGCATAGGTGACGCCGATGCCCTTGACGGCGCGCGGCTCGTAGGCCGGCATGGACTGACCTTTGACAGTGGGGACGCGGTTTACGCCGAAAGCCTTGGCGGTGGCCTCGACACCCTGCCCGAGGATGCGTCCCAGCGGCGTACCCTTGCGAATTTCGTCGAAGGTTTTCAGCGCGCCCTCGGCATCGCCAAATTCGAGCAAGCCGCCTTCCATCGCCATTGCGACCGTATTCCCGGCTTCGATGGTGTCCAGGCCGATGTCGTTGCACTCGCGGGTCATCTGAGCGATGAAGTCCAGCTTGTCAATCCCGCAGTTGGCGCCCATGGCCCAGGTGGTTTCGTACTCGATGCAGGAGACTACCGCTTCGCCGGTCTCGTCAGGGTAGATGTTGGAGCATTTGATGATGCAGCCCGGATGGCAGCCGTGACCCATCATCCCCTCGCCGCCGCGCTTCTCGCACACTTCGGCGATGGCTTCGCCTGAGATTTTGGCAGCGCCCTCGAACTGCCCGGCGCTGAAGTTACGGGTGGGCAAGCCGCCCGCTTCGTTCAGGATGTTGACCAGAACGGCTGTCCCGAAGGCATTCAGGCCGCCGCCTTTCTTGGTCAGGCCGTGCTCCTGGATCGATTCGGTCAGCTTCTTCCGCCCTTGCTTGAACAGGTCCTGATTGGCGATCTCTACCCCAGGCCCGCCTTTGTCAACGACGATCATAGCCTTGACGCCGCGTGCGCCCATTACTGCGCCCATACCGCCGCGGCCCGCGTAACGCCCCGGTTTATTCTCGGGGTCGTTCACCGAGATGCCGGCGTTGGAAAGCTTCATCTCGCCGGCCTGTCCGATGCCGATCACGGCTGTCTTGGGATATTTCTTCCAGAGCAGATCATCCACCTCGTACATGCCTTTGCCCATCAGATCGGCGGCATCCTGGAATTCGACGCCGTCATTGCTGACGATCAGGGTGTACCATTTGCCCTTTGCTGGAGTACCTTCCACGATGATGGCTGCCAGGCCGAGCTTGGCGATCATCTGGCCGCTCAACCCGCCGGCATTGGATTCCTTGATGCCGCCGGTGAGCGGGCTTTTCCCGCCGAAGGAGGTGCGCCCGCTGCTGGGAGCCGCCGGGCTTCCGGTGACCCATCCGGGCGCGATGACGAGCTTGTTGTTCGGCCCGAGCGGGTGGCACATCGGGTCCACCTCGTCGCAGACGATGGCCGAGGTCAGCCCGCGCCCGGCCCAGCGTGACCATTTCTCAGGCACATCTTCGTAGGCGGCCTTCAGGTTGGTCATATTGATTCTGAGGATCTTTTTTGCCATTGTTTCTACTCCTTTTTCTAGAATGACGATTGTATTTTTTCGTGTGAGCCAGATTTTATTGGTAGGAATGATGCATCGCGCCGTGAGCCTTCAACGCGGTCCTTAATCCTTCGGACATTGGCAGACCATCCCGGTATTGAAAAGGGAACAAGCGATCGGTCGAAAATATCCCCACGTGATCGCCGTCGTTGAGCAGCTCATTGGCGCCGGTATTCAGCCCCGGCACGTCGCAGAGCACGGCATTGATAAATAAGTACCCCCGTTCGCTTTGAGGAATACCGAGATGAGTCAGCAAATCCGTTTTGCCAGCGCCGAGATCTAGCTCGATGTCCAACTGCGCCACATAGCGCCCATTGCCAAACCTGGCCAATGAGCCATACAGGCAAACATTGACTGTGATCGTTCGTTTGCTTGCTTCCACAAAAATAGTATAAGGTAAATGGCCCCCTCTTTATTTACCTCAAAGTACAGTCTTTCGAGTATCCCGAAGGGAATAAACCTGTACTTTCGACCAGGAAAACCCTGGCCGAGGCTTGCCGAGTAAAAAAGAGGTTCCCTGGGAATTGCCGTTATCCGCCGTCAGTGGTAGGTCGGATTGGCAATCCGACCTACCTTGCGCCGCCAAATAAGCCGGTTTGTCACGGCGATTCCTGATGAGTCATACAAGAGACAGCCGCCTTTGAAGCGGCTGTCTCTTGTAGCAAGTCTCAATATGGGGCGTGCTCCGTTGGCCATCCACGAATATTGCACGAATACACGAATAACCTGTCACGAAAATCGCCATTCGTGTATTCGTGGACTATTCGCGGATGGTTTGTGCAATCCTATTGAGAATTGCGGTGGCTTTTGTACGTTGTCAGGAAGAAAACGATGTCGAAATGTTCAGGCGGTTAGATCAGTAATCGTCAAATACACTAAGGTCTGGTTCAACAGTTGATAAACCACCTCACCGAACGTGATCGGCCCTGTAATTACTCCCGTGTGCTTGCCTTCCAGTTTCGAATATAGATAATTCAAGATACAGTTACAGGAAAAAACGGGGTGATTGTTCAACTGCATCGGAATCATCGCCGAGAATTGGCTTACGTAATCTTCGATGGGCCTCGCCTGTTTGTAGGGTACGCCGGCAAATACAGGTGCGTAGAAATGAACTTCTTGCTTTTCTTGATCTACTTTTTGAAAACTGACGTTGACCATAGCTCCATAATAATCCGCCACAAGCGGCAGCCTGATATCCAGGCCCCGGCGGGTCACATACTCCGCGAAGTTGGTCCTGACCCCATTGATATACGCCTCGTTTACCGAGAAACTGTTCTCAGGAAATGTGATCGTATCCCCATCGCCCTGTGCGAAGATGTTGAGATAGTTGATCTCGGCTACTTGAGTGGTCGGTAACTCAACATGCATGACCACCGCCCCATCTTCCAGCATCGTTTGGGTTTGACCATTGAACACCTTGGGCGTAACTTTGCCCAAATCGTCAAGATGCGTCCCGGAGATCCAACCAATCAGAGGATGATATCCAAACCCTTCATATTGCGGCGCGCGCAAGGCAAACTCGAAATGCGACTTGGATGAGGCAGGAATGATGATCAGGCTGAAGCCATTCTCGGCCATGTCAGTATACACCCCCGGGATGGTCTGAGCGTCGTAAGCCTTGATAGTTATCCCAGAGACGTTCTCCGGTATTTGAGTAACGTAGATTTTTTTCCGCGTGGACAGGCCGCCTTGCTCCGTCATGAAATAAGGAATTGATCCGCCGATCCATTTTCCGGCAGGCAGTTGTTTGAGAATTTCTTCATCCCCGGCCAGCATCAATATTTGGCCGCGCTTGATCTTATCTTTGACCTCAGTGACATCATACATGTACCCGTTCATGTCGTTCTTCCCGAAGACTTGGAAAAGATCACTCTGAACGGATAATACTTGTGAGTTACGCACAAATATATCCCTCAGTTGTTGAGCACATCGCTGGATTCTTTGCGGCGACGGATCGTTTTTCACTTGGACCGTCAAGAAACCTAAGACTAAATTGGTGGCAAGAAATTCAAATTGGAACTTTTTCTTACCAGTAACGATATCGCTCCAGACAGGATGCGATTGAGGCGGCACATCCATGACAATCTCCTTCATAAAGAGGATCAGCAGATCACGGCTTGCTCTCACTGGGCGATGCGATTACGGGCGACACCATCATCCAGCAACCTCGACGGGACTTCCATTCACATCGAGAGAGTCTGTAACCCACTCATTATATTTCATTCGGCTTCCTTCTGGCCTATTCTTAAGTGCAGCCTTTCAAAATTGTGCAGAGTAAACCTCTACTTTTGGCCAGGTGGCCGCGGACGGTGTAACCTTTTTACTTCATCACCCGCCCGCTACGGGTGGGAAAATGGCGATAACATCTTCTGAAGCCAAGGGCGCTCCCAGGCCGCCCAATTCACGGCAGTCAACGCCATTGACTAATACAATGGCAAATTGCCCCAGGTTGCCGTTTCCATCCGTAACCCATTTACTGAATCCTGGGCCATAAGAAGCGCACAAGGTTCGCAGCAACTCGCCCACGGTTGGGACAGGCTGATCCCAGGTTTGTTCGCTCCGGTGGGTGACTTCGCGCAGCATGGCAAAATAACGGATGATCATCGTGTCAGTAACTGGTCAAGCTCAACAGATGAAAATTCTTGCTCGAGCCGGATGAAAATCCGGCGAAATCGAGGACGCCGGCTGCTTTGCAAGCGATTTGTTCCCTCGGGACGTAAAATTTCCATTTACACTCAGGCTAGTTTTTTTGAGATTTGGGCGGCCAGGTTACTGTCCATTCGCTGATATTTTAATTGATATCGTGAATTTCTATACCGCCACATATAGCGGTAATCGCGACGAAAGGCCTACATATGGCAGTAAGTGTTTTGCTCTCACAGAGCAATTTACAACGAAAAATGAATTTTCAGCGTGTTCTATTGCTCTCAAAACCAAAATGAAGGTAAAAAGCGGCTTTTTGGGCCATAATTCGCGAAAGTCACTTTAATTTAAGCGAACAGTCAGAGGTTAACCCGAGTTCTTTCAATTTCTCCTGAGTGGGCACGCCTTCGGCGTTCCAGCCGCGTAGTTCGTAATATTCAGGCATCA
>DYIZ01000176.1 GCA_020723385.1 Candidatus Aquidulcis sp.
CCCGCCGCGCCAGCGCCTCGGCGGACTGGGTGAAATCCAGTTGCCCGTCTTCCTTTTTCAGCATTGGGGCGTAAGTCGCAATGCTGTCATCCTGAGCCTGCGGCTGCAATGCCCCACTCAAATAACTCGGCAGCGTCTCGATCAGTAGATCGGCTCCCACGGGCGATAGCCGATAACTCAGCGTCCCGGCAGTGTCATCTGGATTGATGGAGATTGCCCGCTGGCTGAGCATGGGGCCAGTATCCACCCCGGGATCCATGCGCATAATGGTGACGCCCGTCTCCGCATCGCCTGCCAGGATGACAGCCTGGATCGGCGCCGCGCCGCGCCAGCGCGGCAGCAGCGAGGCGTGCACGTTGATGCAGCCGTGCGGCGGCAGATCGAGCACCTCGGGCTTGAGAATCTGCCCAAAAGCTGACACAACGATCAGCTCCGGTGACCAGGCGCGCAACTGCGCCATGGCTTCCGGCTCACGCAGGCGGCGCGGCTGGATGACCGGAATGCCCAATTCCAGGGCGAGCCGTTTGACTGGCGGGGGAGTCAGCGTTTGCCCGCGCCCAGCGGGGCGGTCGGGCTGGGTGACGACGCCGATGATCTCATAGTTCTGCGCCAACGCCCGCAGGGTGGGCAGGGCAAATTCGGGTGAACCCATAAAAACAATGCGGATAGCCATAGGGTTTTATCCTGGGAATTAGTTCTGATAACACACGACCCCGCTCAGGGATTGAGAGGGGTCGTTCATGGGGCCGGTGGGAATCGAACCCACAAGGTGCTCCCGCACCGGAGGATTTTAAGTCCCCTGCGTCTGCCAGTTCCGCCACAGCCCCGGAATAGCTTGGCCCATATTATACAATAAAATGAGCGCTTTTCTACTGCGCATATGGTTTGATGCGAGATAATTCTCATTGGAATTTCAGGGCAGAGTATAATTAACGTCAGATGAGATTGTCACATAAAACTGAACCCATCAACCCATCAGTGGGCTGGCATATAAGAACAAGGAGTCAGAAAATGAAACCCCGTGCTTGGCTGTTGACCGTTCCGTTACTTCTAGGGTTGGTTCTAACCGCAAGTTTACTCTTGGGATTGAAATTGTCTACTGCTCAGGCCTCCTTTGTGGACGGCGAGGACGCCGGTATTGGAACGGCCTCAATCGGGGTTGCAGGGCCTATCCAGCCTGAAAATGCTCCCGGGATCTTCAACCCGGCGGCTGGCTGGTTCGCTAACAAAGCCTGGTATACCAACGCAATCGCCTGGGTGGATATTGACGCCGATGGCGACCTGGATCTAGCGCTTGCCAATGAGGATCCTGATGATCCCAGCTATTTATTGATCTACGAAAACTTCGAGAACGAAATTCTGTATACGCCTCAACAGACCATTACCTTGCCCTCCGATGCGCTTTCCTTGGCCTGGGGCGACGTGGATCAGGATGGGTGGATTGATGTGGCGGTTGGAATGGTAAATTCAGTTGATGTTTATGCAACCGCAGGGGGCGTTGTAATCACCCCCGCTATCTGGAGCTATGATGGCACCGGAGTCAAGAGCCTGGCATGGGGCGACCTGGAAGGCGACGACGATCTGGATTTGGCGGTTGTGGCGTGCGAGCTTCTGGATTGTCGCGCTCGAGTTTTCGAGAATGACGCTGGCGAATTGCAAAGCACGCCGATCTGGGAGGAAGACAGCAGCGGAGCGCCTTCCAGTCTTGCCTGGGGCGATATGGATGCTGACGGTTACCTGGATTTAGCAGTAGGATATTCTAACGGGAATGCCCAGGTTTACCTGAACGACACAACGACACTTAACACTACTCCCGATTGGACAGCAGACAGCGCCACCGATACAATGCAATTATCCTGGGCTGATCTGGATCGAGATGGATACCCCGAGCTGGGAGTGGCCAACTGGGATGATTTCAGCCAGGTGTATGATAACCTGGACGGCATTTTGGAAACTTCGCCATCCTGGAGCAGCAGCTCAGCCGACTTTACCGCCAGCCTGGCCTGGGGGGATGTGGATGCCGACGGCGATCCAGATTTGGTGTTGGGCAATGATCAGACGGAAACCGTTTTATATTTGAATGAGAATGGCAGTTTGGCCGCCGACCCCGAATGGGTCTCAGCGTTCCGTAACGATACCCGCTCGTTGGCCTGGGGCGATATGGATAACGATGGCGACCTGGATCTGGCGGTTGGTATGAACGCATCCCAATCACGGGTCATGCTCAACGAGCAGGGTACGCTGGAATACATGGCTTCGGTGGAATGGGATAAAGGCACATTTGTAGGTATGACTTTACAATCCTGGGGCGACATCAACCGGGATGGATGGATGGATCTGGCTGCCTTCACCAGCGATGGGGAAGTGGCTGTTTACCTCAATCAGGAAGGTGTTGTCAACAATTCGCCGCTGGTTGTTTTATCGAGCGGCGATTTGGCCTCGGACTTGACCTGGGCGGATGTAAATGGCGACGGCTGGTTGGATTTGACGGTTGCTTATGCCACCACTGCTCCTCGGCTGTTCCTGAATAATGGCAGTGGTTCGCTGGTTGCCAGCGCAGCCTGGTCGCCGACCGATATGCCCGGCGCGAGTTCCCTGGCTTATGCTGATGCCGACGGCGACGGTGACCTGGATTTGGTTGTTGCGGGCGTTGAATTTATTAATCCGATGACACGTTATTATCGTAACAGTGCGGGTAGTCTCGAAGTAACTTCGAGTTGGGCTATTCCAACCGATTGTGCTGAGGATGTAGCCTGGGGCGATTTTGACCGTGACGGTGATCCAGACCTGGCAATTGCTCAGGATTATTATGATACGACCGTGGTGTACAAGAATGAACAGGGTAGTTTGGCTGATGAGCCTTATTGGAAAAGCAGCACGATCGAACCCAATGTTGGGGTGGATTGGGGCGACGTGGATGGCGATGGTGACCTGGATTTGGCCGTATTCAACTATGGCGCTCAGAGCCGCATTTATATGAATGTTGACGGGGTTATCTCGACTGAGCCAATGTGGGAGTCGCAGGAAACCGAAAGTTTTGGCGGTGATCTGTCTGATGTAGACGGGGACGGCGATATAGATGTTATGTTGTATGGTTATGGGCTGCACATCTATCTCAACCAAGATGGTTTTTTGTGGTGGACGAGCAGCTGGGATGACTCGGATATTCCTTATGTAGATGATGCCAATTGGGTTGATCTGAATGCCGATGGACGGTTGGATCTGGCCTACTCGCAAGATTTCGATGCGCCTGCGATGGGCATCTACATCAACCGTGCGCCAGGTCATCCGGTGCGCGATATCCCGCTGCCTGCCTTACGCATTGATCTGCACACCGCCCCCGCACAAACTTTCAGCGGAGCGAGCAGCCCCGCCCTGGCGCCGGCAGCCTCCTCCGTGGCGCCTGCTATCCGCCAGGGGCTGATCCCCATTCGGTACCAGCTTTTCGATCCCGAGAGCGTTCCGGTGGACATGGTCCGTGCTTATTACTCCACCGATGGCGGCGGATCGTGGCTGCCCGCAGTGGCGGCTGCTGGCGTAATTACGCAGGACCTGACTACATCCCCTTATCCAACACCGACGGTTGCAAGCACGCATATCTACACCTGGGACGTGGCGGCATCGGGTTTGTTTGGCCGGGCAGATAATGTCGTTTTCCGCATCGAAGCGGTGCTGGATACCAGCCGGCTGGAGGATGGCTTGCCTCAGAATGATGGACGCCGGCCGATGTTGACCTCCTCAACGCTGCCTTTCCGGGTGCGCGGTACTCAAATCCGGGTGATGAATGGCGCTGAGCCTGCGGTCAACGCCCTGGTTTACAGGCTGCCGCAGGGCAGCACGCGTAATGGCATTCCCCTCGCGGATCTGGCCCTCGTACCTTTCCGCACGGATGCGCAAGGCTACTTGATGGGCCGGGCTGAGATCAATCCTTATGATCAACTTTTGGCTTTGGCGCCGCAATTTATATCAACAACCTATACCACTTACTTTACCAATGGGTCGGTGAACACCCTTGGCATAACCGGCACTGTCGTCGCGCCAACCGGTGTGCAGACTCTGACCGTGTCAGCGGAGAATCCGTTAATCCTGTTCGACTTGATTATGTCATTGGAGTGGGATTCCAGCCAGGACCCGGCCTACCTGGAGCAGCTTCAGGCGAATATCCAACGCGCCTCGGAATATCTGTATGATTTCACCAACGGCCAGGTAGCCTTGGGTAAAGTGGATGTTTACCAGAACGCTGATGCCTGGGTGGATAGTCACATCACTGTATATGCCAATAACCGTATGCGACCGTGGGCCATCGAAGGCGGTGTGGTGATTACCACCACCCACGATCCGATAAGCCCCACGATGACTTATGATATGGGTCAGCTTTCGATTGGCTCGATCTGGAACCGCTATGGCATACCCGGCCAGTCTATGGGTGATGATTGGCCGATCATCTTAGCGCATGAGCTGAGCCACTACTTACTGTTTCAGGATGATGTGTATATGGGTTTAAACGAGGCTGGACAAATCATCCCCGTCACCACCTGCACCGGATCGGCGATGGGCGATGTGTATTCCGATCCGTCCAATACCGAATTCATCTTCTCGATGGCTGAATGGAACGCGAACTGCGCGAATACACTGGCCAATAACATGTTGCACAGGCCCGAGTGGACTACACTCCGCGCCTGGTACCCGGCTTTGGTAGAGCCAACGGTGATCAATCCTGGACCAGAAACAATGCCGTTTAACTTTACCAGTATTACTATGAATGCTCCAATTACGCCCACTGATGTGTTGATAGACCCGGTGTATTATGTGGATTACGTTGGCAGCGGCGGCGCATCCTCAGGCGCACGTGCCTATCTGGAACGGAATGATCTATTTCTGCGCAACCTGGGAGCGCCAACCGGCGGCCAAAACCGTCTGGCGGCGCGTGGTGCGCAGGAGGGCGACCGGTTGTGCGTATTTGATCCTGAGCGACAGCAGTTTGGCTGTGAAGTGATTACTCTGGGTGACAACCGGCTGGCTTTACAGCAGGACACAACCTGGAACCCGATTGTCAGCCTGACTCCGGTCAACTCAACTACATTGACCATAAACTTGAGCAATGTGGGTAATCTGGGCGCAACTGATGTGGCGGCGCGTTTGTTCCCCCAGTATCAAAATGGCACCGCCCCTGTGACACTCATTTGGACTGGCTCGGTTTACAGTGGAACATTCCACCTGAGCGACCTTACCATGGCCGGTATGATCCAGGTGTAGGTGGATGAAGCGGCCAGTGAAGAAGATCCACGCCGGGAGGCCATCTTGCCGTTCTCGGTGGGTGGGAATCCAGGGTATTCGCGTTTGCCCGGCGGCGGCGGGTATTCGCGTCTGCCTGGCGGCGGCGGGTATTCGCGTCTGCCTGGCGGCGGCGGCTTCCAACGCTCCGGCAACGCCCCTCTGATGTCGCCTGACGGCGCTATGATCTTCTTCACCAAAGCAGAAACCGTGTTCCCAACCGGGACAGTGTTCACTATCCAGGCTATGGCAGGGGTCCCAGCTCTGCCGGCGGGACGGCAGTTAATCGGGCAGGCTTACCAGATCATCGCCTCGCCCGGCGCGACCATGCCATCTGGTTCAGTTTCGGTCCAATACCTGGCCAACGATGTCACCATCGCTGGCGCGGATGAGAACGATCTGCGCCTGTATTATTTCGATGGCGCAAACTGGCAGGAACTGTCAACCATTTTGGATACTTATTACAATATGGCCGCTGCCCCCTCGCGGGGACCGGGAATCTATGTCTTGCTGGCCTCGATCCGCGTCCCGTTATATGGGCCGGGTTGGAACCTGTTCTCCTTCCCATTGCGTGAGACCCAGGCTTTGACTACCGCCCTTGAATCGATCTCTGGATCGTACACCACCCTCTATGGCTTCGATCCCACGTTGCCAGCAGGTCAGCAGTGGTTGGTGTATGATGTCTCTCAAGCCCCCGTCTTTAATACCTTGTTCGATCTGGAGTTCGGCAAGGGGTATTGGATCAACGTCTCGGAGGGGATTACCCTTTACCTCGCCAGCCGGCTTGAAATGGGGATGTCGCCGGCTATCCCGGAGCCGCCTGCCTTGTTCTATGGCGAGCTGCTCCCGACCTTTGGCTTTACGCCGCAAGCCGGGATGGTGGTGCAGGCCTATGCCGATGGGCTTGCCTGCGGGCAAGGGGTGACTAAGGAATACCAGGGGAAAATAGTTTACAGCGTGATCGCCTGGAATAATAACGGCTGTGCTGTGTCAGGACGTACGATGACTTTTACCGTGAATGGGCAGATGATGATCCAAAGCTCGATCTGGGATAATACCGTCAGCCACCGGCTCGACCTATCGCAAAACTGGCAGCTCTTCTTGCCGATTGTGGCCAAGCTCCCATGATATGATCGGAGATATGTGGTTGGACTGAGTATCATTCCTTGAGCAGTTCCAGTTGGCGGGCTTCTTCGAGCACTTGCCGGCAAGTTGGAACGTTATCCAGGTAAGATTGGCGAATGTGCGGATCGAGAATTCGGTCCGCACTTTGCTTTATGAGGTGCAGCGCATTCGCCAGTGTATGGCGGGCGTTTTCATCTTGTCCCAGGAGTATCAGGGTTCGATAACAAAATAGATAATCCTGGGCTGGGTTTTCAGGCCCTTCGCCGCCGGTCGAGTCAAGGATTTGCAGTGCCTGGTTGGTCCATTCGATGGCCTGGTCGAGTTGATGCATCCGGGCGCAAGCCAACCCCAGAACGGCCAGGTTGTCAGTGATGAGTGTATCCAGGCCCAGCTCAATTCGTGCGTCGAGCGCTGACGTCGCCAGTTGGACAGCGGCATCATTATCACCTGCCATCACGCGCAGGATAGCATGCTGGCTGAGAAAAGCCGCGCGCATGAAGGTGTTGCCTTGTTTTTCGGCCAATGCCAGACCTTCGGCGAATTGGCCTTCGGCAGAAGCCAGATCGTTCAAGTCGCGTTTTACCAGGCCTTGATTGATCAGGAGATACATGGTTCCCTCTTCATCGCCGATCGCCCGGCTCAAATCTAGCGCCGATTGAAAGGCCAGCTCGGCTTGGGCATACTGGCCAGTATCTTGCCCCAAGGCTCCTAGATCGTTCCAAACATTGATCTCATTCCAGCGATCGCCGATGGCTTGCATCAGGTGCAGCGCTGCCGTTAATAGCGCCTGGGCTGGCGAGAAGTTCTTCGCGCCTCGTTCGGTCACTGCCAGGGCGGTCAAAGCCCTGGCCTGGCTTATCCGGTCGCCCACGGCCAGGGCGCGTTCTCGGGCAGCCTCGAAGTAGGTTCTTGCTTGATCAATATGCCCTTGCGAGAACTGGCAAGAACCCAGAGCAATGAGGGTATCAATCTCTTGATGCACCAGGCGCTCTCGGCGGGCGGCTTCCAGGGCTTTCTGGAGTATGATGGTTGCCTGTTCATAGTTATTCATCCGATAAAGCAGCCAGCCAAAATTGTAGAGCAATTGGGTTTTGGCGATTTGTGCTGATTGTGACAAATCCTGGTGAGCGTCAAATAAGGCCTGGGCTTGTTGGAAATTATCCAGCGCTGCCTGGTTTTCACCCTGCCTGCGCCGGACTTGCCCCAACTGGCGCAGGCTGTCAGCCTCGCCCATCCAGTCGCCCCTGGCCTGAGCCAGCGAACGCAGACGTTCAGCGGCTGCGGCGGCGTCGGGATATTGGGCAAGCTCGAAATGCAAATCGAAATACAGGTGAGCAAGCTCAATTTCCGGTGCGTTGAATGCCTGATCCAGGGTTGCTTTTTCTTCCTCGCGTAATCCCAAGAGATGCAGCACTTCGGCCTGGCCCTTACGCCATGGCCATCGTTCCTCCAGGGACAGCAGTTGGCGGAAGTAATTCAGCGCGGTTTGATTGGCGTAATTGGCTTTGGCTTGCCCGGCGGCCAGGTCCAGGTAGTGCAGCGTCTTGGTGCGGGCAGAAGCGCCAGCGCGGGCATAATGATACGCTAATTGCGGCAAAGCTTCAGGCGTAATGATCTCCAGCGCCGCGCCAGCCCGCTGGTGAAAGTCTTCCTGTGAGGCAGTGGGCAGCGCGTTGTAGAGTACCTCTTGCAGCGCATTGTGCGCAAAGACGTAATGCCGCGCTTCGCCGTCATCGGATGCGGCCGTAACGAATTCACTCTTTGCCAGTGCCTCGATTTGCTCAGCCAAAGCTTGTGAACCTGGGAAAGCCGGATGTGTCAGTTCCAGCAGGCGCAGGTTGAATTCACGCCCGATGACGCAGGCCGCGCGCAAGGTGAGTTTGAGCGCTTCGGGCAGGCGGTCGACGCGCGCCAGCATGACACCCTGCACTGAATCGGGGATGCCGATGGCGCTGGCCGGGATGGCTGCCCCCGGCATGACCACCCACTCACCGGTGTCGAGATCCTTTTGGATAGCGTTGGCATCGCGGAGGGCGTTGATCACCGTCTCGCTGAAGCCCCAACGGCCTTGTTCCTGCACCAGGCTGCCGGTTTCCTGCATCACCCGGATGAGCTGTTCGACGAAATAGGGGTTCCCCTGGGCCTGGGAATAAACCACATCCGGTACAAGGGGAGCCGCTGGCCCGCCCAGGCTGTTGGCGATGATTTCGCCCACCGCTGCCGGAGGCAACGGTGTCACTTCCAAATTGGTATAGCCGGGCAATCGCGGTAGATCAGCCCCGACGCTGCCGCCGGATCGTTCGATCAGGATGAGCGTGCAGGTCATCCGTACGGTGACCCGGCCCACCCCCAGCATCAGATCCTTGCCCGCCTCGTCCATCCAATGAACATCGTCCAGGATCAACAATAGGGGCTGTTCCAGCGCATAGGATTGCAGCAGGTCAACAGCCAGGGTTTGCGTGGCCTCGTAGCGCAGACGCGCATCGAGGGCGGCGGTAGTGGGATTGTCTGGGATGGTCAAGCCCAGCAGCGCCCCGAGCAGCGGGGTGCGCTCGCCCCAGGCTCGATTTCGATCTTGCAAGGCAGTCTGCAAAAAGGCTGCCGGATCGGGCAGGCTGGTTGTCAAATTGAGCAGGCTGCGGAAGACAGGCTGCCAGGCCTGATAAGCTACATCCTGAGATGTGGATTGGCAGGCGCTGGCCAGCAGCCGCAGGCCGCTTTTGGCGGCTTGTGCAGCAAAGCTGGCTGCCAGGTGGCTCTTGCCAATGCCAGCCGGGCCGGTGATATGGACAATTTGCCCCTGGCCGCGCAGCGCATTGTTGAGGATGGCGTCGAGCCGGGCGGTTTCCGGCTCGCGCCCGACCAACGGCATAGCCTGGGTGGCGAGCGCTTGCAGGCCGCCAGCCAGTTTTCGGCCGGTCAGCCGGGCGATAGCGACAGGCTGAGTCTTGCCTTTGACCGTGATGGGCGGCAGGGCGGCAAGCTCGAAGTCGCTGGCAATTTGCTGCTGGATGCGCTCACTGACCAGGATTTCGCCCGGTTTGGCGGCCATCATCAGGCGCGCCGCCAGGTTTACCTGGTCGCCGAGAATATCATAGGTGCGGCGCGTCTCCCCGCCGTACGTGCCAGTACGCGCTGTGCCCTGGCTGATCCCGATTTGCGGCAGGGTGAAAAAGGCCAGCTCAGGCGGTGGATTGAGCAGCTCAAGGGCGGCCGCCGCCGCGCGTTGGGGGTCGTTATCGTGGGCGGTCGGAGCGCCGAAAGAGATACACAGGAAACTGCCTTTATCGCCAATGGTCGGATGAGTCAGAATCGCTTCGTGTTCGTTGAGCACCGTCTGTGCCCAGCAGATCAGCGCATTGAGCTTCGCGCCAGCTTGGGGGTCATGATCGTAATCAATGCCGCCAAAGCGCAGAAACAGGGCGGTAGCCGGGCGCAGTTCGGTCAGGAAATCACCCTGGCCCTGGGTGATGCGCTCGAAGATGGGCGGGTGGATCCAGGCGCGCAGGCTCTCACCGGGCAAACGCACCGCATCGGGTTCGGGCCAGGGCAAGCCGGGAGCATCGCCGGACAGGCTCTCGACAACCGCGAAGGGGCTTTCTTCTGAGGGTTCGCTTCGCCATTCTTTCACCAACAGCCGCTCCCCCAGCATTTGCGCCGTGGTGAAGTCGAAGATAGTCTCGCCTTTGGCCGCCAGGTGCTCACCGGCCGCCATGCGCATCACGGTGCTGCCCGCTATCAGTTCGATGGTTTGAGTCGCCGGGTCACCCACCAGGAAGCGGCGCACCGGCCCGGCTGCAACCGACACTTTGAGCGCCAGGGCAACCGAATTCTGTCCGGGCACGGGTATGGATGCGAAGGCCTGGATGGCGCTCTGCAAAGCCAGCGCGCAATAAGCCGCCCTGTCAGCGCTTGGGGGTGTGGGTTGCTCGAAACCAATTGGGGCATCATCGAACCAGCAGGTGATGGCATCGCCCGCGAAACCGATCACGCTCCCGCCAAAATGATCCACCTGGCTGATGAGCGCATCGTACACCTTGTTCAGGTAGATGGGCAGTTCTTCAGCCCCGCGCCGCAAGCCCAAAGCGCGGGTTAACGCTTCGGTCAAGGGCGTGAAGCCGGAGATATCCGCAAATAAGGCCGCGCCGTGAGCGTGCTCGGGTAAACCGGCATTCGCGCTCAGAGCGAGACGGTATTCAGCGGGGATATAAACGCGCGCTTGCTCGTACAGAGGTGGGTTCATTTTGTCGTCCTCACACTCTTCTTCCAGCGGGCATACCATGAGTAGAAATGCACCCACCACGGGGATAACCCACCGCGCCGCTCACCGCGACGCAGCGCCTCCTTCAGGCTGGCAGGATCGTCGAATTCCGGCATCAGCAGCGTGGCCGCGCCGATCTCGGCCGCGGCGTGCGCATCCGACCCGGCTGTGCCGGGCAGGTTATGCTGGCGGGCATACGCCTCCGCCTGCCGGTTGAAATCTGCTTGCATGCAGCGTGCATTGAACGTTTCCAGCGCGTCCACCAGCGGCGTAATTTCCATCAACGCTGGGAGCTTCCAACCCCCGTTGCGCATACTGTCGAACGGGTGCGAAACGCCCACAAACGCGCCCTGCTCCCGCAGGCGCGCAATCGCCTCCAGCGGCGGCAGACCCTTCGGCACTTCCTCGCTCACGAAGGCCGCCAGCAGCTCGCCGGCGGTGGTCATGATCTCCTCGCCCACGATCACCATTTCGGGAGCCAATTCCTTCGCTCGCCGCGCGCCGTCAATCCGGTTGTGGTCGGTGATCACCACCCGGTCAATTTTCTTGCGGCGGCAGGTTGCAATCACCGCCTCCGGTTGGGTGAGCGAATCTTTGGAAGAAATCGTGTGGCAGTGAAATTCGACGTTGAGTAGCGTTGTCATCCGGTTTCGTTAGCCTTTTTCAATCCGAGCATTTCCTGCGAGAATGCCCACACCGCCAGCCCCAGGCTGACCCCGAACCATAGGGTGGCAAAGCGGATGAGCAGCGTGGCGGCCGCGGCTGTCCCGCCGTCAAGACCGAGCAGCAGCGCCAGCATTCCGGCGATGGATGCTTCCGATGCGCCGATGCCGCCCGGCAAAGTGGAGGCTGCCCCGATGACGATCGAGAACGAGAGGGCAAAAACCGCCACCGACAGGGTCTTCCAACCCGGCGGGACGCCCAGCCCGAGGAGAATCAAATATAGCCCGATGCCTTCCCCCAGCCACGAGGTCATCCCCAGCCCGACCGCGGCCAGCGTGGCACGCGGGCGGAACACGGCAAAACTGCCTTCGTAAAATTCACGCAGCGAGTGCGCCACGCGTTTTACCACTGGCAGGCGCGCCGCAAAATCGAGCAGCGCGTACGCCAGCGGGCGAATCTGCGACACGATGACGACGGCCAGCAGCACACCCAGGATGACAGCGAACGCCGGCCAGTAACGCGGATAGGCAATTACACCCACACTGGACAATCCCAGCACCGCCAGCCCATCGCTGATGCGCTCGGCGACGACCACCGAGACGCCCCGTTCCACCGGGACGCCGGCCCTCTGCTTGAGCCAGACCCCTTTCAATACCTCGCCCACCTTGCCGGGAGTCACCGCCAGCGGGAAACCACCCACGAACAGCCGGGCGCTCTCGGTCAGCGGCAAATTCCGCACCCCAATCTGGCCGAGGTAAAAGTGCCATTTGACGAAGCGCAGGGTGTAATTGAACAACGTCAGCGCCAGCACGAACGGGTACAGCCCCCATTGGAAGGTCAGCACGCGGGCGCTCACCTGCCGCAGGTCGCCAATCAGCGCCACGACGACGAAGACGAGGAAGCCAAAGATCAGGCCGGGGAGGAGGCGACGGGTCATATCCAGTTAGCAGTGATCAGTAATCAGTAATCAGTGAGCAGTAATCAGTGAGCAGTAATCAGTGAGCAGTTACTGATCACTGGTCACTGATCACTGATTACTTTCTCTTCTTCCGCCCCAAGTACAGCGCCAGGCCCGCCAAACCGGCCAGCAAGGCCGCTATTCCCACCCCCGCCGTGACCACTGTTTTCGGCTCCATGCCGGGCAGAACCACCTGCCCATCGCCGTAATTCTTGAACATCTGGCCCCATTTGGTTTGCAGGGCGGCCTCGACGCGCCGACGGCCTACGAAGGGATACCAATAGACATTGTGATAAAAGTTGCTGGCGAAATACGACCACGGCACGAGCGGGCTGCGCAGCAGCGGTTTCTCGAAAGCGTGCAGCCAGCCGTGATAGATCATCTTCTGCCCGCGGCTGGCGAAGGTATCTTCTTGTTTGTACCCCCAATTTTCCAGCGCGACCTCTTCGGCCCCGACGATCTGGATTTGCCCCGGGTCGCCGATCCCCAGCCCGGCCTCGTGAGCCATGCGGATGAAGGGCAGGCTCATCGGGTCGAAGCCCTGGATTTTGGCGCTCATGGCGTCAATCGCCACCTGGTCGGCGGAGGCGAGGAGAATGTCGGTCTCGTGCCAGCGCATGGCGCGCGGCCCCGGCCCGTCGCCGGAGAAGGTGCCGTCCATCACCGCAAACAGGCCGGGATGGATGTCCTGCTGGATTTGGAGCAAATCCACCAGCGTTTCGTGGATCACGCTGTGGGTCCAGTGACGCTTGCGGCCCAGCAGCCCGCCGAAGGCGTTCTTCATCGCCCCGGTGATGGTGGTGAAAACGTGAGTCTTCACCGTGGGCAGGTGAACCATGTTCGAGCCGATCAGCGGCTCAGGGATGAACAGCCCCTCGGGGTAGATGTCGTGCAGCACGCGGAAGGGCGTCTTGGGCTTGTATTCCACCCACTTCACCGCCGGGTCGAAGGTGTAGACGCACGGCACGCCCAGCTTATCGGTGACGAATTTTTGTTTGTTGTTGCGCTCGCCATCGGCGGTATTGACTACGACGGTGTCGTTGTGAACGCCCATCAGTTTAGTGTACCCGGCGTTTTGCAGCGTGCGGATCACGCCTTCGAGCTGCCAGGGAGCGGTGGAGCAGGCGGGATACCACGTCTGCCACGAGATGTTGATCTTCAAACCGGTGCGCAGCCCTTTGGGCAGGGCGGCCTCGAACCCGGCGAGTTTCATCAGCCGTTCGATATCGTCGAAAATAGTCTCCGGCGAAGTGCGCAGCACGGCGACTTTACCTTTTCCAGGGAAATCGGTCATTATCTACCTCCATTGGTATGTTACGAAGCGCAATTGTATCAGAGTTTATCCGGGGTTTGGCGCAATTGGTAAACCCCCCGGAGTTTCCAACCCCCCGGGGTTTTACGGAATACCGGTTCGCTCATCCATTTGCACGTTTTTCCCCTTTTGGTATACAATCTACCCATGATGGATGAA
>DYIZ01000006.1 GCA_020723385.1 Candidatus Aquidulcis sp.
TCGATACCCGCTGGCAAACCGCCTATAACTCGCCCCAAAACTGACATGCACACCGGCCCGTGAGTCTGGTTGACCGTCCCCCTGTTTTCCCGTAAAATACCTATATGCCCTGTGAGCAGTTACCGACCTTCGCCGCCGGTTTCTTTCGCACAGATCACGACCCACCGATGACAGTGATTAGTGATCAGTCATCAGTGATCATTTGACGCTGGATACCGATAGCCGATACCTGATTACCCGATCACCTGATTACCTGATTTCCTGATTACCCAATCACCTGTTTACCTGATAACCGATTTACCGTTTCCCAACAGGAGTTCCTCATGGCAAACACCCCTTTCCCTTCCAAGCGTGCCCCCATCTACGCCGATATTCCCGATGACAAATGGAATAACTGGCGATGGCAAATCTCCCATCGCCTCAATACGGTCGAAGAGATCGAAACGGTGCTGAAGCTGACCGAAGACGAGCGTAAAGCCCTCTCCGCCCCCGGCCTGTTCCGGGTAGAAATTACCCCTTACTTCATCTCTCTGATTGATCCCAACGACCCCGACGACCCCATCCGCAAGCAGGTTATCCCCACCGACTGCGAAATGGTGCCTTTCACGATGATGATGGAGGACTCGCTGGCCGAAGACCGCCACTCCCCCGTTCCCGGCCTGGTACACCGTTATCCCGACCGGGTGTTGATGCTCGTCACCACGCAATGCGCCTCTTATTGCCGTTACTGCACCCGCTCGCGCATCGTCGGCGATCCGTCGGCTACCTTCTCACGGCAGGAATTCGAGATGCAGATCGAGTATCTCAAGCGCACGCCCCAGGTACGGGATGTCCTGCTCTCGGGCGGTGACCCGCTGGTGCTGGCTCCCAAAATCCTGGAGGAGATTCTCTCCCGGCTGCGCGAAATCCCGCACATCGAGATCATTCGCATCGGCTCGCGCGTACCCGTTTTCATGCCCATGCGCGTCACCGACGAGCTGTGCGACATGCTGCAAAAATATCACCCGCTGTGGATGAATATTCATGTCAACCACTCCAATGAGATCACTAAAGAGCTGGCGGAAGCCTGCGACAAGCTGACCAGGGCCGGCGTCCCGCTGGGCAACCAGGCCGTGCTGCTGGCAGGCGTCAATGACAACGTCCACATCCAGCGCCAGCTTGTGCAGGATTTGGTGCGCATCCGTGTGCGCCCATATTACCTGTACCAGTGCGATCTGGTGGAGGGCGCCGGGCACTTCCGTACGCCGGTGGCCAAAGGCATCGAGATCATGGAGGGGCTGCGCGGTCACACGTCGGGTTACGCGGTTCCCACTTTTGTGGTGGACGCCCCCGGCGGCGGCGGCAAAATCCCGCTGATGCCCAATTACCTGCTCAGTATGTCAGATCACAAGATCGTTCTACGCAACTTCGAGGGCTACGTCACAACCTACGAAGAACCCACCGACTACACCCCGGCGATGGCCGCCAAGTACAAAGGCGCCAAACGCCTCGAGCCGGGTCAGACCGGTGTGATGGGATTGCTCGACGGCGATGCGATGTTCATCAAGCCGGAAGGCTTCGATGAGACCCATAATCGCCACGGCATCCAGCACCGGTTGAAAGACGAGAAGAAATGGCAGCCGTTGGGCATCGGCTCTGGCGATAAGCAGGAGCCGTAACCTCTGGAAAAGGCGCGCTGAGCACAGTCAAAACGCCTCTATTGGGCCTGACAATCGCCGGCCAATGAAAAGACGATCTCCCCGCGAATGGCTCGCGGGGAGATCGTTCTTGAAAAGGCAGTGATATGGAACGGCAAATCTTGTTCGTCTTGAGCTGGCTTTATGCCATTACCAACGTTTTGCTGGCAATGGTCAGCTTCAACGCGCTGTTGCTGCTGCTGTTGGCCGTATGGCATCGGCATCCCCGGCCTCCGGCGCAGCCCTACGCGTCAGAATCCGAATGGCCGACCGTATCGGTGCAGTTGCCGGTGTTCAACGAGCGGTACGTTGTCGAGCGGTTGATTGATGCTGCTGCGGCGATGGATTACCCCCGCTCCCGCCTGCTTATTCAGGTATTGGACGACTCGACTGATGATACTGCCGCGTTGACGAAAACCAGCGTGGCTCGTCACCGCGCCAGCGGCTGCCCAATCGAATACATCCATCGCGATGAGCGCGCCGGTTATAAAGCAGGGGCGTTGGAAATGGGAATGGCAGCCGCGCCGGGCGAGTTCATCGTCGTCTTCGATGCTGATTTCATCCCGCCCCGGGATTACCTGCGGCGGATGATCCCCGAATTTCGCGCTGACCCCAAGTTAGGCGTTGTCCAGGCCCGTTGGGAGCATTTGAACCCCGAGCAGAACATCCTTACCCGGGTGGTGGCGTTGGCTCTCGATTTGCACTTCTCGGTGGATCAGATTGCCCGCAGCCGCAGCGGTTTGACCATGAATTTCAACGGGAGCGCCGGGATTCTGCGGCGGGCCTGCATCGAGGACGCCGGGGGCTGGCAGTACGACACGCTCGTCGAAGATACTGATCTATCTTACCGGCTCCAGCTTCGAGGCTGGCGCATCGGTTACTGCCCGGACATCGCGGTTCCGGCTGAGCTTCCGGGTTCTATTCTTGCCTTCAAACAACAGCAGTTCCGCTGGGCCAAGGGGGCCACCCAGGTTTTACTCAAAACAGGCTGGAAACTCATCACCTCAAAGGAGACGATCTTTCGCAAGATCGAAGGATTGCTGCACCTCTCGGGGTACATCGCCTCACCGTTGATGCTGGTCTCGTTGTTGTTGAGCCTGCCGGTCACGCTCCTGCACGGGTACACTCCCCTGAATTGGGCTGTGCTGGGATTGGCCGCCTTTATCCCCCCGTTGATGGTTTTGTGGAGCCAGATTCGCCTGGGGCGCCCCTGGCTCAAGCGCTGGATCAATTACCCGGTCCTATTTCTGGTTGGAATTGGGCTGGCAGTCAATAATTCGGCCGCGATCTGGGAAGCGCTGATTGGGCGGCAGAGCGCCTTCGTGCGCACCCCGAAATTCTCTTCAGCGGATCAGAAAAAGAGTGACTATGCCCTGTCTGTAGACTGGGCCGCCTGGGTAGAAGCGGCTTTGGCGCTGTATGCGCTGGCGACGGGGATCATCGCCGTCCGCGAAGCGCCGCTTTTAGCGCCGTTTATTTTTATCTATGCAGCGGGCTATGGGCTTACGGCGGCGTTCGGGTTTGGGGAAAACATCCGGATGCGCTCATTGCCCCGGAGCAGCCGGCCGGTCAAGGAAATCTCCCGCCGGTGATCGAAGATGGCGGCTCACCCCTATCCCCTATCCCTATTAAGGGACAGGGGATAGGGGGAGGGCGGTTGGCGCATTGACGCCTCCGCCCTCCCCCATCTCATTTCCTATCGGATGACAATTGGCAGGTAAATCTTCGGCGCATAGAAGATGTCGTCATACACAATGAACGACTCGTTGCCTGCCGCATCCCGGAATTGGATGTACACCCGGTAGATTTGCCCGGGGGCGCCTCCCAGCACCCAGGATTTTTGCATCGCCAACGGTTCCCAAACTGCCCCCTCGAAGCCTGGATCGTTGGAGATGCGCATCTCCACGCCTCCACTGATCGTGTTGTACTTCAATGCCAGCAGGCCTCCCAGGTGGGCGTTGGCCGATTCGGCCGCGCCGGGCAGCGGCGTGTCGCTCGAGCTGATATCGAGCGTGACGAACGCCGAAGCCGTTGTGGGAGCGCCGTCGTTGATCAGCATCGCCCCCGATGGCGGGTCAGGATCCTCTTTGGGCGTCACCGCCACCTGCTCGGTGTAATCCCCCATGGCGTTGTCGAAGGCAGGCGCCAGCACCGCGTAGTATGTTTGATCGTTGACCACGCCTGTCATCGTGAACTGGCCACTATTGCCAATATCTGTGCCCAGCCCCAATGCATCGGGATCGGTGGATAGGTACAGGATCATCGTCGTGTAAGTTACCGGCGGCGTCCACCGGATGAGCAGCAATTGGTTGAGACCCTGGATGGTGAAGTGGCCAATCGGGCTGACCAGATCGTCGCGCGGCCAGAGAGGGTTGCGCCCCCCGAGGACTTCCGAGCCATCGCGCTCGCCGCCCCGGTCGGTATCGGCGCGGCAGGGCAGTGTACCGTACTGGAATTCCTGGAGACTGTTTAATCCATCTCGGTCAGGATCCTCCAGGGCGTCATCCCGAGTCGTATCCAGCTTGCAGCGCAGCTCCCACGGGTCGGGCATACCGTCTTGGTCCAGATCATTGGCATCAGGGCCGTTGATCCAAAAACCGCCGTACCATTCGCGGGTCAGGAAGTTGAGGGAAGCATCCTGCCAGAAAGCGAACAGCCGTACGTTGTACGAGCCGCCAACGTTTGTCAGGCTGTAAAGGTTGGTGTAGATACCATCTCCGGCCTGAACGTCGGCATTGAGACCATCATCGAAAAGGAACAAGAAATCGGTTGTACCGGGTTTTTCGATGATGGCGAGCATGCCAGCCCCGGGAATCGCGCCGGTGCGGTCGAGCAGCACACCGACGATAGGCACGATATCGCCCGCCATGCCCTGGTTGTTGACGATGGGGAATAGGAAGCGGCCTTGCAGGACGATGTTCGTTTCCGCCGAGCCGTTCATCATCACGTCGTAGGGGCCGGCTGCAGGGGCGTCGCCCGAGCGGGGGATGCAGAAGGTGTGCATGGTACGCATCTGCCAGACGCCGGGGTCGGGGGCGGTGACGATGAGGACATCATCAAAAACGGAATTGCGAATGTCCCAATTGGCAGGGGGATTGCGCGGCGGGCTGATGGGGATCCATCCTTGCTGGGGATCAGCGCCCGGCGGCAGCACTTCGACATTCCGAATCGAGAAGGAGCAGCCTTCGTAATCCTCCTGCTTGCTGGCTGTGACCAGCCGCAGCACATTGACGCTATCGTCAACGTATTGGGAAGCGTAGCGCCACTCGCCATCTGGGACTGAGATATTGTTGGTGTGGAATAGCCGCGCCGCGCCCTGGTTTTTGGTATCCAGGTAATCGTAAACGTTGTCGAGACCCAGGGGTCCGGGCAGCAGCTCAGCGGTGACGCGATCCACGAACTGCGGCGGCAGCCCCATACTCAACAAAGTATTGATTTGATCCTGGCTGACCGGGGCACGCGTCCCGCCGGTGGTCGGTACAAAGGTGAAAGTCCCGCCGGTATCGGCGGCGATCTGCGCCAGCAGGGCGGCCGGTGACTCGCCGGAGAAGCCCACGGTGTCAATGACCACTCCTGAAGCGATCAATTCAGCCTGCACCGTAGCGTATAACGGGTTGACATTTTCTTCGCCGTCGCTGAGCAGAACAATGTGCTTGGGGTTGGTGTTGGCAGGCCCGGCTAAAAGCTGGTTTTTGGCGTCAACCAGCCCCGCGGCGATGGGCGTCCACGCACGAGCGGTGACGGCATTGATCGCCGTTTTGACGACGGCGATTGTGCCGGGCGTCACCACATCGGTGCGCGGCAGGTGAGTCTGGATGTCGAGCGGGCAGTTGCCATCCCCGCCGGGCAGACCGCAGCCGGGGGGATTGTCAATCCCCGAGAACGAGGTGACCAAAATCCGGTCGCCCGTGCGCAGCAGGTCGGCCATGACAGTTCCGGCTTTCTGCGCATTCACCAGCCGGGTGCCTTCACCAACGATGTCTTCCGTCGCCATCGAGCCAGAGCCATCGAAGACCAGGGCAAAATCTGTATTGCCCGGATTGACGTACAGCAGCGCGTTGTTCTCGGTGTCGCACAGTGCGCCGTCCAGGCAGATTGTCAGATCCACGAAGGTGGTGCCGACCGTCTTGGTAGGCGGCAGCATAATCGCCCAGTATTCTTCGCCAACTTCCTGGAAAGACCCGTTGACGAAGGTGATCGGATCGCCCTCGGCGTTGGCAGAGAAGGAGGAGGCCAGCAGCCCCCGCACCGGCGCGCCGCCGCTGGTGACTTTGAAGCGCGACAGGAATGCAATCGGGCTGGCAGGCTCGCCCACCATGGCGAAGTTGGTCTGGCGCGGCTCGAGGATATCCAGCGCGGGGGTGACGCAATCGAAGCTGACATCGTATGTGTAGCTCGTGGCAAAGGCATTGACCGAGGCCACGATACGGTCATAAACGCCAAAACCGGCAAACGTGCGGGCAAAGTCTTCGCCGATCCAGGCTGAGCGGAGAACGCTGGTAGACCCAAACGTGTCGGCGGCCATCAAGTTGATGCCCAGGTGTGCGCCCGCCGCGCCGTCCACTTTAGCGGAGACGTAAGCGCAGCTCGCCTGCGGCTTCACCTGATAGTATTTGCCTGCCCAATCATCGGGCGTGGTCTCACCGTTCCAGCTTTGCGGCCCAGACAGGGTGACATCCTGCGCCAGCGGGACCGCGCCGTAGGGATTGCCATTGTCGTCAGTGTAGACCAGCTCGGGCTGCGTGGTTGCATTGGCCCAATTCTTGGCCCAGTTGGCGGCGAAGAAGTTGACGAAGAACTGCTCTTCCGACACGCCAGGCTTCAAGGATGGGATCAGGGTGTTCATCACGTAGAGCGTGTCGGCGACATCGCAGGCTTCGTAGTGGTGGGCAAGCGCGTCCATGTGATGGTGCGGATCAGCGGGTGTCCACAGCACGCCGAGCTGTTCGATGAAGTATTTGTTGAAAATATTGCCGTAGGATTTGTCGTACATGCTCGTAACAGGGTTGTAAATATTACCCCCGTAGCCCACTGCATCCAGGGTGGCATCTACCGCGTCGGCCCCCAGGTCGGCGTAGCCTTCCACGAACTCGGCGTCGCCGGCGGCAGAACCGCTGTCATAATTGGCTTGCAGGAAAGCGTAGCAACCACTGTCATAAGAATATTGGAGATAGTGCTGGAACTCGTGATAGACCGTCCACTGTCCCCCGCCGCCGCGGATGGTGGGTGAATCGATCCCGATCCGGCAGCTCCCGGAGGACGCCCAATAGGCGATGCCCGACCAACCGATGCCGTCTTCCATCTGGACGTTGATGCGGTCGCCGCAGCCGGTATCGTAGGGATGGTGGCCGAAAATTTCCCAGTAGCGCTGCCACGCTTCTCGCCCCCAGGCGGCCACTTGCTGAGCCTGGGCGTCGGTGTCAATCCAGTGCATCAGCGTCACCGGGTTGCCATCCACGATGCGGGTAGCTGTAATGGGGTTGTTGGTATACCACACCCGAATGCTTTTCGAAGCGCCGCCGACCATGAACGTTTCGATAAAACATTCGTCGAGGGTGACCCCGTCAATCACTGGGCCGCCGGCGCACGGTGCATCGGGCGCAGCGCCGCCTTCGGGTGTGCCAGCCGCCTGGACGACGGGTGGATCTATCGCCAATTGAGCCGCGCCAGGATCAGTCGCTGCCCGCGGCAGGCCCGTGATAAGGCCAATTGCGATGAACGCAAGAACAACCGCCGGGATGAGAAAGATCATGCGCGTTGATCGTTTACGAGTTGTCATAGGATTCCTCCTTCACAATGTCAGAAATGGTTTGGTTTGCGGCAGTTCTCAGCGTGAAATCAAAATCACCCGCAAATGACCCACGAAAACCAATTCAGTGAATCACAAGTTCAGGCTTGTCGCGCGCGCTTTAGCGCAGGTAAAAGCGCTAAAGCGCATACTACGAACAGATTCGTGATTACTGAAATTGGATTTTGGCAAGCAGATCAATCGTGTATTCGTGCAATTTTCGGGGATAACTCTGCTGGCGCGAGTTTCATGTCGAGAAATGCTGGTAAATTGATGGCGGGGTCAAAGGAAACTTTTATACCCCAAGGTAATTGGATGTTAATTGTCCAATTATGATAATCTTAGTCCTTTTTAATGCCTCTGTCAAGAAGTATTTAGAAATAACCCCCTCGCGTCCCTTGACAAATCCACAACTTTGTCTATAATTACTACTAAATTTGTCATAATAATTCACTCACTGATGGAGCTTTGGCTAATGTTTACCTGCATGTGTCTGAGGCGGGGAGCGCAACCACCCGTCTCGTCAAGATAACTCTCCGGTACGCCGGACGGTCAACAGACTGACGATAAGGGTGGCCGCGACCCCGCTAAACAGAATGTTCGTTTAGCGAGCGCACTGACGCCGCCCTTTTTGTTTACCTGTTGGCCGTTTTGGTTCAGGGAACAGCAGATCGGAAATGCAATATAACGGCTGCCGTTTCCCCGGAGAAAGCCTGATGATTTCGACAACTACACAAACAATTTTGACCCAGCCGGCTGAGATCCGTTTTCGGATCGCCAATCTCCCGGTGAAGCCGTATCCCTATCAACCCACGCCGCTCGAAGCCGCGGTGGGTAACACCCCGCTCCTGCCGCTGACCCGCATCGGAGCCGGGTTGAAGCCCTCGGTGCAGGTCTTTGCCAAAGCCGAATGGTTCAACCCTGGAGGCTCGATCAAAGACCGCCCGGCGCTCAACATCCTGCGCACCGCCCTGGCCGATGGGTCGCTGACCCCCGGCAAGCGCCTGCTCGACTCGACCTCCGGCAATATGGGCATCGCCTACGCCACCTTCGGCAACGTGCTGGGGGTGCCGGTGACGCTGGCCGTGCCTTCCAACGCCAGCCCGGAGCGCCTTGCCATTCTCGAAGCCCTCGGCGCAGAGATCATCCTGACCGACCCGCTGGAAGGCTCCGATGGGGCTATCCGCAAAGCCCGCCAGCTCGCCGCTGAATTTCCCGAACGATTTTTCTACGCCAATCAGTACGATAACCCCGCTAACTGGCAGGCGCATTACTTCACTACCGGTCCCGAGATCGTCCAGCAAACCGATTGCGGCGTGACGCATTTCGTCGCCGGGCTGGGCACATCGGGTACCCTCACTGGCGTGGCGCGCTACTTCCGCACCTATAATCCCGCAATCCAGATCATCGCTGTACAGCCCGACACAGCTTTCCACGGGCTGGAAGGGCTGAAGCACATCGCATCGGCGATCAAGCCGGGCATCTACGATCCCAGCCTGCCCGACCGCACGTTGGAAGTGGAAACCGAGGCCGCACATGAGATGATGCGGCGGCTGGCGCGTGAGGAGGGCTATTTCGTGGGCATCTCCTCGGGCGCGTCGGCCTGGGCGGCCATGCAGGTTGCCTCGGAGTTGGACGAAGGCGTGGTGGTGACGGTCTTCCCGGATGCCGGGTACAAATACCTGAGCGATAAAGCGCTCTGGGAATCAGGCCGATGACGGTAGACCGTTGGCCGTCATCCGTCCACGGTCTACGGTCAGGATTTTATTATGACTCTCGAAATTGATGATCAAACCTTGAAAGCGATCCACGCTCACGGCGAGGAGGCCTACCCCGAGGAGGGAGCTGGTTTCCTGCTGGGAAAAAGTGATCCTGGCCGCAGGCGGGTGGTATCCATCCTTGGATTGACCAACGCCCGTGAAGATGCCGCCCGGCACAACCGCTACCTGCTCACCGCCGCCGATTACCTGAAAGGCGAACTGGAAGCCGATCGCCAGGGGCTGGAACTGCTCGGGATTTTCCACTCCCACCCGGACCACCCCAACCGACCCTCCGAGTTCGACCGGGAATGGGCTATGCCCTGGTTCTCGTACATCATCACCAGCGTTCACCACGGTCAGGCTGTCGAATCCCTTTCATGGCGGCTTTCCGATGATCGCGCGGCATTTGTCGAAGAAATAATTCAAGTTATCAGTCATCAGTAATCAGTGAACAGTGAACAGTAACCAATGTGCTAGTCACTGATAACTGATAACTGATAACTGATCACTGATCACTGATGATTGGCAAAACCATAGGAGTAAAAAATGTCCCTCTACTACGTCAAACACGAGCACAGCGCTGAGACCTGCCCGGCCAAAGACCCGCAGATGGGCGCGATGCTGCTCACCCATATCAGCCCAATGAACGCCCGCAAGTTCGGCGTCAATATCCACGGCGATGCCGTCCTCGACGGAAAGCACACGTTTGTGCTCATCGTGGACTCCGACAACCCGGCCAATATCGAGAACTTCATGCAGCCGTTCAAAATGGCCGGCTCGGTCGAGATCATCCCCGCTTCGACCTGCGAGACGGTCGTCGAGCGCTCCGGGTGCTAATTCGGTTGCAGGTTGAAAGTTGGCAGGTTGAAGGTTAGAATATCCATCGGTCAATCTTCAACCTGCGACTTGCAACCTTCGCCATTATCCTTTGAAAGAATAGAACATGCCCGCACTCAAAATTCCCACTCCCCTCCGTACTTATACCAACGGCCTGGCCGAAGTACTCGTACAGGGCGTCACAGTCGGCGATGCAATGCAGAGTCTGGTTGCCCAATTCCCCACAATGCGCCAATACTTGTATAATGGCGAAGGCCAGCTCCGCCCGTTTGTCAACCTGTTCGTCGGCGAGAACAACATCAAAGATTTGCAAGGACTTGAAACGCCGTTGAGCGATGGCGACAAGCTGTTGTTGATACCCAGCATTGCTGGAGGTTGTGATGCGTGAAACGTAAAGCGTCAAAGTAAAACGTAATCCGTAATCCGTAAAGAACACCTTACGTGTTTACGTTTTACGTGTTTACGTGTTTCCGTTCCACGTTTTGCGATTTTGCACACGAGAAAATCATGTTCCCCACTCTCTCACACGAAGAAATATTGCGTTACTCGCGCCATTTACTGATCCCCGAAGTCGGGCTGGAGGGGCAGCGCAAGCTGAAGGCCGCCTCCGTGCTGGTCATCGGCACCGGGGGGCTGGGATCGCCCCTCTTGCTTTACCTCGCCGCCGCCGGCGTCGGCCACATCGGGGTGGTGGACTTCGATGTGGTGGATTACTCCAACCTTCAGCGGCAGATCATCCACGGCACATCGGGGGTGAATACGCTCAAGGTCGAATCCGCCCGCCAGCGGATGCTCGATCTCAACCCCGACATCCAGGTGGATAGCTACAACGAGCCGTTCACCTCTGCCAACGCCATGCGTATAGCTGAAGGCTATGACATCATCGTGGACGGCACCGACAACTTCCCCACCCGCTACCTGTCGAATGACCTGGCTGTGCTCACCGGAAAACCCAACGTCTACGGCTCTATCTTCCGTTTCGAGGGGCAGGCCAGCGTATTCGACGCCACACGCGGCCCGTGCTATCGCTGCTTATTCCCCGAACCGCCGCCGCCCGGGCTGGTGCCATCCTGCGCCGAAGGCGGCGTGTTCGGCGTGCTGCCGGGCGTCATCGGCGCCATCCAGGCCACCGAAACGCTCAAGCTCATCCTCGGCGTCGGCGAGCCGCTCATCGGGCGGTTGATGCTGTACAACGCCCTCGACATGACTTTCGAGTATGTCAAGCTGAAGAAAAACCCGCACTGCAAAGTGTGCGGGCCGACCCCGGAGATCACCGGGCTGATTGATTACTTCGAGTTCTGCGGCGTCCCCGGATTCGACCACGATGAAGGGTCTGCCGGAGCCGGATGGGACATCTCCGCCCCCGAGCTGGCTGCCCGCCTGGGGAGCGGCATCCCCATCCGGCTGGTGGACGTACGCGAACCCCATGAGCTGGAGATTTCCCGCATCGAAGGGGCAGAGTTGTTCCCCCTGGGGCAGTTGGCGTCGCGCCTGTCGGAGCTGGACAGCGCCCAGGAGATGGTCGTCTTTTGTAAAGCCGGCTCGCGCTCGGCGCGTGCCCTGGAGCTGCTGGTCAGCGCCGGTTTCCGCAAGGTAAAGAACTTGCGCGGCGGCATCAATTCCTGGGCGCGGGAGGTGGACCCGAAACTGCCGGTGTATTGAGTTGGCTGGTAAAATGGTGGGTAAGTAAATAAGTAAACAGGTACACCGGTATACGAAGCTGACAGTTCTTGTTTACTTGTTTACTTGTTTACTTGTTTACTTGTCTACTTGTTTACTCACCCAGGGAGGTCTTATGTCCAAGAAGACGGCTCTGATTTTGAGCGGCGGCGGCGCGAAGGGCGCTTTCGAATGCGCTGCAGAGAAATATGCCCGTGAAGTGAAGGGCTACCAATGGGATATTATCGCTGGGGTGTCGGTCGGCGCGCTGAACGGCGTCATGCTGGGGATGGAGAAATACGACCGGTTGTACGAAGTCTGGAATACCATCTCCAATGACCAGGTTTATACCGGCGGGTTCAATGTGTGGTCGGTGATCAAGATTCTCTTTGGGGCCAAGTCGTTCTATGGCAATGAGCCGCTGCGCCGCATGTTGATCCAGGAATACGAGCCAGGCAAGATCAAAGCCGATTTGCGCATCGGCTCGGTCTCGCTCGTTTCCGGCGAGTACACCCAATTCACCCCGGATATGCCCAACTTCCTCGAGGCGGTGCTGGCTTCGACCGTCATCCCCATTATATGGTCGCCGGTGGAAGTCTCGCCCGAATACCCCGGCATGGTGGATGGCGGGGTGCGCAACGTCAGCCCGTTGGGGGATGTGCTCGCCTCGGAGCCGGATGAGATCATCGTCATTAACTGCGATACCGAGCAATTGGCCCCCCAGCCCGATGCGACGAAGAATCTCCTCAAGATCGGCCTGCGCACGTCGGATATTCTGGTCAACGAGTTGTTCCGCGGCGACGTGAACGAGTTCATCCGCATCAACGCGTTGGTGAAAGAGGCTGCCGAGCAGGGAGTGATTTTGCACAATCCGGCCAACGGCAAGCCCTACAAATATTACGAGTGCAAAGTTATCGAACCAGAGTCCCCGCTGGGCGACCCGCTGGATTTCTCTCAGTTATCAGTGCAACGCTCGCTCAAAGCCGGGTGGGAGCGGGCCAAGGCAGTGCTGGGAGCATGATGCGTAAAAAAGTAAACACGTAAAACGTAAGGTGCTCTTTACGGATTACGTTTTACGCTTTACGTTTTTCGAGGTATATATGGCTAACGATACATTCACACTCCTTTCCGTTCTTGCTCATCCCGACGATGAGTCTTTTGGCATGGGCGGCACACTGGCGCTGTACGCGCAGCGCGGCGTATCGGTTCATCTGGCGTGCGCCACACGCGGCGAGGTCGGCTCGATGGACGAGGACTGCCTGGAAGGCTTCAAGTCTATCGCCGAGCGGCGCGAATCCGAGCTGCGCTGTGCGGCCGGGGTGCTCGGTTTGAAGGGCGTTCATTTTCTCGGCTACCGCGACTCGGGGATGCCCGGCTCGGCCGATAACAGCCATCCCAACGCGCTGGCGGCGCAGCCCATCGAGACCGTGGCGGCTAAGGTCGCCCATCTCATCCGCGAACTGCGCCCGGAGGTGGTGCTGACCTTCGATCCCATCGGCGGGTACAAACATCCCGATCACATCGCCTGCCACCAGGCCACCGTGCGCGCTTTCCACCTGGCGGGCGACGCCAGCTTTTCGGATGATCTGCCCCCCTTTCAGCCGAAGAAACTCTACTTTCACGTGATTCCCAAGGGGCTGCTGAAATTCGGGGTGGCTGTCTTGCCGCTCTTCGGGCGCGATCCTCACAAGTTTGGCCGAAATGGCGACATTGACTTGGTTGATTTGGTTCGCGACGGGAATTTTCCCATCCACGCCACGATCAATTATCGCAGCGTGTTGGACAAGAAAAACGATGCTTCAGCCTGTCACGAAAGCCAGTTGGGGGGCGGCGTGCCCCGCAATGGGCCAATAAGCTGGATAATGCGGCAGATCGGCGGCGGCACCGACCAATTCATGCGGGCTTACCCGGTTCCGAATGGGGGTAAACGCGAGCGGGATTTGTTCACCGGGGTTTGATTGCGCGCCAGATGTAAGGCCGGCTGTAACGCTTCGTGCTAGAATAAGATATTGATGCCTCGCTTGTAGTAGGCGCTTTAGCGCCTTGCATGAGCACGAATCAAAATCTGAATCATTCTGGCAGGGCAGGGGGATTGAAGGGGTTTGCCTGTCTGTAATAATCTAAGGAGCGTCTATGGAAACCAAAAAGTTATCTGTCTGGCTGATTGGGGTGGTTGTAGTGTTGATACTGGCCTGTCTGTGCTGTGTCGTCGTCGCAGCGGGCGGCTGGCTCTTTCGTGAGCAAATTCCGCCCCTGGCCGCGCTGCTGGCTTCGGCTACTCCCACTGTTACCAGAACTTCCACCGCCACCCCAACCCTCACGCCGACCCCCACTGCTACCGCGTCGCCCACGGCCACACCCACCAACACGGCGACACCCACCCGCACGCCCACCATCACGCTGACGCCGACACCCACTCAGCGGCAGATTTTGGGGATAACCACCCACATCACGGCTGACGGCGTCGAGCTTCAACTGATTGCGGTCAAACTGCAAGATGTCTATACTTCCGGCTCTGATCCAGTCTACCCTAATCCCGGCGAAACGCTGCTGGTCGTGGATGCGATGGTCTTCACTGACAATACATTCGACATCTTCGACTGGAATAGCGCTGGCAGTTTGTGGGTCGTTGACGAAGATGGCAATACACGCTACTCAGGCACGACCTCGATTACCATCGGCAGCATCCCCGGAAACGCCACCTGGGTTTTCTCGGTGCCAAAAAGCTCGCAATCATTCACCATGCACTTCCCAGGCGGTTTCGCGATTGACCTGGAGCCGCTGCTCAGCGGTGAAATCCAGCCCGCGCCGACCGAAGCCACTGGCGGCGCAGGGCAGCCCGCCCCCACCGAAGCGATCGGCGGCCTGACGCTGCCCCCGCCCCTCGAGCCGATTACCTGCGGGTCGCGGCGCACCAATGATTTCTCTGACGCCGGTGATTTCGGCGTCTTCGACGAATCCTTCGGCAGTGCGGGCGTCGTGCTGGGCGAGTTCAGCCTGGAAATGAAAGAGGCTGATAGCTGGATTTGGTCTCTCGATGATTACGAATCATCCGACGCCGTTTATGAAGTAGATGTCCGTAGGGTCGCCGATGGAAGCGGGGCCTATGGGCTGGCTTTTGGCGCAGATTCGAACGACAATTTCTTTACCTTCGCCATTGATCCCTATGGCAATTGGGGGTTATACCGCCACACTTCCAGCGACGAATGGATTGCGTTGATTGATTTCCGGGAGTCCTTCTTGCTGGGTACCGATTATTACACCAATCATCTGCAAGTCGTTCGCAGCGGGGAAATGATTGCCGTGTACGGCAATGGGTTCCCACTGACTTCTGCGATTTACGACACTCACAACCTGGGAGATCGTGCGTCTGGGCTGATTGCCTGGAGCAATGAAACCGCCGGGTTGGAGGCGCGCTTCGACGATTACTCAGTCTGCAATCTGGAGCAGCCAGCCTTTATGCCGGTATATCCTATGTCGGAGAGCAAGCTGCGCTGGTCGCTTGACCAACCCGCATACTTGAACTTTACCTGGGGCACGGTCACGGCAGCGCAAGCCCAATTATTCGCCGATTACGCCGACATTACGATTTCGATTGACGGGCAAGAGTTCTACGGGCTGAAAGAGTATTGGGGAGCGGTGATGCCTTATCAGAACGGAAATGCTATCATGTGGAATTTGCCTCTACCCCCGCTCTCCAAAGGCGTTCATCGCATCGAATTCAGCCTCAGCCTGTCCGAGGGTGTCACCGACGGCTACGATGGAGACAATAATGGCAAGGAAGATATCTACGGCCCCGGCGAGGCGTTCTCAGGCTGGGTGGAATTGGATGTGAGGTGATGTGAAGAATAGCCAGATTTTGGGGTGTGTGGGCGGCTACACCGCCCACATACCTCAAAATCTGGCCACTTTCATGCTCACGCCGGAAGAGTCGAAAGGATAAAATTATCTGGAAACCAACGATGGGCAGCTTATAGCTGCCCGTCCTCTATTTTCTGAAGGATTGCCCACCCCAAGGCGTGCGCCCGCGCCAGCGATTCTGGCTGGAGGCGGCTGGCGGTATCGGTGAGGCGGTGCCACTCGGGGAATAGCCGCTTCCCGCTCTGCCTTCCCAGGATGCACACCCCCTTCAGGCCGCGCTCCAACACGACGCCCATCTCGGTCAGCGCGCCCAGGCCAGCGATCCCCAGCGGGTGGAGCGAATCGGGGGGCGCGGCTTCCCGGAGCAGCCGTTCTACCTCGGGTGAGATGCGCTTGCGGCGCACGATCCCCTCCGCTTGCAGGTAAACCAGCTCGTCGCCGATCCCTACCATTTCGAAGTCCACAAACAGCGCCTCACGCAGCGTTTCGCCGTACTCATCGAGCAGCGCCGACATCCCCTCTGCGCCGGTCTCCTCGCATCCCGTGAAAGCCAGCCAGACTTCGGTGTGCTGGAGCGGCTCTTCACGCAGGCGCTCGGCCAGGGCCAATAACGTTCCCACCGCCGAAGCATTGTCGTTCGCTCCGGGGGAATACGGCCCCAGGTCGGCGGTGACGCCCGTGAACCAGGCGATAAAATGCAGCGCGGCGAAGGGCAGCGCCGCCCAGGCCAGCGCTGGCAGGTGCGCCAGCCCGGCCAGCGCATATAAAGCAGGAGACAGGATGATGCCCGCCATCACCGCCGGGGTCGAAAGCAAATAGAAGACTGTCAGCGCGTCGGTAGCATACCACCATGCGGCGCGATGGCTGTCGAGATGGCCGACGAAGACGATGCGGCGGCGAGTCTCGGCCGCGGGGGGCAGCACCGCCAGTACGTTTTGACTCGGCCCGTGGGGGAGGGCCTCCTGAAAGGGGAAACGGCGATAGGTGTATTTGCGCCACAGGAGATACCCGCCAAAGCCGAACGCCAGCGTGGACAGTATGATCTCAACCCACACGCCGAATGGGGCGCGCAAGAGCCAATACGCGGCGTGGCCGAGCAGAACGAACCCGAAGGCCAGCGCGAGGAACAGATAATCGGAACGCTGACCGTCGAACGGCTGGGTGCGAACATCGGTCACACCGAGTCTGGCAAGCTGCTGGCGAACGGTTTCGGCGGCCTCGGTCTCGGCGCGGGTGGCCGAGCCGCGCCCGGTTTTGGTTATAGTTTGAGCATAGGAGAGGGCGCGTTCGCCCCAGGGAATGGATGTCATGGCTCGGATTCTAGCATGAGTCCGGCGATTCAGCATTTCTCCCGCATACCACTTTCGATGCGGCAAAGCGCCAATAGTATAATTGTATGTGTAGCTTGTTTGTCGTTAGAAAATATCCAATTGGAGGCTCTCATGCCCACTGACTTACAAGAACAAATCGAGCGCCGCCGCCAGCGTTCGCAGGAAGAAATCCTGAAGGTTGCCAACAAGGGCAGCCATCCGCTCTTCAGCCAGTTCGAGGTCAAATCTGTTTCCGGGCGCGCCTACCGGGTGGAAATCCGCTCGCTCGACGAGATGCAAAATACCTGCACCTGCCCCGATTACAAGACCAACCTGATCGGCACCTGCAAACACATCGAAGGGGTGCTGATCCACCTGAAGAAAGAATACGCCGACCGCCTGAGTGAGCTTGTCAAACAGCGCCCACGCGGCGTCAAAATCTACCTGCATTACGGTGTGGAAATCACCGTGCGCGTCGAGCTGCCGCTGCCCGACCGGGCGCCCATCCGTGACCTGCTGATTCGCTACTTCGACCCATCCGGGATGCTGGTCGGCGCGCCATCGCAAACCTTGCCAACCTTGCTGGCGCTCATCGAAAAGCTGCCGCCGCGCGAGCGTGTCCTGGTTGTGGTGGATGAGGCCGTGCGCCAACACCTGGAATTGCTGCAAGACCGCCAGGAAATCTTCAAGCAACGAGAATGGTTCGTTGACCAGGTGAAGCGCGGGCGTCGCAGCCTGGAAGTGCTCTCCACCCGCCTTTATCCTTACCAAGAGGAGGGCGCTATGCACCTGGCCTTCGGGCGGCGCGCCTTGCTGGCCGACGACATGGGGCTGGGAAAAACCGTCCAGGCCATCGCCGCCGCGGCTCTGCTCAAAGAGCTGCGCGACATCCAAAAGACGGTTATCATCTGCCCGGCCTCGCTCAAGCACCAATGGGCGCGCGAAATCCGCCGTTTCACCTCTTTGCCCGTTACCATCGTGCAGGGCGGCCTGCTCGAACGCCGCAAGTTATACCGCGAGCCTGGTTTCTTCAAGATCATCAACTACGAGCTGGTGCGCCACGATCTGGACGAGCTGCTCAAGCTGCGTCCTGACCTCATCATCCTCGATGAAGCCCAGCGTATCAAAAACTGGCGCACCAAGACCGCCCAGATGGTCAAGAGTCTGCCCAGCCGCTACGCCTTCGTGCTCACCGGCACCCCGCTCGAAAACCGCATTGACGAGTTGTATTCGATCTTCCAGTTCCTCGACCCGCGCATCCTCGGCCCGCTGTGGCACTTCAACGACCGTTTCTACGAGCTGGAGCAGCGTCCCAACGGCTCGTATAAAGTGCTTGGCTACAAGAACCTGAATCAACTGCGCGCCATCATCGCCCCGTATTCGCTGCGCCGCACCCGCGCCGAAGTGCTCACCGACCTGCCGCCGCGCACCGACAACAACTTCTTTGTCGAAATGACCGATCCGCAGTGGAAGGTGTACAACGAATACAAAGAGAGCCTCGCCAAACTGATCTCCATTGCCCACCGCCGCCCGCTCACCCCCAAAGAGCGCGAAATCCTCATGCTGTGCCTGATCAAAATGCGCCTGATCTGCGACGCCCTGGCCCTGCACGACAAAGAACTCTCCCCCAAGGACCGCGAGCGCACCGGCCCCAAGCTCGGCGAGCTGGAAGAAATCCTCACCGAAGAAATCGCCTCGAACGGACACAAAGCCGTTGTCTTCAGCCAGTGGGCCAACATGCTGGCGCTCACCGAACCCATCATCCAGCGGGTCGGCCTGGGCTACGTCAAGCTCACCGGCGATGTGCCCTCCGCCAAACGCGGCGAGCTGATCGAAAAATTCTTCAACGATCCCGCCTGCCGCGTCTTCCTCTCCACCGACGCCGGCGGCGTGGGCCTCAACCTGCAAGCCGCCAGCCTGGTGATCAACCTCGACCTGCCGTGGAACCCCGCCGTGCTCGAACAGCGCATCGCCCGCGCCCACCGTCACGGCCAGCCCTCCTCGGTGCAGGTCATCAACCTGATCGCCAAAGACACCATCGAAGAGCGCATGTTGGATACGCTGGCCGCCAAGCGTAACGTCTTTGCCAGCGTTTTCGGCGCGGAGGATGCCCCCGCCACGATCCATTTCGAAGACACCGGCCAGGGATTGCTCAAACAATTGGGCGAGCTGCTCAAGACCCCGGCAGAAGTGGAACTCGATCTCGCACCGGCGGCGGCTCCTGGCCCCGAGGATGCCGCGCTGCCCGCAGAGCCGTCCCGCCCTGCCCCCACCCTCAAAGGCTTCGCCGACCTGCTGCTGGATCGCCTGCCCGGCAAAGTGCTCGTCGTCCGCAAAGCCCCGGTGGGTGATGGCATCCTCGTCGTCGTTACCGGCGCGCCCGCCGAACTACGCCCCGTGATCGAGACGGTGCTTTCCGAGCATTATGTGGAGTCCCTGCCTGTCCTGCACCTCATGGAAGCCGAGGGCTACCAATCGCTGCTGGCCTTCCTGCCGCCTGCCGCCCGCCCCGAAGAAGAGGCCTTCCATGCTGTCGCCATGCCCCGCCCCGAGCGCGGCGACCCATTTGCCGCCCGGCGCAAGAAAGCCAACGAAGGGCTGGCCTTCGCCGAAAAACGCCTGGCCCTGGCCGAAGTGGTGCTCCAGGGCGGCTTCCCCGAAGAGATGCTGCGCCCGATCCGCGAGAGCCTGGGCTGGGGGTTGACCTCGCTCCTGGCCTTGTATCACGATCACGATCCCGCCGCCGACTTGCCCTCGCCGCGCCGCATCCACGCCGATTTGGTGGAACCCGGCCGCCTGTCCGACGAGCTGGCCTCCCGGCTGGCGCGTGTCCGTGAGCTGACCGCGCCCCCCGAACCCGGCGACGAAGCTCCACCGCCCTCCCTGCAAACCGGCGAAACCCTGGCCGCCGCCGTGCGCGATCTGCTGGATCTGGCGCGGGAGCAGGTTGTAAAGGTAGGGTTGTAACTGATCTTTTCTGATGCCCACCCTTCTCCTCTCCCCCGCCGGCTCCGGCAAAACCGCCCACGTCATCCAGCGCATCGCCCAGTCGAAGGCCGCCGACCCGCTGGCCGCCAGCCTCGTCATCGTTCCCAACCAACTGCAAGCCGCCGATTTTCGCCGCCGGTTGGCCGAGGCCGGCGGCGCGCTGGGGGTGGAGATCGTCACCTTTTACACACTCTACGCCGATATTTTAGCCCGCGCCGGGAAACCCATTCCCGCTCTGCTCGGTCCCGTGCAAATCCGCCTGCTGCGCGCCATCGTGGATGATCTGTGTGCGCGCGGCGTCATGCGCCACTACGCCGCTTTGCGCGCCCGTCCCGGCTTCGTCATCGCCCTGCGCAACGCCATCCAGGAATTGAAACGCGCCCGCGTCTTCCCGGAGGATTTTGCGGACGCGGTTGGAGGGGCAACCCGCTCTTCCCCGGCGGACTCAGCCCTCAGCAATGGCGGGTCGCCCCTGCACGCGCCCGGCGATGGCGGGCCGCACTTACGTGAATTGTCTGCCGTCTACACCGCCTATCAGGATTGGCTGCAAAAGGAAAATTGGGCTGACCCGGAAGGCCGCGGCTGGCTGGCGGCGATTGCCCTGGATGAGAATCCAACCTTGGGGCGCGACCTGCGCCTGCTGGTGGTGACCGGCTTCGACGAATTCAATCCCACCCAATTGGGGGTGCTCGCCCTGCTGGCCCCCCGCGCCCGCGAGACGCTGATCACCCTCACCGGCGATGCCAACCGCCCCGCGCGCTCCGCTCACCGCCGCTTCCACCGCGCCCGGCAGGCCCTCGCGGCTGCCCTCGATCTTCATCAAGTCGAGACGCTCCCCGTCAAACCGTTCCTTGCCCCTGCCCTCGCCCACCTCGAAGCCAACCTGTTCGAGCCTGCCAAGACTTCGGAAGGCTCTGAGCCTTCCGAAGTCTATTTCGTGGAAGCCCAAACCCGCGCCGTCGAAGCCCGCGCCGCCCTGCGCTGGATCAAAGCCCGCATCGTGCGTGACGGCCTGGCGCTGTCGGATGTGGCCGTCATGGCGCGCAGCCTGGAACCGTACCGCCCCTTTCTCGAAGAAACCGCCGCCGAGTTTGGCATCCCCTTGCGCATCGTCGGCGGGCTGCCGCTGGCGCAAAACCCGGCGGTCGCCGCACTGCTCTCACTGCTCTCACTGCCCGCCGAGCGGTGTTCTGTACCGCCATGGCCGCGCCGCCCACTGGTCGAAGCCTGGCGCAGCCCCTATTTCGACTGGTCTGCCCAGGGTATCACCCTCGCTGACGCCGCCGCGCTCGACGCCGCCTCCCGCCAGGGCCGCGTTGTGGCCGGGATTTCCCAATGGCGAGAAGCCTTCGATCTGCTGGAGCGCCAGAAGACGTGGGAGAATGTGGACGAGGATGGCGCGTTGGCGCGTCAAGGGAAGGGGGATAGGGGATTAAGGGAAAAGTTCGACGCCTTTGTGGCCCTGCTTACCCCTCCCGCGACCGCCGCCGTGCGCGACAGTGTAGCCTTCATCGAGAATCTCATTGGCGACGATCTTCTCTTTGTTCCCAATCCCCAATCCCCTTTCGAGCGTGAGAATGGTTTGAACGTCACCGCCTGCGCCCGCGCCAATGCCACTACCGCCGGCCGTGACGTGGCTGCCCTGCGCGCTTTCAAGGATGTGCTGCGCGGTCTGACGCTGGCTGAAGCCGCCCTTGGCAGCCCACCGCTGGATTACGCCGCTTTCTACGCCGAACTGCGCGGCGCGGTGGAGGCTGCCACGTACATTGCCGCATCCAGCGCCGGAGTGTTGGCAATTTCAGTGCTGGATGCGCGCGGCCTGACCTTTCACGCGGCCGCCCTGCTGGGCTTGTCGGAGGGCGAATTTCCCAAAGCCGAACGTGAAGATCCATTCTTGAGCGAGGCCGACCGCCTGATGTTGCGGCAGCGTGGTATCCCGCTCGAATCGCGTTTGCGCGGCGACGAGGGGACGATCTTCTACCAGGGCGTTACCCGCGCCCGCCAGCGCCTGCTGCTCACCCGCCCCTATCTGGCAGACGATGGCCAGCAGTGGGAAGCCTCACCCTTTTGGGAACAGGCTCACCATCTGATGGGCGATCCCCCTGTTCGCCGCGTCCGCCCCGAGGATGCTGTTTCCCCGGCGGAAGCTGCCTCCCTCGTCGAGCTGCCGCAAATCAACGAAACCATCCATCGGGGCAGGGCGGCCCTGCACGCCCGCCTGTCGCCCGCCGCCGCCGGGTCTTATGAAGGCGAGCTGCACGGGCTGGCCCAGGCGCTTACCGCCCGTTACCCGGCCTCGTTCGGCTGGAGCGCCAGCAAGCTCGAAGCTTATGGAACCTGCCCGTTTTATTTCTACACAGCTTATGCCCTCGAACTGGAGCCGCGCGCCCTGCCCGAAGAAGGTTACGATGTGCGCATGCTCGGCTCCATGCTGCACAAAATTCTCGAGGATACTTACGCTCAGGCCGCCGATCCGACCGATTTGGACGATTGCCTGGCCCGCGTGGGAGAAATCGCCGCTGATGTGTTTGCCGCCGCCCCCGCCGAATATGGCTTTCGCCCCACTCCCCTGTGGGCGCAGCAGCAACAGGAATTGGGACGCGTCTTGCGCCAGACCATCACCGCGCTGGCCGAACAGGCCCAGGGTTTCGCTCCGCGCTACTTCGAGCAAAAGTTCGGCATGGGCAATCCCTCGTTAGTGCTATCCACCGAGATTGGCGAGATTCGCCTGCACGGTTACATTGACCGGGTGGACGCCGACCGCGCCGGCCGCCTGCGGGTGGTTGACTACAAGGCAGGCGGCGCGGCAATTACCGCCCGTAATCTCGACGAAGGACGCCGTTTGCAGCTTCCGCTTTACGCCCTTGCGGCGCGTGACGCCCTGAGGCTGGGCGAGATCGCCGGAGGGTTCTATTGGCACATCCAGAAAGCCGAGGCCAGCAGTCTGAAGCTCGAAAACTACGATGGCGGTGTGGAATCGGCTTGCGAAATGGCTGTCCAGCACGTCACCCGCCACGTGGCGAACATCCGTGATGGGCAGTTCCAACCGCAACCGCCCGCCGACGGCTGCCCCAGCTATTGCCCGGCAAGCAGTTTTTGCTGGCGTTACAAGTCGAAAGGATTTTGATGTCCCTCCTTTCGCATCTCACCTTCAAAGGCCGCCAGGAGCTTGCCGCCGCCGCCGATAACCCGGCTATCGCCGTCACCGCCGGGGCCGGATCGGGCAAGACGCGCACCCTCACCGGGCGCTACCTGCACCTGCTCGAACAAGGCCACCCGCTGCGCGCCATCATCGCCATCACCTTCACCGAAAAAGCCGCCCGCGAAATGCGCACACGCATTCGCAGCGAAATTGAGAAGTGGGCGGATACTCTCTCTCACCCCCGGCCCGTCTCTTGGGGAGAGAGTGGGGACGCATCTCCCTCACAGGGGGAGGCGATGGGGGTGAGGGAGCGTATCGATTCTGCCCGTATCGGCACCATCCACAGCCTGTGCGCCGAAATCTTGCGCGCCCACCCCGCCGAGGCCGGTATAGACCCTGCCTTCACCGTGATCGAGGATGGCCTGGCGGCTGCCCTGCGCGCCGAAGCGGTGGACGCCGCTCTCGCCTGGGCCGCCAGCGACCTCGAAGCGGCGATGCTCTTCGCCCATTTCAAAGAAAACGAGCTGCGCCGCCTGCTCACCGACCTGCTCAATCGCCGTCTCGACCTGCAACCCTGGCTCGAACAAACGACGGACGACCGACACTTCGGCTACGCTCAGTGCAGGCGACCGGCGACCGACGACTGGCGACTGGCTCTCACCCACTGGCTCGATGAGCAATTCGCCGCCCCAGCCTGGCAGGATTCTCTCGCTGACCTGGCCCGCTCGCAATCGAGCAATCCCGACGACAAATTGGAGATTGCCCGCCGCGAGGTGCTGGCGCGGTGGGATGAAGCCCGCGCCCAGATCACCGCCGCCCGGTGGGATTCTGCTTTCCTAGCTCTCGCCGCCCTGCGCAAGGTCATCTCGGCCACAGGGGGCAGCAAAACCAACTGGGACGCCGCCGACCTGGATGCAGCCCGCGCCGCCATGCGCGCCCTCAGCGGTCATTACGACGCGCAGATCAAGCCGCTGGTCAATAAAAGCCGCTGGGCGCTCGATATACAGGCTGCCGCTCTGCTCCCGGCGCTGACCTTGCTCGTCGAACAAACTCTCGACGGTTATGAGCGCCGCAAAGACGAGCAGCAGGCTCTCGATTTCGACGATCTGGAAGGCCGCGCGGCTCGCCTGCTGGCCGAACATCCCGCTGTGCGCGCCCGCTGGCAGAACGAGATCCACGCCGTGCTGGTGGACGAATTTCAGGACACCAACGACCGCCAGCGGCAGATCGTGTACACGCTCAGCCAATTTCAGCCGCCCTCTGCCAGAAATCCCCTGTCCCCTGTCCCCTATCCCTTGAAAAACGATCAGGGGATAGGGGATAGGGGAGATAACCCCCCTTCCAGCCTCTTCATCGTTGGCGACGCCAAGCAGTCAATCTACAAATTTCGCGGCGCGGATGTGACTGTCTTCCGCCAGGTGCAGGCGGATATTCGAGCCGCCGGCGGCCTGCCGGTTGACCTCGACCTGACCTTTCGCGCCCACAAACCGCTGCTCGACCTGCTCAACTCGCTGCTGGCGTCCATTCTCGGCGCGGCTGATGATCCTGCCCATCCCTATCAGGTCCCGTTTGCTCCCCTCCAGGCTGACCGGCAAACCCCGAAAATCGCCCAACCGCCCTTTGTCGAATGCCACATCGGGATCGGGGAAGACGCCGACGAAGGCCGCGCGTCCGCCGCATCCGCCCTGGCTGGCCGCCTCTACGAGCTGCGCAACGAGGGCTTCGGTTGGGGAGACATGGCGCTGCTTTTCCGCGCCTCCACCGGTTTCGCCGCCTACGAAGACGCGCTGGAGCGCGCTGGCATCCCGTTCGTCACGATCGCCGGACGTGGCTTCTACAACCGGCCTGAAATCCGCGACCTCCTCAACGCCTTGGCCGCCATCGCCGATCCCACCGATGACCTGGCGCTGGCCGGGCTGCTGCGTTCTCCCGCCCTGGCTCTGCCCGACGACGATCTCTACCATCTGCGCTTTCCCTCGCCCCTCGGAGGCAGGGCGGGAGGTGATGGTTTATGGCTTGCGCTGCAAACCTCACCATCCCCCTTCCACCGCCGCGCCGCCGCCATCATCACCGAGCTGCACGCGCTCTCTGGCCGCGCCCCCGCCGCCGAGGCGCTCAAGCGCTTCCTCGACCTCACCGGTTACCGCGCCATCCTGAGCGCCGCGCCGGGCGGGAGCCGCATGACGCGTAACGTGGACAAATTGCTGGCCGACGCCCACCGCAGCCAGTTGGTGGGGCTGGGCGAGTTTCTCGAATACGTTCAAACCTTGCGCGACGTGGGCCTGCGCGAGGGCGAAGCGCCGGTGGATCCTTCGGCAGGCCCAGGAAGCGGGGCGGTGCAACTGATGACCGTCCACAAATCGAAGGGGCTGGAGTTTCCGCTCGTCGTCATCGCCGACGCGGCTTACGAGCCGCGCCCGCCGGCTGCCGGGGCGCTGCTGGATTCCGAATTAGGCTTGCTGCCCGGCCTGAAGGACGATGACGACAACCGCCCGGCGGCCTGGCGGCTGGCTTACCTGCGAGAGGCCGCCAAAGACGACGCCGAAGATCGCCGCCTGCTGTATGTGGCCGCCACTCGCGCCAGAGAAAAGCTGCTGGTGAGCGGGTACGGCAAGCTGCTCAGGTCTGGGAAGCTCGGTCTGCGGGGGTGGCTGGCGGATTTTGGGAAAGTGTTGGGGATGGATGAAGTGGCGGTCGAGGGGGACTTGATGGGCGTGCGGGAATTGGCGGCGTCTTTGCCCTCGGGGGGGGATCCTATCCCGTGGGTGATGTACCCCCCTGCGGTTCCCGTCGGCCTCCTCCCCCTGGAGGCCGCGCAACCCCCGGAATCAGAAGCCTCCCCGGTAGACCTCGTTGCCCCGCTGCCGCCGCCATCTCCCGAAAAATTAGACGAGCGCACGCGTTCCCGCGAAACCGACCCGCCCGACCGGGTGTGGCGCGTCGTCCCGAAAGCGAAAAAACCGAGCGGCCCGGCGTGGGTGGTGGGCAAGCTCGTTCACGAAGCGCTGCGCCGCTGGCGGTTCCCTGCGGACGACGATTTTCTGCGCCCCTACGCCCTCGAAGCCGGCCTGGCCGACGAAGCCGAAATACGCGCCACGCTGGGCGCGGCGCGGCGGCTGTTGGAGCGTTTCCACGCCCACCCCCTGTGCGCCGAGGTCGCCGCTGCCGAGCGTTATCACGAGCTGCCTTTCGTGCTGGCTGAGAGCCGCGGGGTCATTGATTTGCTGTATCGCGCCAGCGAGGGGTGGGTGATCGTGGATTTCAAGACCGACGAGACGCGCTCGGAAGCCGAAGCGCGGGAGATCATTGCGCGGGAGGGGTATGACGCCCAAGTGCGGCGTTACATGGAGGCCGCCGCGCCCTGGTTGGGGGCGCGCCCGCGCGGGCGGCTGGTTTTCTTGCAGATGAGCGGGGGGATCGGGGTGTTCGAGGTGGAATGACCCGGATAGCGGCTTATCGAGCCTTGTCGCCTTCCCATCTCAACCGGCTTGAGAGGCCAGGTACACCAACCGCAGCAGCTTCAGCTCATCGTAATTCACCCCGCCTTCGAGTTTATCGAACACCGGTTTGAGATAAGCCGCGCCAAGCTCATTGAAAGCGGCCAGGGCAGCTTCTTGTTTATCCACCGGGGTGGTAATCATCGCCCGCAGATCATCCCCGTCTCGCAGGCGATTTCCCGCGGCGGCGTAGCGCATCAAATGATCGAGGATGGTCCCCACTGTCACGGCGTAGGCTGCCATCAGATCCTCGATGCTCTCCCCCTCGTTGTAGGCTTCGCCAACGGCAACAAAGCGGCGGCTTCCCTCCCCCCTATCCCCTTTCCCCTCAGAAGATGCCCGCAGGCGAGGCCGTTCCTGCAACCCCTTCTGCTCGCAAAACGGCCGGATGACCTCCAAAAACGCCTCGCCGTACTGGCGCAGTTTCACCTGCCCCACGCCAGAGATTTCGAGCAAGGTTTCCAGTGATTGCGGAAAATATGCTGCCATTTCGACCAGCGTCTTGTCGGAGAAAATCACGTAAGGCGGCACCTCGGCCGCATCGGCAAGCTCTTTGCGCTTTTGCCGGAGCAAGCCGAACAGCGTGGCATTGTAGTCCAGCTCGGTTCGGCGGGCCTCTCTGTTGCTTGGGCGCTCCTCGGCTTCCTGCAACTGCCCCATGATCGGGCTGCGTTTGCGGAGGGCATCCATGGCTTTATCGGTCAGGCTCAGGGTGTGATATTCGCCTCCCTGGTCGAGATACCCCATCTGGACGAGTTGCCGGGCGAGGTGCATCCACTGTTTTTCGGTCAGATCCGCGCCGATGCCGTAGGTCGAGAGCTTATCGTGCTCCCATTTCAATACCTTTTCGCCCTTCGAGCCGCGCAGCACGTCAACGACATGCCCCGCGCCAAAGCGTTCGCCGGTGCGCTTGACGCAGGAGAGGAACTTCTGCGCGGGGAGGGTGATGTCGATCAGAACCGGCGCGGCGGCGGTGCAGTTGTCGCAATTGTTACATTTTGGGGTGGTGTACTGCTCGCCGAAATAAGCCAGCAGCGGCTTGCGGCGGCAGTTGATCTCGTCTTCGGCGTAGCGCACGATGGCGTCGAGATGCTGGATCGCCACCCGGCGCTCGTCGCCTTCCTTCTGGTCAATGAAATAACGCTGTTTGGCAACGTCGGAATAGTTGTACAGCAACAGGCAGAACGCCGGCAGCCCATCCCGCCCGGCGCGGCCGATTTCCTGGTAGTAGCCCTCGATACTTTTGGGCAGATCGTAGTGCAGGATGAAGCGCACGTTGGGCTTGTTGATACCCATGCCGAAGGCGATCGTCGCCACCATGATCTGGGCGTCGTCCCGGATGAAATCTTCCTGGTTGCGGCGGCGCTCATCGTCCTCCAGCCCGGCGTGGTAGGGGCGGACGGAGAATCCCTTCTGAGACAGATAGGCGGCCAGCTCGTCCACCTGTTTGCGCGAGAAACAGTAAATAATGCCCGATTGATCTTTGAATCGCTCCAAAAAACGCACGGTCTGTTTGATCGGGTCGCGCTTGGGGGCGACCTCGATGTAGAGATTCTCTCGATTGAAGGAGGCGACAAACTCATTGGATTGCGAAAATCCCAGGCTGGCCTTGATATCGGCGCGAACCCGCAGGGTGGCGGTTGCCGTGAGAGCCAGGCAAACCCCTTGGGGGAAACGGCGGCGCACCTCGACGAGCTGGCGGTACTCAGGCCGGAAGTCGTGCCCCCACTCCGAGATGCAGTGCGCTTCGTCAATGGTCAATAAATCCACCTGCGCCGAGTCGAGCAGCCCGAAGATGCGCGGCGTGAGCAGGGTTTCGGGTGCGACGTAAAGCAGCTTGACCTCCCCGCGGCGGACGGCATCCATATTTTCTGCATAGTCCTGCGGCGAAAGCGTGCTGTTGAGAAACAACGCCGGGACGCCAACGGCGCGCAACTGCTCCACCTGATCTTTCATCAACGCAATCAGCGGCGAGACGACAACCGTGAGGCCGGGCAAGAGCATCGCCGGTATTTGATAGCACAAAGACTTGCCGCCGCCGGTGGGCATAACCGCCAGCGTATCGCGCCGGGCGAGCACGTTTTCGATCACCTCGCGCTGTAGCGGGCGGAAGGTGTCGTAGCCGAAGGTGTTTTTGAGGACGATAACGGGGGTGGTCATTGGGGAGATTCCTGTTCGAGATCATCTCATCGTCAAGCTCATCAGAAAATCGAACTCCACAAAACCATTCACCAGCAGCACCCCCGGCTCGCCAGCCGTTCCCAGCCACAACTGCGGATGGGATGCGGTACCCGTGAAATACAGGAATTGATGCGCATCCAGCCAGTAGATTCCGGCGGCATCCGTCACGGCATCCGAGTCAGGATCGTCCCACTCTCCCACGAATAATTTGTACTGCCGGTCACGCCAAAAGGTAAAATGCTGCGAATCGGGCGCCCAGCCTGTAAAGCCCACCTGCCCAACGGCATAAATTGTATCTTCTGACAAATCAATCGTTGCCAGGTGAAGCTCCAGCCGGCTGCCGGTGGAGTCGTAGCGCCCGTAGGCCAGGCGCGACCCATCGGGCGAGATCACCACGCGGCCCTCGAATGGCTGGTGGACAACCTGTGACAGCGTCGCCGGCGGCGCGCCGTCAAGCGGCAGGCGCCAGATCGTGGTGGGCGCGGCGGGATCGCCGAGCGGATCCACCGGCGGGATGGCCACAACCAGCGATTGTGAGTCCGCGGCCCACAACGGCTGGGCGTAATACTCGAACTCGCTGTACGTGAACACCGGCTCGTAGGATAGCAGCGTTTGCCGGTTTCTACCGTCGGCGGTCATCACGGCGATCTCGGAGGGAGTCACACAGGCAATACGAAGCCCATCCGGCGAAGGGTAGCAGGCTCCGCCCAGGCCGGGAGGCGCAAGTGTTTCCCACTCGCCAGTATCGGCGTTGGCCCGATGGAGGTCGTCAGTGAGATCGAGGCCGTATTCCATCCGTTTCACCGTGTTGAACAGTAAATCGTGTGTGCCGGGTATCCAGCCAAAACGGTAGAGCCGCACACCGGGGTCGAGCGGCTCCATCTGGGCAAAATCCTGCCCGCCGACCAGTTGGCGCACGCCGCTCCCGTCGCGCGCTGCCACCCACAGGGAATCCCCTTGCTGGAAAGCGATCAGTGTTCCGTCATCAGAAATGTCTGGCCGGGTGATGCTGGCGGTGATAGTATCCGATGTGGTGATGGCGACCGTCGTCGTGATGCCGTTTTGCCAGACGATGAGCCGGTCTTCCCAGGTGTAAACAATGGACAGCGAAGCGAGCAGGTCGGGTGAGAGCGTGGGCGTGGGCCGCGTGGGGGATGGCGACAGGGTGGGAATCGCCGTCTCGGTGGGGGCAGGGGTGCGCGTGGGCCGGAGCGTGGCGGTGAGCGTTGGGGGATGGGTGGGGGCCGGCGTCCAGGTGGGGGGCAGCTCAAAGCGGGGCACATCGGTAGCGCGAGGCATGGTGGGGGTGGCAACGACAATCGGGACAAGAGTCTCCCGCTGGGTGCAGGCCCCCAACAATGCCAGGAAAAGGGACAACCAAATCAATCGGGAAACGATTTTCGTGTTCATCCTATTAATTGTACCCGATGACTGGCTATCGGGCTATAATGGCGTCATGCGCCTGCGCCGTCTTTGGTTGTTGCTGTGGATCATCGGAATTCTGTTCCCGATGGCGTGGCTGCGGCAAAACCCTGCTTTTCGCCGCGCCTTCGACGCCGTTTTCAGCCCGGATTGGATGCATGTGATCATGCACGCTGCGTTGTACACCGGGTTGGCGATTCTATTGTTTATCGTGTTTCGGTGGAAACCGGGCTGGCGCACATTGGGATTTACGCTGCTGGCCGCGCTGGCGGTGGGCATCGTGCAGGAGGGGTTGCAATCCATCAGCCAGGGTTATTGGCCGTGGTGGGGGATTGGCTTCGATTTGGTGGTGGATATGACAGGCGGGGCAGCAGGCTGGCTGCTCATGGTTCTACTGAAACGCCGGCAGGGGTTTCGAGAAAACCTATGACTTCAGGCGTGTTGACACGCGTCCAATATTAATCCACAATTAGGCTCAGTAAATGAAAATTCTGGCTCAAGCCGGATGACAATTCGGCAGAATCGGGGATGCCGGTTGCTTTGCAACCGCTTCGTCCCCTTGGAGCGTGAAATTTTCACCCACTGAGGCTGACATCTCTGAATCCAAGAAGTGTCACGAAAACGAGAGGTGGACGATACCTTTCGGGTATAGTGATTCAAATTCCACACTCAACTAAAGGAGAATGCCATGAAAGCCAAACTGTTCCTCGTCGGTGCGATCACTCTGGCGGCTTTGCTGTTAACTTTCGGGCTAAGCCGCGCCCAGACTCTCGGCGAAGCCGCCCTGATTCCCGCAGGCGGCCCGCCGCTCAACGACACCTTTACTTACCAGGGGTCGCTCACTGAAAACGGCGCGCCCGCCAACGGGCTGTACGACTTCCAGGCAGCCATCTGGGATTGGTCCGGCGGGGGTAATAAAAAATCCGACTGCGATACGGGCCTCACTCAAAACATTACTGTGGATCACGGTCTATTCTCGTTTGTATGTTCACCCACAACGGTCTACGGGGTATTCGATGGCGGCGACCGGTATATGGAGGTCAAGGTCAAGAAAGACAGCGCTGGCGCGTACACCACCCTGCCGCGACAGTCCATTACGCCTGTGCCTTACGCCTGGGGACTGCGGCCCGGCGCGGTTGTCAAAGATGACACCACCTCAGTCAGCCTCAATTATTATTTAAGTATCTTTGGCTTTGATTTCAAAGACGGTTTGCAGGTCCTGGCTACCGACGAAGCTGATGGCGTCTACGGGATCTTTGCATCGGCTACGAACACCCAAACCGTTGGCGATGCTTATGGCGTGTACGCTACCGCCGAAGTTCGTAATAGCGGCAGCGCCTACAGCATATATGGTTATGGCGACAATTCCAATACAGTCAGCGGCTTCTTCACCAACACAGCCGGCTTAAGTTTGCGCAGTGAAAGCGACAACAATCATGCCATCGAAGGCGTACGCTACAGCGGTTCTGAATCATCCATCTATGCCTACACTTACGGCACCGGTGACGCGTTTTATGGGGGCAGTGTGGGTGGCTATGGGATTAACGCCAGAACCTATCTCGCCTCCAACAATTATGGCATCTACACGCCCGATAATCTCTACTCGTTGAACTACAATCTGCGGGGATCGGTGATGCGTGTGGTGCAGAATGGCAGCGCAGAGCCGCTGGAGGCGGGCGACGTGGTGGTATTCAGCGGGATTGGCGAGGCGCTGGACGCGGACGGTTTGCCGGTGATCCAGGTGGCACGCGCCGCCTCGGCCAACAGCGCCGCCGTCGCCGGGGTGGTGTACAGCCGTTTCGACCCGAACGCGCTGCCCCAGGACGGTTCAGACGTACACCCGGCCGGGGTGGAAGTCACCCCCGCCGGTGCGGTGCAGCCCGGCGAGTATCTGCTGCTGGTGGTGGAAGGCCCGGCGCTGGTTAAGGTCAGCGCATTGGGCGGCGGCGTGCAGCCCGGTGATCTTCTGTCCACCTCCGTGGAAGCCGGGTACGCCGAAAAAGCCGCCACGGTGACCCTGAATGGCGTCAACACCCCCATTCCAGGGACGATCTTCGGCAAAGCGCTCGAAGCGTTAACCGAGGGCGCCAAAATGATCTATGTTTACGTGACCCTGCAATAGGAGGTGAGCCATGCGCAAACGATTGCTACTCTTGCTCACGCTGCTCACTTTGCTGACGCTGTTCGTGAGCGTGGCGCGTGCCGCTGACAGCTATGACATATCCTGGCATGTTATCGGCGGGGGAGGCGGCGGGCCGGTCTCGGCGGGCGTCTACACGCTCGATGGAACCATCGGCCAGCCGGTAACGTGGACGGTCAGCAATGGCGCTTACGAACACTGCGCCGGCTTTTGGTGTACGGTGAATAACTTTTTCGGCATTTTCTTGCCGATTATCCGGCGCTAAAACGGTGGCTTTTCAGGGGCGGGTGATAGCCCGCCCGCCCCTGCTTGCCTTGCCCGTCAGGTCGCGGTCATCCCCCCATCGGCTGCCAGCGCTTGCCCGGTGACGAATGACGCCGCGTCCGAGCACAGCCACACGATCACCTGGGCAATCTCTTCCGGCTCGCCATGCCGTCCCATCGGCTCGATGAAATTGGTCATGGCGTTGGTGAACCAGGCCTGCCGCGACAGCAATCCGCCAATCGCTCGGCTGACCACTGACCGCCTCATTTCGGGGAACATGGCAGTCAGATCCATTTGATGCAGGGTGCGGTCAATCATCGGCGTGTGGATCACGCCCGGACAAACAGCATTGACGCGGATGCCAAGCTTGCAGTATTCCGCGGCTGCCGTGCGCGTGAGGGCAATGACGCCCCCTTTGGCTGCCGAATAGGCGGGGAAGCCGCGCTCAGCCACCAACCCGGCCACCGAAGACACGTTGACGATTGCCCCGCCCCCTTGCTTCAACATCTGCTTTAACTCCGCTCGCATACAAAGCCACACGCCCTTGAGATTGACAGCAATTGTGCGGTCCCAATTTTCCTCGCTGCAATCCGCGCAGGGTGACATTTCCCCTTCGATACCGGCATTGTTGGCAGCGCAATCCAGGCGGCCATAGGTCTCGACCGCCCTGGCCACCATCGCCTCCACAGCCGCCGATTGGGAGATATCACAGTGAACGAAGATGGCCTCCCCGCCCAATTGACGGATGTGCGCTGCAACCGCTTCCCCTTCAGCGTCGAGCACGTCCGCCACGATGATCTTGGCCCCCTGGGCGGCAAACGCCAGAGCGGTGGAACGCCCAATACCTTGCGCCCCTCCGGTCACCAGGGCGACTTTATCTTGCAGCAATTCTGTCATTGGTCTACCTCCTCAGTTTTGATTACCACGCCATCGCGATTATTTACGGGCTGGCCCCCACGAAATCCAGGGCGCTCTTGGCGTCGGCGCTGTTGGGGTTGGCTTTCAATGCGGAGCGCCAATCCCCGATGGCCCCGTTCAAATCTCCTTTGCGATACAGCGCCCAACCGTGCCACAGCAGCGCCTCCTCCGAGTTTGGGGTGCGCTGTAATGCATAGTCGGTCAACGCCAGCAGATCGTCAATTCTTTGAGATTGAAAGTAGGCGAAGAACGGCCCAAACTGGTAGCGTAACATGCGCTGCGGCAGGCTGAGATTGCGGGCGGCGTCGTAGGCGTCTGCGGCGTCGCTGTATCGCTCGAAGTACACCAGGTTACTGCCCAGGTTGAACCAGGCGAAGGCGTCGTCGGGGTTTGCTTGCGTCTCGGATTGAGCGGTATCCAGCGCGTGCTGGCGGTTGGTGTTTTCGTCCCAATCGGAGCCGAATATCTCCCGGAGGGTTGGCTCCCCGGCGGGCGAGTAAACGAGGATCATCAACCGGTTGAAGATGCGCCAATCCTCGTCGAAACGGGCGTAAGCGACTTTTTGATTGGGGCCATGATAACTATCCTGCCCGAGAAACACTTGGCTGGCATCATCGTAACCGGTGAGCAGCAGGTAATGCGCCGCCCACAGGTCGTCGTTGGGCCAGTATGGGTCATCGAAATAGAAGCTCTCCTCGATCATCACCGGGAAGCCCGCCGCCAGCAGCCGTTTGAGCAGGTCGAGATCGCCGCCCACGCGGAAGGTGGCGTTGAGCCAGCCGGCGTAATTGCGCACCCAATACACCATCTCTTCCGGGTTCACGTTGCGGTCCTCGGGGATGGGCTTGATCACGTTCGAGATGTCGTATTGATCGCCTTCCCAGCCATAGTAACGGAGGTACATTGACAGCGAAGCCGGGCCGCAGTTGTTCATATCCTGCTGTTCCCAGGCGGGGGCGGAGAGGGCGATGGATGGAGGAAGAGGGGTGGGCGTATCAGTAACAGTGATCAGTGTGGCGGTTGACGGTTGACGGTTGACGGTGGGTTGAATCGTAGGGATAGCGGTCGGCGTTGGCGGTTCGACGGTCGTTGGTCGTCCGTCATCGGTCGGCGTTGGCAGTGGGGTGGGCATCGGCCCGGCGGGATTGATGACGCCCCGCAGGTAGGTCATCGCCACCTCCACGCGCCACGCTAACCGGCGATGAACCGGCGGGATTTGGTAAACCAGCCAGGCGGCCAGGATTAAACCGGGTAAAAGTAACCAGAGTGAAATAGTCGTCTTTTTCTTGCGCATGGCGGCTATTGTAACATTTTCTGTTATACTTGCCGAACGAGCCATTTTGGCAGGAGGCGGCATACGATCGCCATTCCTCGGCCTGGTTCTGTACAATGAAATTCGCTATCCACCCTCTAACCCCCGAACTGTGGCCTGCACTCGAAAACCTGTTCAGCCAACAGGTAATGCACGTTGTCAGGCCGAAAATCTAACATGAAAGCATTCACTGACCTTACACGAGAAGAAAAATACCAGTTTTGGGCAGACCGGCAGGATGAAGCCCGCCAGTTGATCGAAAAATTTGCCAATCGCGTCAACGAGCAAGTGACGGCTGAGGCGTTTGATTTTATTTCTCATAATGAATATGTCATTGCCACAGATTTGGTAATTGGCGTGATGGTTGATAATGAGCAGTTATTTTTACCCGACGAGATAGCTGGAGTTATCGGTTTCTATCAGAGGGTCGGGTTCTCCCCAGAAAAGCTGGCCTTATTAAGAATCACGCTCGAGAGCAGTGGGAAATCCTCGAAACCGGTTACGTAAAGGGAACTGATACAGGCAACCTGCCCTACTCGATGCCGGGGAAGGCTGAAACCTTACGGCTGATTTTGACCTTTATCATCCCGTCTTGCAACTCTTCTGAGTGTTATAATGCGGATATGAAATATCATATTTGGACCGAAGGCTGCCAGATGAATGTCGCTGACTCACAGCGCGTGGCCTCCGCCCTCGAACACCTGGGCTACACCGCCACGCCCCGCGCCGAGGCCGCCGATGTGATCGTGCTGAACACGTGCGTCGTGCGCCAGAGCGCCGAAGACAAAGCCTATGGCCGCCTGCAATCACTCAAACCATTGAAGCAAAGCCGCCCCGAGCTGGTCATCAACCTGATGGGCTGCCTGGTGGGCGTCAAAAGCAACGGCAAACTGCGCCAGCGCTTCCCGTTCGTGGATGTGTTCTCGCCCCCCTCCGACCCCAGCCCGCTCGTGGCCTATCTCACCCAGGATGAGAGCCGCGCCCTCGAAGAATCCGAAACCCAACAGCGCTTCGCCCTGCAAGACGGCGAGCTGACCCTGCCCGAGCACGAACGCGGCAAACTGATCGCCGCGCATGTCCCGGTGGTGCTGGGCTGCTCGCACGCCTGCACCTTCTGCATCATCCCCTACCGGCGCGGGATCGAACGCTCCCGCCCGGCGCAGGAAATTCTCGCCGAGGTGCGCTCCCTGGCGGACCAGGGCGTGCGTGAGATCACCTTCCTGGGGCAGATCGTTGACCGCTACGGCAAGGATTTCCCCGATGGGCCAAATCTCTCGTCGTTGCTGCGCATAGCTCACGATGTCGAGGGCATCGAGCGCATCCGCTTCCTCACCTCCCATCCCACCTGGATGACCGACGAGTTGCTCGACACAGTCGCCGAATTGCCAAAAGTCATGCCGCATATCGAAGTGCCGGTGCAGGCCGGGGACGATGAAGTGCTGGCAAACATGAAACGCGGCTACACCGCCGAGGATTACCGGCGACTGGTGGAAAGAATTCGGGGCCGGTTGGGGTCTGGGTTTCCGGGAGTCTCGATTGCCACCGACGTGATCGTGGGCTTTCCCGGCGAGAGCGAGGCGCAGTTCCAGCGCACCTACGATCTGCTGGCTGACCTGAAGCTGGATGTGGCGCACCTGGCGCGCTACTCGCCGCGCCCCGGCACCGTGGCCGAGCGCCGCATGCCCGACGATGTGCCCGCCGCCGAGAAGATGCGCCGCTTCCGCGTGTTGGAGGCCCAGCAAGAGCAGATCGCCGCCGAGATCAGCGCCCGCTACCTTGGACAGACGGCGCCGGTGCTCTTCGAGGAAAAAGTGAAGTCCCGATGGCGTGGGCGCACCGGGACCAATAAGCTGGTGTTCGTGGAAACCGACGAGAATTTACGCGGCCAGACGCAGCCGGTGACGATCACCTGGGCCGGGCCGTGGTCTATGATCGGGAGCCTCAGCCCCCGCCAATCACCGCCATCAGCTTGACCACATCCCCCTCCTGCAAGACATAATCCTTCGATTGGTGCTCATCATTAACCAGCACCAAAGCAGCGATTTCGGGCGGCATGTCGAATGCTACCATCGTCTCGCGAATGGTGCGCCCGGCGGGTACAGCAATCTCGTGCTGCCCGCCGATGTATTGTTTGAGCATCCCCATTGGGCGAAAAGTTACGGTCATAATAGCATCTATTACGGAGAGCCGAAAATTTGATGTTCGTGCGTGCGCAGCACGCACGAACATCAAATTTTCGGTTTTTCTCTTTCAATTCACGAATGTGTCTAAATTGAGCTTCTCGATGGTCGCCGGGGTGGGCATCCCGTTCGCGTCCCACCCGCGCTGCTCGTAGTACATATCCAGCAGGCGGTTGACATCCTCGAGTTTGGTGATCTGCCCGGCTGTGGCGCCGGTCTTGGGGGGTTCCTCGTAGAAACGGGAAGCGGGCATATCCCAGGAGCGTCCGAAATCTTCGTTCTCCCGCGCCCAGTACAGGCGGGTCAGATTCCAGATGCGGTTGCCGACCGCCTCCAAATCTTCCCAGGTGCGCTCGATCCCGGTGATGGACTCCAGCAGCGGCTCGTACAGCGCGCGGTCAATGCCCAGTTCCACCCATTGCAGGCGGCAGGAACCGAGCACGTCGAACATCGGGCGGAAGTTTTGCAGCCAGATGACCCGCGCCACTTTTTCGGGGACGACTTTATCGCGTCCCACCTGGAGATCGTAGGTGATCGCCCACGAACGGTTGTGGTGCGCGCCCACGTCGCAGGTCATGTAGGCGAGCAGCATGGCGGTGGCGTTGTGGGTGGCGTAAGCCGACTGTTCCATGCCTTTGACCTGGATGGCGAACTTCTCGCTGCCCTTGCCGACTTTCTGGGCAGCCTTCTTGACGCCCTCTGCCAGCAGCGCCCCAAAGCCCTGCTTCCTGGCGATCTTCTCAATAAGGGCAAACACTGCTTGAACGTTGCCCCATTTCAGGTCGAGGCCGTCCGTATCTGCTTTGGTGAGAATCCCCTTCTCGTAGGCTTCCATCGCCCAGCCGATCACGCCGCCCGCTGAGATGGTGTCAATCCCCAGGTCATCGCACAACAGGTTGGCTTGCGCCACATCCTGGATGTCAGAGATGCCGATGTTCGCGCCCAGCAGGCCGATGGTCTCGTATTCGGGGCCTTCGACGAAGCTCTTGTAGCGCTTCATGCTGGAGTATTTACCGCACGGGCACGGGCAGCCGAAGCAGCCCTTGTCGGTGATGACGATCTGCTCGCGCATGACCGGGCCGTAAAGGGTCTTGCCGCCCTCGAAGGAACCGGCGGTGAAGTTGCGGGTGGGCAGCGCGCCGACTTCGTCGCACCAGCTCACCACGATGGTCGTACCGTAGCGTGTCCATTCCTTCAGGCCTTCGGCATCCTTGCAGGCTTTGTACAGCGCCATACCCGCTTTGCGGTAGGTTTCGACATTCGCCACCGGCACCGACTTGGTGCCGCGCAAAACGATAGCCTTGACTTTCTTGGCGCCCATGACGGTGCCCACGCCGCCGCGCCCTGCCTGGCGGCCGAAATCGTGATTGATGTGCGCGAAGGAGACGCCATTCTCGCCGCCGGGGCCAATCACGGCGATCTGGAATTCCTCGCCGAATTTCTCTTTGAATTCTTTTTCAACCTCGAAGGTGCCTTTGCCCCAATAGGGAGCGGCGTCGCGCAGCTCGATCTTGTTATCGTCAATGAACAGGTACACCGGCTTGGGGCTGATGCCTTCCAGAATAAGGCTGTCAATCCCGGCGTATTTCAGCTCGGCGGTGAACAGCCCGCCCAAGGATGCGCTGGCGTACCCGCCGGTGAGCGGTGACTTGGTGGTGAAATCGCACTTGCCGCCGCCCACAGCCAACATGCCCGATAGAGGGCCGGACGAGATGATGAGTTTGTTCTCCGGCCCCAGGGGATCCGCACCCACAGGGACCTCTTTGGTCAGGAAATAAATGCCAAAGCCGCGCCCGCCGATGAAATCGCGTGCCACATTGGCTGGAGTCGGTTCTTTCGTGAATTTGCCGGTCGTCAAATTGACCCGCAGAATGCTTCCACCGTATCCGTTTAACATGGCAGCCTCCTAGTTTCCGATCCAGAGCGCGCTCGTGCCGCAGACTGCCACGCAGTCGCCGCACAGATCGCATTTCCAGGCATGATTGGCCAGCTCGGCGCGCACGAACATGACGCTCTCGGGGCACTCCGGGACACAGGCTTCACACAGGTTGCATTCATCAACATCCACGTAATAGCCGCCGCGCTCGTTGAGTTTGATGGCTTCCGTGGGGCAGGCTTGCGCGCAGTCGCCGCATTGGGTGCAGACTTTCATCTCGTACACGCCCGGCGCGGGGAAGTGCGGCATTAAATTCAGCGCCGCCTTTTTAGGATTGTTTTCTTGGAACAGATTGAGCGAACAAGCGACCAGGCACGCCCGGCACCCGGAACACTTGCTGCTATCTACATAAAGTCGCATTGCAATCTCCTTTCGAAAAGTGGGATCCGGCAAAGGGATTCTACTGATGCAAGGTTAAGGTTACCTCATTTGGCGTCCAAGGGGTAGCGATAACCATCATCTTTTCTGAGGGACAGGTATCCTGTTTTTGATGATAAATCATCCCCGCCGTCATCTTTTCCGAGATAATAACGAAAATTCGATGTTCATGCCAGCAATGCTCGCACGAACATCGAATTTTCGGATTATCCTTTGGGCTGAAGCCCCAGGGGGAGGTGAATCCCCCGGTTTTGGCTACCGCCCGTGGCCGTTCAACCCGGCTGCCTGACGCAGCGCGTCGGCTTTGTCGGTGCGCTCCCAGGGCAGGTCGAGGTCGTCACGACCAAAATGGCCGTAAGCCGCCGTCTGCCGGTAGATTGGGCGGCGCAGCTTGAGATCGCGGATGATCGCGCCGGGGCGCAGATCGAAATGTTGCGTAATCAAGTCGGCGATCTGGTCATCGGGGATGTGACCGGTGCCGAAGGTCTCGACGTTGACGCTCAAGGGGTGGGCGACCCCGATGGCATAGGCTACCTGGATTTCGCAGCGGTCGGCGATCCCGGCGGCGACCACGTTCTTCGCCGCCCAGCGGGCCGCGTAAGCCGCCGAGCGATCCACCTTGGTGGGGTCTTTGCCGCTGAAGCAGCCGCCGCCGTGACGGCCCATCCCACCGTAGGTATCTACGATGATCTTGCGCCCGGTCACTCCGGCGTCACCCTGCGGCCCGCCGATGACGAAGCGCCCGGTCGGGTTGACGTAGATCTTTAGCTCGGAATCCAGCAAGTCAGCCGGCATGGTGGGCATGATCACGTTCTCGATGACCGTCTCGCGGATTTCAGCGTGCGATACATCGGGAGTGTGCTGCGTGCTGACCAGTACCGTATCAATCCGCTTCGGCTTGCCATAGCTATATTCTACGGTTACCTGGCTTTTGCCATCCGGGCGCAGCCAGGGGATGCTGTTATTCTTGCGGACTTCAGCCAGGCGGCGGGTGAGCTTGTGCGCCAGGTAGATCGGCATAGGCATCAAGGTTGGGGTTTCGTTGCAGGCAAAGCCGAACATCATACCTTGGTCGCCGGCGCCAATCGCCTCGATCTCGGCCTCGATCATCTCGCCGGACTTGGCTTCCAGAGCCTTATCCACGCCCATGGCGATGTCGCCGGACTGCTTGCAGATGGCTACCAATACACCACAAGAATTGCCATCGAAGCCCTTTTTGCTGTCATCATATCCAATGTCTGTGATAATTTTGCGAACCAGGTCGTCGAAATTGATCTGGGCGCGGGTGGTAATCTCGCCCAACAAGGCGACGAACCCGGTTTTGGTCGCCGTCTCGCAGGCTACGCGGGAATATGGGTCCTGCTCGAGGCAGGCATCCAGCACGCCATCGCTGATCTGGTCACATAGTTTGTCGGGATGCCCCTCGGTCACCGATTCGGATGTGAACAGCAAGCGGGGCGACTGCATAAACGTGTTGCTCATATTACCTCCAGAGTAAAAGAAATTGCCCTTTCAAGCGAGAAAGGGCAAGATAAGACAAAACGGTTGCCCTCTCATCTTCCAGAACATCCCTCTGCCGGAATTGGCACCTTGGGTAAGTCTCATAGTCTCACTGTCATCAGTCTAATAGTATTGACTATCAGACTATTTGACTCGTAGACTATGCGGCTAATCCTGGTTGCCGAGGTTTCATAGGGCCGGTCCCTCCACCTCTCTGGATAAGAGCGCCGCAAGGGTATAAAGTTGTTGTGGGCGATAATACCACGAGTGCTAGGAGATGTCAATTTTCAAAAATTATAGCCACAGGCTCGTGATCATATAATATCCGATGACCGCCGCCCACAACCAGGAATCCACCCGGTCGAAGACGCCGCCGTGGCCGGGCAGCAGATTGCCAGAATCTTTCACGCCCACCTGGCGTTTGATCATACTCTCGCCGAGGTCGCCCAAAACGGGAAAGATGCCCATCGCCAGGCCAATGATGGCGCCTCGTCCGGCTGTAATCGCTGTCCCAGGGCCGGCGCCGATCTGCCACAGGAAGGCCAGCAGCGCTCCGCCCAACACACTGGCAACCACACCGGCTAAATAACCTTCCCATGTCTTCTTCGGGCTGAGGCGCGGACTCAGTTTGTGCCGCCCCCATTGGCGGCCGATCAGAAAGGCGAAGGAATCGGCAAACCACACGGCGGGCAGCGCCAGCAGCACCCACCATTTACCCTCCGGCAGGTCGCGCAGCGATATGAAATACGCGCCGATCCACCCCAGGTAAAGCGTACCCGCCAGTGTAATCGCCAAATCAGTGGCTGCTTTGTCTCTGCCGCGTTCATACGCCGATAGGTGATAGGCCATACCAGCTAACACGATCAGGCTGATGATCCAACCCCCGCTCTCGAATCCGTTGACCGTTCGCCCCACGGCAATCAGTAATACCCCTCCAATAACCAACGCACCAGCGGGTTGATACCCGCCGGCGCGAAATAATTTCACGTATTCCCAGGCTGCCAGGCAAAGCGCCAGCGTTATGAATGCCTGGTAAGGCCATCCTCCGAGAGCGATCAAAGCCAGCCCGACCGGCAGCAGGATGATGGTGACCAGCAGTCTACTGACAAACATTGCTACCGGGGCCTTCTTGGCCTTTGCCTTTAGTGTTCACCAACCCATAACGGCGATCCCGGCGGTTGAATTCAAACAAGGCGCGGCGCAGTTCTTCCTTATCGAAATCAGGCCAATATGTGGCTGGAAAATACCATTCGGAATAAGCGCCCTGCCAGATCAGGAAATTGCTGCCGCGCAGTTCGCCGGATGTGCGGATGATCAGATCGGGGTCGGGCGTTCCGGCAGTGAACAAATACCGGCTGACCAGCGCTTCGTTGACATCCTCAGGCTTCACACCCTCGCATAGTATGTGTTGGATGGCGCATACGATCTCATCGCGCCCGCCGTAATTGAAAGCCACATTCAACACCAACCGCGTGTTGTTTTGGGTCTTTTCGACCGCCCGGAGCACTTTCTCGCGCAGCGATGGTCTGAGTTGATCGAGGCGGCCAATGTGACGCAACTGCACCCCCTGATCGTGCAGCTCTTGCAGCTCACGATCCACCACATCTTCAACGATTTTCATCAGGCCGAGCACTTCATCTTCGGGGCGGCCCCAATTTTCGGTGGAAAAGGCATAAATCGTCAGGTATTGAATACCAAATTCGATGCACGCCCCGATCACGCGGCGCAGGTTCTCGGTGCCGGCGCGGTGACCCGCCAGCCGTGGCAGGCCGCGCTGTTTTGCCCAGCGCCCATTGCCATCCATGATGATGGCAACGTGAGTGGGGATTTTCTTGGGTAGTTCAGGAGGTTGTTTGGATTTCATGGCAGGTTCTGGGAGCAGGCCTTACACTTCCAGAATTTCCTTTTCCTTGCGCGTCCCGACTCCATTGACCTCTTCAATGTATCGGTCGGTGATCTTCTGCAGCTCTTCCTCGCCGCGCTCGAGATCGTCTTCGGAGATGAGTTTTTCCTCTTTGAATTCGCGCATATCCTTGATGCTGTCGCGGCGAACGTTACGCAGGGCGACGCGGGCTTCCTCCACCCTGTTGTGGACAACCTTCACCAGGTCGCGGCGGCGCTCCTCGGTGAGGGGCGGCAGGTTGAGACGAATTACCTTGCCGTCGTTGTTGGGGGTCAGCCCTAAATCCGACATCTGGATCGCTCGCTCGATGGCTCTCAACGATGAGGCGTCAAAGGGCCGGATGACCAGCGAGCGCGCTTCTGGGACGCTAATCGTCGCCAGTTGCACCAGGGAGGTGGGCGCGCCATAATATTCCACCGACAGGCGCTCAACCAACGCCGGGCTGGCGCGCCCGGTACGAATGCCTGACAAATCTTCTTCCAAAGCTTGAATGGCGCTCTTCATGCGGGTTTCAGCGTCTTTGTAGAGATCTTTGAGCATAGCGGCCTCCTGGGATTAGCGGTCAGCGGTCAGCAATCAGCGGTCAGCCATTGATCCTTTGCTTTACGGCAACTGATTACTGTTCACCGTTCACTGATAACTGCACTTCCCTAAGGATACTCGAAAATGCGTGGAGAGAAAAGGGGCAATTTAAGGCACGGACTGCAAGCTGGGATCCAAGATAACAATCTCCCCACTCCCATTTTGGGGAGTGGGGAGTGAGGTGAGGGAATTTCCCTACGCCGGCTTCATGAATTTCATGCCCACCCAGCGCGACTCCACGGGATCAATCCGCCCAAAGCCGTTGGCAATCTCGTAGACCATAACCTCGTCGCCTTTGAACAGGAACTTGCCGGTCTCGGTTTCTTTGAGCACGTCGGGCCGGCTGCGAATGTGAAGCTGCCCGGTGGTGCAGATAAAGCGCACACCCACCGGCTCGGGCTGTTCTTTCTCCTCAGATTTCCCTTTTTCTTCCGTCTTTTCTTTCTCGTCAGGCTGATTTTTCCCGTCACCCGCAATCCCGCCCGGCTGGCCGCCAAAGCGGGCGTGAAACTCCTCGGGAGTGCCGTTGTAGACGTTCAAATCAATGTTGAAGTGGGTCGGATATGGCGGGGGCAAGTACAGCTTGTCAGCGCCCCATTGCCAGAACAGCCATTGATTCGCGCCGGGCGGCATACGATCCCGGATCATCTGCTCGGTCAGCCCTTCGCGCAGCGCCATGAACTCATCCCAGCTTTGAACGAAGCGCGGCGGTTTTTCGTAAGGATAGGCTGCCAGCCATAGTGGAAATTCGTCAAGCCATTCACTCATTGGCTTGGCATAAGTTTTTACAAACCAGTCGGCGGTGTAATTCAACAACAGCTTGTGCGGATAGCGATCCCGCAGCAACCGCATGAACTGCCGGCCTTTGGAGCTGATCTGATCTGGCGGGATGATGGCCTCCGACATAGGGATGTCGCCCGACTTGGCCTGATCGCGCAGTTTGCTGCTTTTGTAGACTTGTTCGTTGTCCACCACAATGATGGGCGGGTCGAATTTGTCAATTACCTGCGCAAAGGTGTCCAACTGAGGCTGCAATTGCAGCGTAGGCCAGAACCAGTGATACACGCCCAATACCAGCCCGGCCTGCTGCACGGCGGCGATGTGCTGTTCGTGACGCGAGTCGAACGCGGCGCCGTCTGTAACCTTGACGATTACGAAGGATGGTTTGAGCTTGATCAGCGGGCCATAATCAATGATCGGCCCGTCTTTGGATTGGACATTCCAATGGGATACATCAAAACCCCAGGCTCGTTTCATAGGTAAATCCTCCTTTGGCTTGATTATAGAGGTGAATGGCCGATAAAGCAAACAATCCCGGTGGGTTCGAGTGTACCGCAAAACTATCGGATGAGACACCCGGAGTTTCCAAAACTCCGGGTGTCTTTGCCGTTACCGACGGTTTTGCGGTTTACCTCGATGATTTCAAATCGCCGGGGGCAGCGGCTCGTTGATATTCGCCGGGGGCGCAGGTTTCCGCTGCCAGGCGAAGAAGATCACCAGCCCGGCGATGACCACGAACCCGATGCCCACACACAGCGCGGCGAACCCGATCAGTGAGGTTGGATCGCCGCTGCCGGTAGCAAAGTCGAAACTACCCCCCTGGGGGGCGGCGATCGCTCCGAGCAGGCACAGCGACAACCCTGGGCAAGCGCACAGCATCGCGCTGGCAACGGTGAGGGTGATGGCGAGGGTTTTTCGATCCATGGGGACTCCTTTGACGGGTGACGGTAGACCGTAGACCGTAGACCGTTGCCGCCTTGTCCGCGATCAACCGTCAACGGTCAACCGTCGTCGGTCGGCGTTTGGTCAACCTCTTAGCTTCGCTCCCACCGTCTGTTCCAGCCGCCGCACAATCCGCGTGCGGAAGCCAGCCACATCTTTGTCGGTGAGGGTTTTATCAGGGGCCTGGTAGGTGACGCTGTAAGCCAGGCTTTTCTTGCCTGCCCCGATTTGTTCGGAGCGGTACACATCGAACAGGCGCACGGCGGCGACGATCTTCCCGCCAGTTTCGCGGATGACGCGTTCCACTTCGGCAGCAGGCAGCGCTTCGTCTACCACCACCGCCAGGTCTTCGAGCACCGGCGGGAACTCGGGGACGGGGGCCACTTCGTACAGCCAGGGGATCAACGCCAGCAGCGTGTCGAGATCGAGGTCGGCGGCCAGGATGGGCGCACTGGCGAAAGCGGTCGGCCAGTCGTAACGCTGGCGCACCAGCGGGTGCAGCTCGCCGAACACTCCAATCTGGCGGTCGCCGCTCCACACCCGGGCGCACTTGCCCGGATGGAAGGTCGGATGCTCGCCGGGTTCGTAGCGCACCTCGGGGATGTGCAGCCCGTCGAGCAGCGCGGCCAGGAGGCCCTTCAGGTCGTAGAAATCCATCGGGGTCGAGTCAGCTTTTTGCCAGCCGGGCAGGGTGCGTGGGCCGGTCAATACGATAGACAGCCGCTGGAATTCGTCGGGTAAGGCGCCCGCCTCGGAAGCCATGAAAATCGGCCCGATCTCGAAGAGCGCCAGCCGCTCGCGGATGCGGGCATTGCGCTCGGCATTTTCGAGCACGCTGGCCAGGGCGCTGTGGCGCAAAACCGCCTTGTCGCTGGAGATAGGGTTGAACAGCCGGAGATAGGGTTTACCATCTTCCGATGACTGCGCCGCTTGAGCCTCCGGCGGCAGCCGGCGCGCCTCCCGTTCGGGTGTGGTCAGGCGGTAATTGACGACCTCCTGCAAACCCTGGTAAACCAGCAGGTCGCGCACCCGCTCTTCCTTGTCGAGTGTGGGATTGCCAAGCTGCGGCGGCAACTCGTCAGCCATGCGCGTCTCGGGGATGCGCTCGTAGCCATAGATGCGGGCAATCTCCTCGACGATATCAGCCTTCCCGGTGATCGGGTCGCGGCTGATGTCGAGACGGTGGGGTGGACAGTGAACAGTGATCAGTGACTGATCACTGTTCACTGATGACTGATTACTGGCTACTTCACAGCGGAACTCCAGCGCTTCGAGCACTCTCACGATTTCCTCGACGCTCAAGGAAATCCCCAGCCAGCGGGTTACATCTTCCGGGGTGATCTCCACCACAGGGTCAACCGGCGGCAGCGGATAATTATCTACCAGCCCTTCGGCGACCAAGCCGCCCGACCACTGGCGCATCAGTTCAAGCCCGCGGCGCACGCCTATCTCGGCCACTGCCGGGTGGACGCCGCGCGAGAAGCGATACGACGCCTCGGATGGCAGGTTTTGTGTGTGAGCCGTCTTGCGGATGTTGATGAAGTTCCACGCCGCGCCTTCGAGCAGGATGTTGCGCGTCGTGGCGCTGACCTCCGACTCCGCGCCGCCCATCACGCCCGCGATGGACAGCGCCCCGGCGGTATCGCAAACCAGCACCGTCGAAGCATCCAGCGTTCGCTCGACGTTGTCCAGGGTGGTCAGCTTTTCGCCTTCGGCGGCGGTACGGGTGATGATGGTGGGCGTTTTCCCGCCGGCCCGTTTCAGCAGCACATCGTAATCGAAAGCATGCAGCGGCTCGCCCATCTCGAGCATGGCGTAATTGGTGGCGTCCACGATGTTGTTGATTGGGCGCATCCCGGCCAGTTTGAGGCGCAGTTGGATTTTGTATGGGCTGGGGGCGATGGTAATACCCTCGATGAGGCCGGCGACGAAGCGCGGGTTCATCGAGGGGGCGGTGATTTCAATGGAGACGAATTGCCCGACCGGCGACCGCTGACCACCGACCGCCTCGGTCTGCCGTCTGCCGTCCGCGGTCGCTTTCAGCTTCTTCCCGGTGATCGCGGCGATTTCGCGGGCGATGCCGTAGATATTGGCGCAGCGCGCTGTGCTGGGCAGAATGGAGACCTCCAGCACCGCGTCGCCGAGGTAGTCGGCCAGCGGCATCCCAACTGGGGCGTCATCGTCGAGCAGGATGATGCCCTCGTGCTCGTCGGAGATGCCCAATTCTTTCTCGGAGCAGACCATCGAGTACGACTCAACGCCGCGAATCTTGGCGCGTTTGAGCGTGGTCAGCACCTGCCCTGGCTGGTGACCATCGTAGATCTGCGCGCCCTCTTTGGCGTAGGCCACCTTCAACGGCTTGGGCAGCGGACCTTTGCCCTTGAACTCGAACAGGTTGGGCGCGCCAGTCAGAACCACGTGTTCCACTTTTCCGTCGTCCAGCTTGCACAGCACCAGCCGGTCGGCATTTGGATGCGGCATCACTTCCGAGATCGCGGCTACCACGATTTTATCGGGATCCCATCCAATGCCAGAAATGGCGGAGGCCATCTGCTGGGCGTGGCCGCTCGTCCAATCGCCGGAATCCGCCTTCGGCATCGGTAATCCCACGTAATGAATATCTTCAACTTCCAGCCCGGCCATGGTCATCTTGTGAGCCAGCTCCGGGATGGGAAGATCAATGTCAACGAAATCTTTGAGCCAGGAAATAAGGACTTTCATTTTTGCTCCACTCAAAATTGTTCGAGGAACCGCAAATCATTCTGCCAGAACAGGCGGATGTCGTCTATGCGGTTCTTCAGCATGGCGATGCGCTGCGGGCCGAGGCCGAAAGCGTAGCCGGTGTACCGTTTGGGGTCGTAGCCGCCATTGCGCAGCACGACCGGGTGAACCATCCCGCAGCCGCCGATCTCTAGCCAGCCCGAGCCTTTGCACACGCCGCAGCCCTCGCCGCCGCACAGGAAGCATTCGATGTCGAACTCAGCCGACGGCTCGGTGAAGGGGAAGTACGAGGCGCGGAAGCGGGTGCGGGTGGCCTGCCCGAAGAGACGGCGGGCCATGTCGGCCAGGGTGCCTTTCAGATCGCCGAAGGTGATGCCGGGGCCGACCGCCAGCCCTTCGAGCTGGTCGAACTGCGTCTCGTGGCGGGTGGTCACCTGCTCGTAGCGGTAGCACATCCCCGGCAGGACAATGCGCACCGGCGGGGGGTTATCGGGATTCATGGCCGCATAGGCGCGCATGGCATGGATTTGCCCCGGCGAGGTGTGGGTGCGCAGGACAACGGGGTTATCGCCGCGCGGCGCGCCGATAGCCACGAAGTAAGTGTCCTGCATATCCCGCGCCGGGTGGCCGACCGGGAAGTTGAGCAATTGGAAGTTGTACTCATCGGTCTCGACTTCGCGCGAGCGAAAAACCTGGAAGCCCATCTCGCCGAAGACGTGATACAGCTCCCGCAGGGTTTGTGTGTCCGGGTGCAGGCGGCCGAGCGGGGCGCGGCGGCCCGGCAGGGTGACGTCCAGCCGCTCGGAGGTCAGCGAGCGCGCCAGGGTGAGCTGCCGCAGCGTCTCCGACCGGGCGGCGAACGCGGCTTCTATGGCTTTCTTGACCTCGTTGGCGCGCCGGCCCACGGCGGGGCGCTCCTCTTTGGCAAGCGTCCCGAGCTGGTCGAAGACCTGCATGAGCGGCGCGCTGCGTCCGAGGTGGGCGACGCGCCACTGTTCGATGGCGGCCTCGTCTTGCGCCGCTTCGAGCGCGGCGAGGGCGGCCTGTTCAACGTGAGTGAGTTGTTCGAGCATAATGCCTCCGTAAAAAAAAACGTAATGCGTAAAACGTAATCCGTAAAAGCGCCTTATGTTTCACGGCTTACGTTTTTCACAAAGTGTAAGGGTGCAGTTGGATGTTGCGCGCTCCCTTTCACAAAAAAGCTCCCATCCCAACGAAGGGACGGGAGCATAGACGATAAATCCCGTGGTACCACCCAACTTGCCGCGTTCTACGGCCACTTCGACCAACAGCAGAAGGTAGTCTGAGAGTCGAGAGTTTGATGGTCTGATAGGGTTGCTATAAGACTATCTGACTCTAGACGATCCGACTAATTCCGCGATTGGCTGTTCGTGTAACGGTGAACTTCCGGCCCGGACTAATAAACGTGGCACGTATAACGTGACACGTCATTCACCCAGGCAGCTCGGGAGGGAACTTCGGTCGGGTTCTGCCGGGCCAGTGTCTCAGTCAGCGCCCTGGCTTCCCTGTCGGCTTTCGCCGGCCTACTTTCCTCCGTCGTGGCTTTTGTTGTCAAGGTCAATTGTTGTTGCTGCCGCCAGTTTGCGGCGGTAAGCCTTATTATCGGCAAAAAGGCAGAACTGTCAAGAGAGCGGTAAGCTTTCAGCAGTCAGCATTCAGCGATCAGCTGAAGCTGGCCGCTGCGCCAACAACTCCTTCAACCTTGGATGTTCAGCATACGCGCCGTGATATTGGGGCGGGAGCAGGGCGGCAATCCGGCACATGATTTCATCGGTATTGCGCTGCAAGCCGGCTTCGCGTTCATTCCGGTCAATGGGCGGGAGCATGAAAGGCTGGCCAAAGACTACTTTGATACGCGGCCGTTGGAGGAGCACCACTCTTTTTAGATTGCCTTCAGTGCCGGTGATCGCAATGGGGACAACCGGCACGCCAGATTTGTCGGCCATATAGGCAGCGCCGGTTTTGGCCTGGATCAACGCGCCGGTGCGGCTGCGCGTGCCTTCGGGGGCGATGCCCAGCAACCCGCCCTTTTGCAGGTAATCGCGCGCCACGCGGATCGCGTGTGTGTCTGGCTCGTCGCGATTCAGCCAGATTCCCCCGGCGCCGTTGATCAGCCAACGCAGAATGGGGTTCTTTTGGTGTTTCTTGGCCGCCAGGGCGGTGAAATCTTCTCGATCCACCAGGAAGAAGATCAGAGGGGCATCCATGATCCCAAGGTGATTGAGACACAGGATGGCCCCGCCGGAGGGGATATGATCCAGCCCGACCACGACACGGGTGAGCAGGCGGTAAATAATGCCAAACATTTTGTGGAGGAGTCTTCGAATGACCATTGGTTTGCCTTGAAATCAGCCGCGGGCGGCCTGGGATACGCGGGTATAATCTGCGGGATGACTTCGAAAACATTTCGATCAATCCAAATTATAATCTTTCTGTTAATTCTGGGTGGAATCCTGTCTGCCTGCGGGGACGATAAATCACCTGCGCCGCCGGCAACTGCCACCCCTCCGGCCCCAACGGCGGGAACACCTCTACCCCCAACCCTTTCTCCAACGCCCATCCCCCCCTCGCCTACACCGATCCCCCTGGCGGCAACCGTTAACGGTGAGCCGATCACGCTGGCTGAGTTTCAGATCGAACTGGCGCTCTATCAGGCGTCCGGCGTGAATCTTGCATCGGATGCCGAAGAGATTGTACTGAACAATCTGATTGACCTGACGCTGTTGGCGCAAGCAGCTCGGGAAGCAGGTTATTTTGTGGATGATGCAACCCTCCAGGCGCGTATTGACCAGTTAGGGGCGCAGGCAGTCGCAGATTGGGCGGCAGCCCAAGGATACACCGATGCTGATTTCCGCCGGGAGTTGGCAAGGGAGATTACCGCAGCCTGGATGCGGGACAAAATCACAGCAGAGATTCCTGCCTCCGCCGATCAGGCACACGCCCGGCAGATTTTGCTATATAATTCTAGTGACGCCGATCAGGTGTTGGCTCAAATTCGTTCAGGCGCGGACTTTGCCAATTTGGCAGCGGCTTATGACCCGGTGATGGCTGGCGAGTTAGGATGGTTCCCGAGAGGCTACCTCACCGAGACGGCGTTGGAAGATGCCGCGTTTGCCCTCCAACCGGGTGAATACAGCAGTGTGATTCAAACCCGGCTGGGGTACCACATTTTGCAGGTGATCGAGCGAGATCCGCAGCGCCCGCTCTCGCCCGACGCCCGGCTGGTTCTTCAAGAAAAAGTGTTACACGACTGGCTGGCCGAACGCCGCAGCCAAAGCCAGATACAGATCATAATTCCGTAAAATTCTCCCAGGGGAGAGGCTGTATGGATGCATTTGACTATTCTGATGTCGAAAGACCCCGCTCTTCCAGAGGCGGCTCCGGTATGGTGTGGAATATTCTGACTATCCTGGTGCTGCTGACGATCGCCTGTGTGGGGTTGGTAACGCTGTTGATTTTTGTGAACCCCAGGGTGGCCTTCAATCCCTTCCCGCCGCCGACTGAGATACCGACAGTGGTGATTCCCACGGCTACTAACACCCCGTTGTTCAATTTGCCGCCAACCTATACGCCCACGATGACCCGTGAGCCAACCAGCACAGACACACCGCGCCCCACCTGGACCCCACTCATCTTATTCACTGATACTCCTGTGGGAGGCGCTGTAACACCACAGCCGGGTGGCTGGGGTTTCGTCGTTCAGCAAGGGACGCCTGTGGCAATGAATGCCATTGTTTACCATCCTGAGATCGTTTGTGATTGGATGGGGGTGGCGGGGCGAGCTTTTGGACTTAACGGCGAGCCGGTTCCGCTATTGCTTGTGCAGCTTGGGGGCACTCTGGAAGGGCGGTTGATTGAAACCCAAACCTCGATGACTGGCGTTGCGAACAGTATTTATGGACAACCTGGTTTCTTTGAGTTTACAATCGCCAACCATTCCATTGCTTCTCAACAAACTCTGTGGATTCAATTGGTAGATCAGCAAAACTTACCCTTGTCGGATAAGATCTATTTCGATACCTTCGATGATTGTGAAAAGAATCTCATTCTCATCAACTTTACCCAGGTCAAGTAGTTGACTGATTTTCGCCAATTTTTGTTATTGCGTTTTTGAAACCTCAAAATTGCATCTTAGGAAGGTAGGAAAGTAGGAATTGTGCGTTTTTTTCCGTTTTCCTGCCTTCCTAAGCGTTTTTAAGCCAAATCCGAAAAAGGCGAAACTCCAGTAATTGATACGTTTTCCGAGTCTCCGTTTCCAGAGTGGGTACAGCTTGTTCCGAGGGTTAAAATGAGCGCGAGCCTGTCTGCACAGACGCGCAGGCAATGAAGGCCGCAATGGCCAGTTTAAGACCGCGAAGGAGCAAATTTTGGCGTCTCCAGCTACCTGGACAGCCGACTCGATAGCGAGGTTTCCTTTAACAATACCAGTCCCATATATGGGGGTAGCCTGTTATTTTTGCCCCTTCACCCCATATCTGGGGGGTGTAGGGCGGCCTTCCCCCACTAGTTGGCTGGCGGATACTTAGAACGCACGTTTTGATTATTGAATCCGCGCGGGTATCACTTTAACATTGGCAACCTTAACGTATCAGTTTTTTTTAGACTCCCGTAGGTTAATCGTATTGTGCAATCTGGCAATTATTTGCTAGAATGCTGATGCAAACGAACCGCTCCCTGGTATTTGTTGGGGGCTGATGTTTTTCAACCAGCGGTAAGATTTCTCACAATCGTTTCGCCCAAAGTGAGTGTTTGCGCTGCCCCTTGCCGAATTGCGAGGCAGGGAGGGTTTGTATCTTATTATTGGTAGAAAATCTTGGAGAAGAGGAGGATGCGAAATATGAAAGCCGAGCAAGCCTGGCAGGCCGCATTGGGCCAGCTCCAGATGGAAATGCCGAAAGCCACCTTTGATACCTGGGTGCGTGACGCCGAATTGGTCACTTATGAAGATGGGGCCTTTGTCATTGGAGTCCCCAACGCTTATGCCCGCGATTGGCTGGATGGTCGTTTATCCAGTACCGTTACACGTTTACTCACCGGAATAATGAATCGCACGGTCCAGGTGCGTTTCATTGTCTATCAGAATGGCGGCGAGCCAGTTGAAAGTCAGGAAGAGCCAGAATATACCCAAAACGTTCAACCAGGCGTCGCCAGTGCAAATTTGAACAGCCGTTATACCTTCGACACGTTTGTGGTCGGCGCAAGCAACCGCCTGGCTCATGCGGCTTCGATGGCTGTCGCCGAACGCCCCGCGCAAACTTACAACCCACTGTTCCTCTATGGCGGCGTCGGGTTAGGCAAAACTCACCTGCTACACGCCATCGGTAACAGTTGTGAGCATCGCGGCCTGTCGGTTTTATACGTTTCTTCAGAAGAGTTTACCAACGATCTTATCAATGCCATCCGAAATCACACCACCCAGGCTTTTCGAGAGAAATACCGCCGGATTGATGTGCTGCTGATTGATGATATTCAGTTCATTGCCGGGAAAGAATCCACTCAGGAGGAGTTTTTCCACACTTTCAATACCCTTCACGGGCAGGACAAGCAGATTGTCATCTCGTCAGACCGCCCGCCGAAGGCGCTGGTTACCCTCGAAGAGCGTCTGCGCTCCCGGTTCGAATGGGGGTTGACTGCCGATATCCAGCCGCCTGATTTCGAAACCCGTGTCGCAATATTGCGCTCGAAAGCCGAGCGCGCCGGGTACAAATTGCCTCCTGAAATGATGGAAATCATCGCCCGCCGGGTGCAATCCAATATTCGAGAGCTGGAAGGGGGATTGACGCGTATCGTTGCATTCGCGGAGTTGAGCAGCCTGCCCTATACCCCTCAATTGGTTGATGTGGCCCTGGCAGACCTGCTGCCCCGCAACCGGCGCGAAGTTCATTTTGACGATATCGTTCGCTCAGTGGCCGAAACCTTTGGCGTGACGGTGGATCGCATTCTGGGCCGTGACCGCAGTCAGGAGGTGGCACTGCCTCGCCAGGTCGCCATGTATTTGATGCGTGAAGAAGCCAATTACTCGTTGCCCCAAATTGGCGAGGCCCTGGGCGGGCGCGATCACACCACGGTGATGTATGGCTGCGATAAAGTGGCCGATTTGCTCGAACGGGATGACCGCTTGCGCCGCCAGGTGATCAAAGCTCGTGAGCAAATCTACGGGCACGCCAGTTACGCCCCCTGATCTGAAATTCTCTCACCTATCCCCTTCACGCCCTCTGCTGTGCTTGCCTTCCCACAGCAGGGGGCGTGGCTTTTAGTTATCAGCGGCGGCGTAACCGCCACCAGGCCTGTACCCGCCGCCATAGCTTCCCAAGGAGCGGAAATTCAACCGGGCGGGGGGCGACCCCACGTGGCTCAGGCCACGGTTCCTGGTCGAACATTTTGCGCAGCACGTATCGTCCCACCAGGGAAAGCGTCGCCAGCACAGGGGCCGCCAGCACCACCCCCACGATCCCGATCAGGCTCGCTGCAATGATAGCAGCCACCAAGACTGCCGCCGGGTGTACTCCCAATGATTGACCCATCACGCGCGGCGAAATCAGGTTATCGAAGATCTGATCAATGACCAGGGCCGCCACCACTACAATCAGCGTAAACAGCCAGGGCCGGAAGTTGAAGTTATTGCTGCCCTGGAAGAAAGTCACCAGGCCCATGACCGTCCACGTCACTGCCGGGCCGACGTAAGGCACGAAGCGCGCCGCGCCAGCCAGGAGAGCAATCGCGATGGCGTAGCGCACACCTAGAATTGAAAATAGCGCTGTATAAATGACAACCACCAGGCCGACGATGATAAGCTGGCCGCGCAGGAAAGAGTTCCAGATGCGCCCAATTTCGGCAGCCATACGGCGCAAATCGGCATCGTACCCAGGAATCTGGACGAAATCACGCAAATCCGGAATTCGGCCAATATCGGCCAGGACGAAATATGACACAATCAGCACGAACAGTCCCCACCCGGCGGTGGCTGCCGCGCTGGTTGCCAGGGTACCCACAATCGAGCCGAGCCGCCCAATCAAGGGCTGGATGGCGCCAATGAGCTGATTGCTCAATGTTGCCAGATCCATGTATTGGCTCAAATCAATTTGGAATGGGCCAATGACAAAAACCTGCGAGGACAATTGCTCGATGAGTTTTGGCAAGTCAGTGATGAACGTGTCAACAACCCGAATCAGGCTTTGAATCTGCTGGACAACCGCGACCCCAGTGGCTGTGCTGGAACCGATCAAGAGCAGCAGCAGTACCAGGAAGATGACGTTTACCGAAGCGCGCCAGCTCAACCGGGTGAGCGTGCTCAACCGGGCGGCCATGGGGTGGAACAAATAGGTCAGGATGAAAGCCAGCAGCAGCGGGCCAATGAGCACGCGGAAGCTGTATGCTAAGGCGGCAATAATCCCCGCCAGGGTCAACCCAACGATCAGTTTTGTGGTCGAATTCCACTTGGGTGATTTTGCGATAGAAGGGGTTTCACTACTTGACATTGGCTATTTGCTCCTTCTTCGAACGTTTCCACCATTGCGGGTTGGGCGGCGGCAAGGGAGTAGCCAGACTTCCGGCGAAGGGATCGAGATCGAAAAGGTAAGCGTACACATACCGCCCAATCACACGCGCCGATGCGATGGTTGGCGCTGCCAGGGGGATGCCTAAAACACCCGCCAGCACCGCGCCCGATACGATGCCCAGGATTACCACCAGCGGCGGCAAATGGACCCGCCGCCCGATGATACGCGGAATCAAGTAGTTCAGATCGAACTGCTGGAAGAAGATGTGCAGACCGATCACAATGATCGTGAAAGCCCAATTGGGCAGCGGAATCCAGGTCGAGCCGAGTGACAGCGAGAGCAGTGTGGCGATAGCCAGCCAGATTCCGTGCCCGATGCTGGGCAGAAACTCCAACAGACCCGCCAGAACGCCCATCGCCAGGGCAAATGGCAATCCCAGGATGAAACCGATGACCGTGAAAATGGTGGTGACAGCCAGGCTCAAGACGATCTGGCCGCGGAAGAACGCTGCCCAAATCTGGTTGATCTCCTCCCGCAGGCGGCTGAAATCCTCCCGGTATGCCGGCGGCGGCAGCTTTTCGAACCATCCCCACAGTGTGGCGCTGTCTTTGACCAAATAAAAAGAAATCACGACGATGAAAATCACCCACACCACCGAAGAGATGATCCCTACCGCCAGGTCGAGCGTGCGCCCAAAGATGGGTTCCAACAATTGCTGAAACGACCCGGTAATCTGTTCGAGCAGCGCGGAAATATCAATCACCTGACCGGCGATGATATATTGCTGGCCCAGGAAATTTTTGGCCTGTTGGATAACCAGTTGGATGTCAACGTTTAGGTCGGTGAGCTGGTCTGCCAGGGTGGGGATGATGACCAGCGGCAGTGCTGCCGCGACAGCCAGCAGGATCAGATAGCTCAAGAAAATTGCCAGAACCCGGTGGAGATGCAGCCGCTCCTGCAAAAAATTGACCACAGGTGAAAGAATGTAAGCCAGGATCACCGCAATGATAAAGGGCGGAATCACCACGCTGAATCGGAAGAGCAGGTAAACGAAAAGTGCCAGCAACAAAATGCTGACGAGAAGTTTGATTTGCACAGGCCACCGGGGGCGAAAGATCGGTTCCATATCCCCATTCTAGCCAGTTTGGTTAGAAATGGCAACTGGCTTTAATGACTCGCTGTGATTTTTCGAGGCAAGCTCGATTTTGGAATACGCGCCCGGAACGGATGAGGCAATGTAATTACCCCACCCGTTCCGGGCGTCCCTATCGTGTATTTGGATTTACCGAAGGAAAAACGAGAGCACAATCAGAATCGTGATGAACGAGCCAGCCAAGATGCCGATGCGGCGCAAATCTTTCACTACTGGGCCGTAATCCGGGTTGAAATCCGAAGGTTTGCTAAGCTCGCTACTTGCGGATGTGGAAGGGTCAATGCCAGTTTCTTTTCGTATTTGACGCTTGTTTTTAATTGCCATGAAACTATCTCCGAGATGAGGATTGCACAATTTTACCGCAGAAAATTAAAGACAGGCTTCGAATTTATCGCTTGTGCCTCCCCTTACCTATCTGCAGCTTGTAACACCGCCCGCACAATGATGCGTTTATTGTCCACCATATACGGATAACAAGAGATCAAGGTCACAATGGCTTCGTCGGTAGGGGCCATAACCTCCACCTTATTCGGCGGGACGATCTCACTGCCGGTCACAACGTACGTGTAGGATCGCTGACTGGTGTATAAAATGACTTCATCGCCTGCTTCGAGTTGGTCAAGATCGCGGAATATTTGTCCAAAAACGTCATTGTGCGCGGTGAGCACCACATTATTCTTATCCCCCGGGTTAGCCGAGCCAATGTGCTGCGCCACGCCTTTCTTCAACTGTTCCCAATCATCTCCCTGGACGATCGGCGCATCCACCCCAATCGCCGGGATACGGATGCGAATGGCTTGCGCCGGCCCTGGCGTTGGGACAACCACTTCGAGCATGGACTGCATCAACGGCCGGAGATGCTCGGGGATTTCAGCCTCATTGGGCTTCGCGCCTCCCGGAGAATCGGGCGGCGTGTGCCCCGAGGGGAGCACCACAGCGATGATGAGCGGTGTGGGGGTCAATGTGGGCTGCTCCAACCCCTTGGCAAATTCCTGGTTGGAGCCAATCCAGATCGAAACCCAGGCCAGGATGATAAATCCCAATCCCGCCACGCCTAAAATTTCCACCATCAACAATAGGGTCTCGAAGAACCGCCTGGGCCGCCCCAAAGCCCGGCTCTGAGGAACCATCTCATCTTCCAAAAGCGATTCCACCCCCGGGCTGTCGAGCGACGGCGCAGCCATGTCAGAAGCCAGCGTCACCACCCGCCCGGTGCGCCGGAACGTCTCCAGGTGTTCCTGGCGAGATTTGCGGCGCTTCTCCACCAGCAGGCGGCGCAGCTCGTCAATAGATAAATCCTGGGGGGTAGATTTCCGTGGCATGTCAGCGATTATACCTTGATCTCACGACCCTAACCCAAACAAGCTGGAATTAAGAAAAATCAAGGGTTTTTCATGAGGCGGGCGACTCAGAGAACTGCTCCTCGATAGATTTCCCCCGCCCGCCCAGGGCGAACAACCCAAATCCGGCCAGCCGCAACACCGCGCTCACCAGCAGCGCGCCGCCCGGCTCAATCTGATCAGCTAATAAAGTTCCAATCATTGGCGCGGCAATCGTCGAGAGATATTGCAAGCTTTGCGCCAGCGACACAAACGTGGCGCTGTATTCGATGGGGACCGTTTTCATCAGCTCGTCGAAGAAAACCAGGTCCAACCCCGCCTGGAAGATGCCGGCAATACCCGCAAATAATGCGATAAGCCACACCCGATGGGTTAGCGCCACCAGCGCCGGGTAGAAAGCCATCGCCAGCGTCGTACACAGCAGCACAAACCGCCCGCCTCGCCGCCGTGATACCCGCGGCCACAAGAAATACCCGATGAGCAAGATGAACGTCTGCGAAGTGGTGATGAAACCGATCCATGCATCGGAGGCGTTCACCTCCCGCACGAAATAGATCGGGAACAACGGAGCAGCCAGCGCTACCCCCGACAGGTAAACGAACCGTTTCGCCGCGAACGCGGTGAACGCTGGCTGGCCGCGGATCAACAGAACGTAATTTTTGACCCCCTGGGTGAGCATCCGGCCCAAGGGGCGCGGTGAGCGCGGCGGCTGGGGCACATCCGGCAAATTGATGCGGCTGGAAAAATAATAGCTGATCAGCCCGCCCAGCGACAACCCCAGGAACACCAACTGGTAATTGAGCGGGAAACCGAGCAGGTTGAGCACCTGCCCCACGATGAGCGTCGTGACCGCGGTGGTCAGCCCCAACGCAGACCAGCGGCGGCTCATCAGCGCGTAGCGCCCATCCGGCCCGGCCACTGCATTCATCACCACCGAGAAAGCCACCGCCGTCATGGTTTGCGGCAGTGTGGCCGCCGCCCAGATCGCCAGCACAGCCAGCACACGATGCTGCGCAGGAACGATCAATGTCACGACCCCGGTCAGCGCATACGACGACACCACCATCAGCCGCGCCAGGCTGAACCACGGCACCACATTGCGCCGCGTTTGCAGGAAGCGTCCCACCACCAGCGCCAGGATCAGCCCGGTGACGCCCGGCATGGAAGACAACAGCCCCACCTGAACGTTTGTCGCCCCCAGGCGGGTGAGGAAGACCGGCAGGAAAGTCGCCGCCGCGCTGGCCAGGCCAATGCCCACCGCATCAATCTGCACGTTGCGGAAGTTGCGTTTCTTGACGGCGAGGGCCTCGTTGGATGATGTAAGGATTTTGTCGCTCATAGGATAATTGACCGTTGACTGTAGACCGACGACCGTCCATTCACGGGCTACCGTCATCGGTCTTCGGTCTACGATCTACCGTCATCGGTCTTCCCTGCAAGATGATATCTGCCAGCACTGTCTCCAACTGATCGGCCAACACAGCCCGGTCGAAGTGTTCTTCCACGTAGCGGCGGCCTCTCTGGCCCAGGGCACGCCCCCGGTCCGGCCGATCCCGCACGGCCCGGATGGCTTCCGCCAGGGCCGCCGCATCGCCCGGCGGGACGAAGACTCCCGCATCGGCATCTTCGATCACCCGCCGGATCACGCCATCAATCGCCAGAATCACGGGTCGCCCGGCAGCCATGTAATCGAAAACTTTGTTCGGGTAAACCGTGGCATAGAGCGGGATGGGCTTGAGGATGGCAATGCAGGCGTCGGCGGCGGCCAGCGCGGCAGACATTTCGTCTTTGGGGACGGATGGCAGAAAATGCACATTGACCAGACCCATCTCGGCGGCGCGAGCGATCAACGCTGGCTTGTCTTTTCCATCGCCGAGCAGCACGCAAGCCACATCCGGCAGGTCGCACAGGCGGCCGGCGGCGTCGAGCACCACCCCCAGGTCGTTGGACATCCCGTGCGCCCCGGCGTACAGGGCGACGAACTTGCCCTCCAGCGCGTGGGCGCGGCGGAAATCGGCTCCATCCGAGGCAGGATCGAACATGCGCGGGTCGGCGCCATTGGGGATTAGCTCGATCCGGCGCGCCCCGCGCTCCGTGATGTGGGCGATGAATCCGGGGGAGTTGACCATCATCCGGTCGGCGTGACGGTAGAGAAAGCGCTCCAGCCACTCCGAGAGGCGAATCAACAGCCGGTTGCGGAGCACCCCCACCTCGATGGCGAACGCCGGCCACAAGTCGCGCACCTCGAACAGAAAGGGAACGCCTTTCAAGCGGGCCAGCGCCCAGGCTGTGACTCCCTGGAAGATCGGCGGCGACGTGCCCCACACGAGATCCACATTTTTGACGCCCAACCCCATCCAGAATGACGAAGCCATGAACGAGAGAAAGGAAAAAACGCGGTGGACGAAGGATTTGTGCAGGGCGCGGTAAGTGTAGGCGCGCAGGATAGCAACGCTCCCCTCCCCCCTATCCCCTATCCCCTCCTCGGAAGGGATAGGGGATAGGGGGGAGGCATTACCCGTCAAATAGCTCACCGGGCTGGCGATGACGGTGACGTGGTGGCCTTTCTCGGCCAGGTAGCGCGCCAGCTCGTGATGGCGGGTGCCGCCGGGTTCGTCGAGTGCGGCAAAGGCCTGATGAATGAGGAGAATGTGCATAAATGGTGTCTATTGGTTTTCTGGCGATTCCGTCACTTGTAAAGGCTTGTCGGGCCAGCCGTTCCGGTGGGCGTGGACAACCAGTGCGGCCACAGGCGCGGGTAAAATATTACAACTGGGTATGTCTGCAATTGGCATCCATACCGGCTGGTAATCGCCATCTTCCGGCGAGGGTTGTGTGTATTCCTCGCCCTGCCCGCTGCCAAATTCGCCGCCGGTCGCCCGGACGAGGAAATAATGCTGCAACTGGTCTTTGAACGATACAACGATCACGCGCTGCATCACCTCGACCGTCACGCCCAATTCTTCCTGCGCTTCGCGGGCTGCGGCGGCTTCCAGCGTCTCTCCAGGCTCGACGCCGCCGCCGGGAAAGGCAAAATAATGCCGCCCCAAACGGTGACGCTCGATCAAGGCGACCGAGTCGTTTTGGATGAGGATGACTGCGGAACGTGATTTGTTCATCGGCAACTATTCTGGAAAGAGCCATTCACTGGTCAGACACAGCGGCAGATCACCTGTGGCTTCGACGGTCAGTGAAAGAGCGGGGATTTTAGTCCCATAGGTGGGGGATGTCCAGCCTTCGACCGGAGAGGCGGCGCCGAGGCCGTAAAGGCGTTCGCCGGCGCGGGAAAGGCGGATGTTGAAGGTGGCAGGTGGCAGGTTAGAAGGTGAAGGTTGAAAGTTGGGTTGAATGCCAGTTTTCAGGGTGATCCAGCCGAAGGGCGACAGGATTCGCAGGCTCAGAGCCTCGACATCCAGCTCATACGGCCAATCGGGGAGGAGCCAATTAAGGTTGTAGAGCCTGCCCTGAGCGGCGTTCTGGGTTGTGAACGCTTGCCTAAGGGTGGCAGGTTGAAGGTTCATACCTTTCAACCTGCCACCTTCAACTTTCAACAATTGATCTTCGATCAGCCAGCGCCCATCCCGGAAGGCTGTCACCGCCCGCTGGTGGATAACGCCGAAGCGCCGGTAGCCGTTGTGCTTGGCAACCAGCCGCTCCCACTCGCCGCCGGGATCTTGCTCGTGAGCGATAATCCCGCCCTGCGCCCAATCCAACCACAGGAAACGCCCGGCATGCGTCATCTGGTCTCGCCCGTTGACCGTCACCGTGTTGTGAACTGCCGTCCGGGTGAGGGCGTTATCCCACGGCGGCGGCGCGTTGTACAGATAAGTTCCGGCATCCTGCGCCACGTTCAGCCCGCGCCACCACAGGTCGAGATGAAGCTGGTCGGCGTGACCGGGGCGGCTGGTGAATTTTTCTGCTCGCAGATAAGCCCAGGAGGGTGAAGCATGGAGGGTGGAGGGGGGCGTCGGTTGAAGGTTGAAGAGCCTGCCCTGAGCCTGTCGAAGGGTTGAAGGTTGAGAACTAACCTTCAACTTGGAACTTTCAACCTTCAACCATAAGGCCATCTCATCCCACGCCCCCGCCTCGAATGCCGGTTCGCCCAGGAAGGCCAACGAGGCGGCTTGCAGAACCGGGCGGTAGTCACTGAATGGGAGCACGGTCAGCGGCAGGATGTACGCGCCGTCATTTGGGCCGAGGTTGGGCACGCGGCCAGTCTCTGGGTCGAGCAAGTCCAGCAGCCAACGCATGGCAGATGCCAATCTGGACCTGTAGAGACGCCCCGCCGGGGCGTCTCTACGCTGCCCATCCACAGCGCTAACCCACAACGCCAATTGCAGCATCAGCCGGTGATAATTTACGCTGTGCTGGCAGTACGCGCCATCGGCGGCGATCTGGTGTTGTAGCCCCCAGTCGAACCATTTGCGCCCCAGGGCCAGCCAGCGGGATGCCGCGGGATGATCGGGTAAAGCCAGCCCGGCGGTGATCAGCCCGGCGGCTTCGCTGAGAAGATGATTGTTATTCTGCGAGCGGGCGTAGGACAGCGTGGGGGGAATGCGCGCGGCGTGTTCGGCGATGGTCCCCGCCAGTCGCGCCAGCCGTTCGGGAGTGGTGGAACCTGATGGCGCAAACACCTGCCCGGCGAAGACGAACGCCATCAGCCGCAGCGCAACTTCCTGCGCCGAAATCCAATTCGGCCCGCGATTAACCGGGTTGGCGTCCCAGAACGTCTCCGCGTATCGCCAGAATGCCGCCGCGTAACGCTCATCACCGCTGAGGTGATAAGCCCGGCCGAGGGTAAACGCCCACCCGAAACGAGCCGGCTCCCAAATTAGTTTAATGTCAGAAGGTTGAAAAGCCTGCCCTGAGCGCGCCGAAGGGTTGAAGGTTTCATAGGCTGTCCAATGCTGGACAGGCCCAGGCGGAATCAATTCTAGCGGCACAGGGTCGCTGCCGAACAGTCGTACCTGCCCGGCGATAATCTCGTCTGCTTCGGCGATGAGCGCCCGTCTGCCCGCCTCGCCAAGCAGGGCCTCGAGCGATTCGCGGCAAGGCAATTCCAACACCCCCCTGATTGCTGATTGCTGACTGCTGACCACCGATCGCCATCGTAAAATTCCCGTGTGCAACCCCACCTGATACCACGCATACAGCGCCAGCGAGCGCGGGCCAAGCTGGCGGAAGGCTTTGAAAGCAAGGATGATACGGTGAAGGAGAGTCACCCGGGCGTCCTGAAGGCCATACTCCCGCGATTGTACCACGCGCCGAATCCACAGGCTTTTATTAAAATAGATGTTCTTTGGGACTTACCGTGACGCACCGCCAGCGGTAGATCGGATTGCCAATCCGATCTACCCAATGCCGCCAGGTATGCTGGTCTGCCACGGCGATTCCCAATGAACCAAAATTGAAGCAGTGGGCTAAATCTGCCGCATGGCAGCGAATAATAATTGCAACCCCGGTGTTGTTCGTTGAAAGCAGGGATCGAATATCAGCTCGCCGTCAACTCAGCCTTCGTTGCGGACTTTCATCACCACCAGCGTGTCCAGAAAAGTGCGGTTGAACAACATCGCCGGGGTCTCCACGCGAAACTGGGGATAAAGCGTGGAGATCATCACAGCATTGTAGATTGCCAGGAATGGGCTGATCCCTTCCCCCATCATTACCGAGAAATCGAACCGGCCGGCCCATTCCACTGTGCCCTGCACCTCGTAATCCGGCGATGTGATCATCACCGAGATCGGGAAAATCCGCTCGTATCCCCCTCGTACTAATCCCGCCGGGCCGATGTGTTCGCGCTTGGTCAGGCAGACCGCTACCATTTGCTTCTTCACCACCCAGGTGAGCGGCGAGTAGTTGATAACTTTGTCGGTTGCATGGAGACGGGCGATGCTGGCATCGCTCACCTCCATGTATGAACTATGAGGGTCGGTCAGAATACTCAACACCCCCTGGTTACCGACCCTCGTCTGGCCGAAGATATAATGGCTCGATGTGTAGAAATCAGCCGGGACGAACCGAGCGGTTAATGACTGCACCATCTGGTGGCCCTCCCATGGAATGGATTAATTAAGGCTGGGGTCGTCCCAGCCGTGGAAGATTGTTTTTATGGTGAACAATGGGACGCTGCCCCGTTGACGGATGCAACAGTGTATTCAGCCAGTTGATTGCACGAGCATCGTATTCACGCCGCCCGCAAACATCGCAGACCCAGGATGGAAAATTGGGGACAGTGATCAATTCCTGATTCAGCCAGGTAAAATAAGTCAAGTACCGCAAATTTAAAACACCCGCGTGGCATTCCGGGCAAATCATAGCGACCGATTCGCCTTGCGGCGCAGGTTGCGGCTCAGTTTGATGGGAAGAATTTTCAGTCATTGGCGTATTCCAATCGAGCGTTACTTGCCCCGATCAAGGAATGATCGTGACATTGTGTTGGATAATTTCCCATTTCTGAGGCGGCCAATAAATCACGATTGCCTTACCCACCACATCTTCCAACGGCACCGATCCCCACGAGTGTGAGTCGGACGAATTGTTCCGGTTATCGCCGAGCACGAATACCTGCCCCTCGGGGACTTGCCAGGTCCCATGATAAGCAGGAGGCGCAGCGATGTATGTTTCCTGCAATTGCTGGCCATTGACGAAGACATTGCCGTTGCCGATACTCACCTCGTCGCCGGGTAAGCCGATGATGCGTTTGATTAACTCCTGCTTTGGGTCGCGTGGGAGCCGGAAGACGATCACATCCCCGATGTGCGGTTTGCCAAGTTTGAACGCCAGCCGGTTGACGATGATAAACTCGCCGCTGTAGAGGGATGGCTCCATGCTGGAACCATCCACCCGAATGCGCGCCGAAATGGCATTGATCGCGACAAACAGCACGATCGCCAAAACCAGCGTCTCGATCAAATCTATGAAAAAGCGTAGCGTGCCGGGTTGTTTTTCGATCGGCTCGCTGGCTTCGGGAATCACACTAGCAGGGAAATCTTCCACAGGCCTCCATTTCGGAGAGATTATAAAGCGGGTTGAGAGGGAGTACAAGAGGCGTGTAACTTAGAGTATCGTTAGAGCGCCGAAAGATACAACGAGTCAATGATGCCGACGATCACCGAAATTACGCACGCATCGGGGTTTTGCAAAACCTGACGCGCCCCATTCCCCTCCCGGTTGACCAGCACCGTATCGCCGATCCCGGCGTGCGTGTTATCCAACGCAATGAAATCATCGGACAGTGGCTCGCCATCCAGCACCAATGGCTGCACAACCAGCAGCCGCCGGTTTTTGTAGTGCGAGTGGCTGATGGTGGTCACAACCGTGCCGACGACTTTGCCGATTATCATGTGTATTGCGTCCAGCCGGGCTTGAGCGTCACGTCAATCTCACCATCGGGGCGGACTTCCATCTCGTCCACGATGCCCACCAGCGCCAGGTCAATCGGCACGAACTTGACATCCGTCATCGCCAGGGCTGCCTCGCGCGAGCGCACCATCACACACAGATCGCCTGCTCCGGCTTGCACCACATCTGCCGCCACCTGCAAGCCACCCACTGGCTGCAAGTGCTTGTCGAGCGGCTGCACCACCAGCAGCTTGACCCCTTCCAGGTCAGGATACTTCATCGTGCAAACCGCGGTGCCGCGAACGCGTCCGAACAGCATGATGGTTATTTCACTCCGACGTTGTCCAGCACGCGGCGGATGATGCTGTCCAGCAGCGTGGGATCCACTTCGCTGCCCAGGCGGGCGACCACAGCCTCGCGCACCCGCCGGTAAATATCTTCTTTGGGCTGCGCCGGGCCGGCCGCGGCCGCCGCTGGCTTGGGCTGCGCGGCGATGTAGGGCCGCACTGGCGCGCTGGGCGGCGTGTCATGCTGGCGTACCAGCTTCACCCCCAGCCGCTCGGCGCGCTCGACTGCCAACTCGGTCAGCACCACATCATCGGTCACCGTCAGCGAGCGCACACCCTGCCGGGCTAAATCCTCGATATCGCGTTCTGTATAAAACGTTTTAGCCATTCACGCCCTCCAGACTCTCCAGGGCCTGCACCGCCGCGTTGCGAGCGGTGATGATCTCGGCCTCGCTGCCCGACAGCCACATGCGCCCAAAGCGCCCCACCGATGACACGTGGATGAGCTTGATGCTGGCCTTTTTCTCGGCCTCGTTGCAGGCATAATTGATATACGCCGCCGGGGCACACTCCAGCACCAGCATCGTTTCGCCGGGCACCAGCATACTGCCGCGCCGGAAGCGGTTGAGCAACTGAGACTGGTACGGATCAATGCGCGTGATCACCTGGATCGAGGCGATCTGCGGGCGGATGCGATCTTTGATATCGAGACCCAGCCGGTCGAGCACCACCCGCCCGGCCTCGATCACCGCTGCCTGGTTGTGCGAGTGCACCTCGAACATGCCAAACTCGCGCTCGACGATCTGTGCGCCGGGCTTGGCCTCGGTGGCCTTCACGGCAATATCCACCATGCGAAAGACTTCGTTGCCGGGGGCCATTTCCACGTACAGCGCGGCCATACCCTCGGTGGGCAGATCGCCCTGGGTGACGGTGCCCACGAAGGCTGCAAATTGGGCCTGCATCCGGTCGAGAAAACAATAGCAGCGGAGAGAAAAAGTGTCGGCCATAGAGTTCTTCCTTACCCTTTGATGGGTTTTCTTGTAGAACGTAATTCGTAATTTGTAAAACGTAATCCGTAAGGAACTCCTTACGTTTTACGCATCACGTTTTACGAGTCATTCATCGCAATTCCCAACGGCGTCACGAACAACGGGCGGGTCGGCATCGTGGTGGGGATGCCAGTGTATTCCTCGACGACTTGCGCCATCCCGATGAAGGCGCAGGTGCCGCCCACCAACGTCAGGCAGTCTACCGGGTGCTGCGCTACGTGCCGGGCAACGATGCTGCCCACTTTCTCCATCACCGGGCGCACCGTTGGGAACAGGCGGGGCTGCTCGGCGGGATTGATCTTCAGCGCCTCGGCCTGTTCGAACGGGATGTCCAGCGCGCCGGCGATGACCAGCGAGAAGTGCGTGCCGCCCGTAGGCTCGTCGGCGGTGTAGATGACCTGCCCATCTTTGATAATCGCGATCCCGGTGGTGCCGCCCCCCACATCTACGATGGCGCCATCCCGGATGTTCAAAACCGCGTTGGCCGCAGAGGGTTCGTCAATCAACCGGGGACAATCCATCCCGGCGGATTCGACCACGTAACCCGTGGCGCGCACCTCGACTTGCGGAACACCCGGCGGGTAACCACTGGCCGCATGGGTCAACTCCCGCCCGAGGCGGCGCTCCACCCGTCGTTTCATTGCCCGCAGCCGGTCAGTGGCTCCGACGAAATCCACCACCAGGCCGTCGCGCACCACCTCGGCAAACTGATATTCTCCGGCCAGCGGAATCCCATCCTCGTCCAGCACAACCAGCACCAAATAGGCCGTTCCCAGGTCAACGCCCACCCGCAAGGGGCCGCGCGGCGGCTCCGGCAGGGGCGGGGCGTTTTCTGATGCCTGCGAGGTCAGGATGACGGACTCGGCACGCGAAAGATAGACATCGAGATCGCTGCGCACGAGGCTTCAGCCAGCGGCTATTCTTTTTTGGCCGAACGCCCGCCGATAGCGCCCTTGCTCTGCTGGGGTAGGATCATCTCCACATCCGTGTGCGGCCGCGGGATGACGTGTACCGACACCAGCTCGCCGATGCGCTTGGCTGCGGCTGCGCCAGCATCCGTGGCGGCTTTCACCGCGCCAACGTCGCCGCGCACCATCACGGTCACATAGCCGCCGCCGACGTATTCCGAACCGATCAGCACAACGTTGGCAGCCTTCACCATGGCGTCGGCGGCTTCAATCGCGCCCACCAGCCCTTTGGTTTCGACCATTCCTAAAGCAATCAAAGCAGTATCGAGTGGCATGTTTGTCTCCTTATTACATATTTCAGTGTTTCGGTGTCCCGGTGTTTCCGTTCTACCGTGTCTACATCCTAGGTGTCTGCGTGTTTACGTGTTACGTTTTTGCGTTTTACGCCTTACGTTTTACGATCTCTTCCACCACTTGCCTCACCACCGCCTCGATATCCTGCGGCGAGGGGCCAGCCAGGGTTGTACCGGGGCGCAATGCGCTTTCCGGCGGAGGCGTTGTCTCGTAGGCCAGGCGTTTGGCGTTGAATAGATGATAAACTGTGATATTGTCGCCGGTGATCGAGCCGCCGATGCCGCCTGCCCCAAGGGTCATCGAGGGCATCACACCGGTCGTCAGGCCGATGGCGCCCAACGTGCCCATGGTGTTCACGCCGATACGGAAGACAGGTTTTTCCAGCCCAAAGGCCATGATGATCTTTTCGTCGGTGGCATGAATGATCAGGCTGTGGCCGCGCCCGCCGAAGTTGATCAGCTCGATGCAGCGCTCGCAGCCCGCTTCCCAGTCGTCGGCTTCGTAGAACCCGAGCACGGTGGTCAGCTTCTCCCGGGAGAGCGGCTCATCCCGCCCCACGCGGCCCAACCGGGCGACCAGAATCCGCGCCGACTCAGGCACGTGAAAACCCGCCATCGCTGCCAGGTATTGCGGCGATTTGCCGACGGTGGCGGCGTTGATTGCGCCGTCCGGGCGAAAGAGCAGCCCGCGCAGGGCGTTGGCCTGGCTTTCGTCCACGAAATAAGCGCCCTGCGCCGCCATTAGCTCTGCCAGCCGGGCGGCAATCGGCCGGTCGGCGACGACAGCCTGCTCAGTGGCGCAGATCGTCGAAAAATCGAAGGCTTTGCTGCTCACGATATAGCGGGCGGCTTTTTCGATATCCGCCGAGCGGTCCACGTAAACCGGGACGTTGCCCGGCCCGACGCCGTAGGCAGGCTTGCCCATCGAGTGAGCCACGCGTACCATCTCGCTGCCGCCGGTCGCCAGGATCAGCGCGACGTACTTGTGTTTCATCAACTCCTGGGTACCGGGCAGGCTGATCTGCGTCATGCAGCTCACCAGCCCGCGCGGCGCGCCGGCGGCTTCGGCAGCCTGCGCCATCAGGCGGGAGGTTTCGGAGCAGCACTTGACAGCGGATGGGTGCGGCGCGTGAATGATGGCATCACGGGCCTTGACCGCGATCAGCGTCTTGTACATCACCGTCGAAGTTGGATTGGTGCTCGGGCTGAGCGCGGCGACGACGCCCATCGGCCAGGCGATGTCGTAGACGCGGTGTGACGGGTCGTGACGCACCACGCCCACGGTGGGAATGTCGCGGATGCTCTCCCACACGGTTTTCGAGCCGAACTCGTTTTTGAGCTTTTTGTGGGCGGGCACCCCGTAGCCGGTTTCTTCGGCAGCCATGCGCCCCAGGCGCTCGGAAGCCCCGTAGGCGGCATCCGCCATCGCCTGGCAGACGCGATCTACGTCGGCCTGGGAGGCTTTGGCCCAGATGCGCTGCGCTTCGTGAGCGGCAACCGCCAGGGTGCGCGCTTCCTGGATGGAGAGGAGATCGGAGTCGAGATGAGTCGCCATTTTACTTACTACTCTTTCTTCCATACCACCGCGCCGTCCACTTCGAGGTGGTCAATCACCGCCATGATGACGGCGTCCACCGGGGTGTCTTTGGTGATGGTGGTCTGGCGGGCGCTGGAACCGGCCGCGGTCAGCACCAGGTCGCCCTCGCCGGCGTCCACCGTGTCAATCGCCACGAACGGTTTGCCAGAAGCAACGCCCTTCTCGTCGGTTTGGCGGCAGATGAGCAGCTTGCGGCCGGTCAGTTTTTCGTCTTTGATGGTCGAAATTGCAGTGCCAATCACTCGGGCGATGAGCATAACTCACTCCTAACCAGGATGAACCGGAAAAGAATCCGCTAATCTTCGCTAATCGGCGCTAATCTTCTTCCAAATTCGCGAAGATTAGCGGATTCAAATCCCTGCCAAATATTGTTTGTAAAAAACTAATAACTCTTGCCGCCTGCTGGGGCGGGGACTTTCTCGCTCGCCGCGCTGCTCCCGGCCTGCGCCGCCTGGACGATCTTGACCCCGGCGCTGGCGCCGATGCGGGTCGCGCCGGCTTTGACCAGGCTCTCGGCGTCAGCCAGGGTGCGCACGCCGCCGGAGGCCTTCACGCCCATCTCCGGGCCGACCACGCGGCGCATCAGGGCAATATCTTCCACCGTTGCGCCGCCGCCGGAAAAACCGGTGGAGGTTTTGACGAAATCAGCCCCGGCTTCTTTCGAGAGCAGGCAGGCAGTCACTTTCTCATCGTTGGTCAGCAGCGCTGTCTCGATGATGACTTTCACCAGCGCCCCGGCGGCATGGGTGGTCGCCACCACGCCGCGAATATCGCGCGCCACCATCTCGTGATCTTTGCTCTTCAGCGCGCCGATGTTAATGACCATGTCTATCTCAGTCGCGCCTTGCTCGAGGGCAGTCTTCGTCTCGAAGACTTTGACCTCCGGGGCAGATGCGCCAAGCGGGAAACCGATCACCGTGCAAACTTTGACCGGCGTGCCGCGCAGCAAATCAGCGCACAGGCGCACATGGGTTGGGTTGACGCACACCGAGGCGAAGCTGAATTTGCGGGCCTCGTAACATAACTGGGCAATCTGGTCGCTGGTGGCGTCGGGTTTGAGCAGGGTGTGGTCAATCATGCTCGCCAGGCTCAAATCGTTGGGGATGCCGCCCAGCCGGGAAGTCAACCGCTCGGCCCCGGCGCTCACCACACGGCCCACCTCGTCGAAACAGGTGCGCACGCACAGTCCCTCGGCGCACTCCCGCTTGCAGGTCACACCAGCCGGGTAAGCAGCTTTCTCTTCCTGTGCGAGCAGCGCCAGCAGCACTTCACGGGTGACGACTTCGACAATCCGTTCGACTTTTTGGGGATCGAGGGCCATATCAATCCTTGCGTTTCAGGAATAATTTTTCGATTGCCATGATCTTCTCCACCCGGCGGGCATGGCGGTCGCCGCCGAAGGGTGTCGCCAGCCAGGTTTTGACGATCTGGCGAGCCAGGGCCTCGCCGATCAGCCCCGCCCCGAGGGTGAGCACGTTGGCGTCGTTGTGCTCGCGGCTGTTGACAGCCGTGGCGTAATCGTAACATAGGGCGGCGCGCACGCCGGGGACCTTGTTGGCGACCATGCAGCTTCCGATGCCTGCCCCATCCACAACGATTCCCCGCCAGGCCTTGCCCTCGCTCACCATCCAGGCCACCGCGTAGGCAAAATCCGGATAATCTACCGAGGCTGTGCTGTCTGTGCCGCAATCAATGACGGTGTAACCCAGCTCGCCGAGATAGGCTTTCAGCGTTTGCTTAAGACCGAAGCCGCCATGATCTGCGCTGATGGCGACGACGCCGTTGGCGACGACGCCATCGGCGACGGTTTGTTTGGATGATGCTGCCGCAGGCGCGGGGGCCGGAGGGGGTGTGGCAGCCGCAGGCTGGGCGCGACCCTCCGGGGCTGGGACCAATTTCGGGGATTCTGAACCCCGATTGGCCCCCTCGCCCGTCAGGGTCTGGCGTAACACCCGTTTGACGATCTCGTGCAACTCGGCGTCGGAAGGCAGGGTCATCTCAGTCAGGATTATAAGGCCGCGTGCGGCGACGGGCAAGGGGATGGTTTGATTTCTGACGCAGGTCATCCTTCGACTGCGCTCAGGATGCCTGAACAGGCGGTCTGGCGCAGTCGAAGATTGTTTTACATAAAGCTATTTACTCTGCTTCAGTACAAACCGGATGGGCGTCCCCAAAAAGCTGTAGGACTCGCGCATCTGATTCTCCAAAAACCGCAGATACGTAAAATGCGCCAGCCGGGGTTCGTTGACGTATACCATAAAGGTCGGCGGCTCGCTGCGTACCTGCGTGCCATAGTAAATCTTGAGCGACCGCCCGGCGTGGGAGGGCGAGGCGTGTTGGTCCTGCGCAGCATGTAATATTTTGTTGATCTGCGAGGTAGACAGCCGCACCAGCCGCTCTTCCTGCACGCGCAGCGCCATGGGCAGCACCTGGTTCACGCGCTGACCGGTGAGGGCAGAGATATACAGCACCGGCACGTAATCCATAAAGTTCAGCCCCTGCCGGACGGTTTTCGTGAACTCATCCATCGTGTAGGTGTCTTTTTCGACAATATCCCACTTGTTCACGATCACGACCACACTCTTCCAGGCTTCCAGCACAAAACCGGCAATATGTGTGTCCTGGGCGGTCAGCCCGCTGGTGGCATCCACCATCAGCAGCACCACGTCGGCGCGCTCGATGGCTTGCAGCGAGCGCAGCACACTGTACTTCTCCACGCCCGGCTCGATCTTTCCCCTGCGGCGGATGCCGGCGGTGTCTATCAAGGTGATGGGCATGCCATCCAGCTCGAGGTGTGTGTCTACTGCGTCACGCGTTGTGCCGGGGATGGGGCTGACGATCGAACGTTCCTCACCCACCAGCCGGTTGAGCAGGCTGGATTTGCCCACATTGGGCTTGCCGACGATAGCAATCTTGACCGAATCATCCTCGGCTTCCTCGCCTGCGGTGGGGAAAGACGCCACCAGCGCGTCGAGCAGATCGCCGGTGCCGGTGCCGTGGAAAGCCGAGATAGCATACGGCTCGCCCAACCCCAGCTCGTAGAATTGGAGGGCTTGAGTGCGGCGCGCGGCGCTGTCGGCTTTGTTGGCGACCAGGAAAACAGGCGGTTCGAGACGACCCGTCGCGTCATCTTTCCGTTGGAGGCGGCGAAGAATTAGGGCCACTTCCTGGTCGGCGGGCGTGACTCCGGCATCGGCGTCTGTGAGGAACAACACTGCGTCTGCCGATTGGATGGCGATCTCGGCCTGGGCGCGGATTTCTGTGATGAAATCCGCCGAGCCAACGGAAAGCGGCTGCTGGCCTTTCCCGGGGCCGGTCTGGGTGGGGTCAATCCCGCCGGTGTCAATGATGTCGAAGGCGATGCCGTTCCATTCGGCTTCGGCCATCAACCGGTCACGCGTCGTGCCGGGAGTATCGTCTACGACCGCCAGGCGCTCGCCTGCCAGCCGGTTGAACAGGGTGCTCTTGCCGACGTTGGGGCGTCCGACGAGGGCGACAATGGGTTTGGGCATGATATACCTCGAAATGATGATGATTACGGCCGCCGGGTGGGCGTAGGGGTTGGCGTTGGAGTAACCAGCGGGGTGGGCGTGGGAGTGTAATCCGGGGTAGGGGTGCTGGTAGCCGTGGGGGTGGCGGTTGGTTCCGGCTCGATGGTCACTTCCACGCTCGCCGGAAGCATGGATACCTGCTGTACTTGTGGGGGCAGAAAATCTACTACTGGGGTAATCTGGTAGACCCCGGCTCCATAACCGGCCAGATCAACCCGCACGCGGATATCCTCGGGACGCAGGGTGCTCAGGACAGGCACCGGCCCGGACAGGATCACATCCACCGTGGTGGGAGAAACTTCTACCAGCATCCCCGGCATCAGCCCGATGATCTCCACCGGCAGTGAGACGCTGACACTGCTCTCGATAGCCGCAATGCTTACTTGCACGACCACCTTAGGGTCGCCGACTACTGAGATGTCTGCCGGTAGATTAAGCTCGACCAGGCTTTCAAGATCGTCCACAGCGCCAGTCATGTCGAGCGGGGTGGTTTCGATGTAACCGGGAAGATCGTTGACCAACTCGGGGTCCGATGAAAAGACGATGACATTGGGCGGCGAGACGGAGATGTTAGTCAGCTTGTAGCCGCTGGCAACCTGGCCGATGGTGACGACTTTGACAATGACGTTGCGGTAGCCGCCCAACAGGGTCACTTCCTGGCTCAACGTCGTTGTGCTGGGAGTCAGGGTGACGCCGTTCACCGGCAGGCCGCGCGCATCGAGTGCCGCCAGCGTGAGCACTCTTTCGATTTTTTCGCTGGCGCCGGTGATATCCAGCACGGCGCGAATTTCTTTGACTTGCGCCACCAGCGATTCTGCGCCGGATACAGTAACCTGAGCCGGTTCCAGTGTCGGCGCGCCTGCCGTGTATCCCTGTGGCGGTGTGCCGGTCTCCGTCAGTGTAATCGAGATGGCCTGCGAAACCAGCGGCTCCAGCAGGACTGTTTCCGTCTCGGGATCAATCCGCACCACGCGCACCGGCCGGTAATTGACTTGCACCTGAACCGGGATGGTATGTTCGCCAGCTTCCAGGCCAGACAGGTCTACCCAGGCGCGGATGGCTTTCCCATCGCCGTTCATCTGAGTCCAGATGGAGAGCGGCGCATTCAGGGTTAATTTTATGGGGCGCGGCGTTTCGCCCATGAGCAGCAAGCCGGGGTCCTGGCCGACGATCTCGACCGGGAGCGAGCGGTCGAAATCCTGTTCGATATTGGGGTCGGAGGCGGTAACCGATGAGACCCAGACAACGACTGCCAGGATGAAAGCCAGCAGCAGGCTGCCCAGATTCTTGCTGAGCCACCGAAACGGTTTGAGCAGCATCTATCCAAACTCTCCACGCGCCGCTGATGCGCCTGGGAACAGCCGCGCCAGCAGCCCGTTCAGCCCTTTTTGCGCCCCCGGCCGGTAGAATGCCCAGAGGATGTTCGACAGCCGCTCGGCGTCGAGGCGGCGGATCATTCGCCCGGCATGAACGACAGAGATATAACCGGTCTCTTCCGACACGACCACCACCACTGCATCGCTGACTTCGGAAATGCCGAGCGCAGCGCGGTGGCGCAGGCCCATTTGCCGTTCGGGCGTGCGCGTCAGCACGCCGCTGGCTGAGAGCGGCATGACGCACGCCGCAGCCACCAACCGGTTGCCTGAGATAATAACGGCGCCATCGTGGAGCGGCGTTTTGGGGTAGAAAACTTGCAGCAGCAAGTCGGTCGTCACACGGGCGTCGAGCGAGACGCCGGTGGTCACGTACTCATCCAGGTTATCGAGGCGGCGCAGGACGATCAGCGCGCCATGCCGCCGGTCTGACAGGCGCATGGAAGCGTTGACCAACGCTGTGAGGGTATTCTGCACCTCGGAGGCGGCTTTTCCTTTCGGGCGGCTGATCCCCGCTCTCCCCAGCCGCTCGAGGGCGCGGCGTATCTCGGGGGCGAAAACCACCGGGATGGCAACCACCAGCGCCGGGAGCGTGGTCTGGATCAGCCAGGAGAAGGCCGGCAGCACCTCCAGATTCGACAATATCCCTACCAGCACCATCAGCAGCAAAATGCCGCGTAGCAAGAGAATGGCCTGGGTGTCGCGTAGCAGCAATAGAATGCTGAAAAAGATGAGCGTCACCAGCGTCAGGTCAATGACGCTCAACCAGTTCAGGCGCTCGAAGATGAATACCAGTTTATCAATCAGGTTGGTGATAAAGCTTTCCACGGCAAATCTACTCGACGAGAGAGCGTTATAAACCAGACATTGGCCCACTCCCCCGTCGCATTGGTGAATTCGAAAATTTTGTCAGCTATATCGGGCGCATGACCCGGTCTTTACGGAGTTGTTTGAAGAGCATTACCTGGCCCGAAGGCGCTTTTTCGGCAGCGGCTTCTTGCCAGGCGCGCACTCCCAGCGCCTGGATTGTACGCGGCTCGTAACCGATCATTCGCCACACTTCGGCCTGCTGCGCCAGGCCGGGCGGCAGGAATAATAAAGATGCTTCGCACTGCAAATCGCGGGAGGCGCGTTCCACTTCTTCCATGAGCAGCGGCATGGCCTTGGGCAGGGAAAGCCCGGCCTCGAGGTAAACATCATCGGTGCGCGAAACCAGATTTTCGACCTGCCAGCCGACCAGGCCAACTGGCTTGCTGTCCATTTTCAGGAAGAGAAAGGCTTTTTCACCGAAAGCCGCCATCACATCTTCGTGGGTCAGCCGGCGTTGGCCGCCGCTCAAGCGGTTGATCAGCGCGGCGATCTCAGATGCGTGGCGCGGGCGCGCCCGCTCGACCAGCATCTCGCCCTTTCCGGCGACAGCCACCGGCAGTGGCGGTGTTGGCTCGAAGGCTACGATGGCGGCCAGCTCCTGCTGCCAGAAAGTCGAAACCTGCCGCCAGGTGTTTTCGAACGAACCGTCGTTGCGGATGATGATGTCGGCCGAGGACAGCTTTTCTTCCTGGGAGGGCTGGGTCTTGATGCGCTGAAGCGCGGCGTCTTCGGTCATCCCGCGCTTTTGCATCAACCGGCCGAGCTGGACTTCCGGTGGGGAGAATGTGACCCAGATGGCGTCACAGCCCTGCCGGAGGGGAGATTCCAGCAGTTTGATCGCTTCGAGGACGATGACCTTCTCTTTAGCCCGGCGGATGAGCACATCGGTAGCCTGCCGCACCAGGGGGTGGACGATCGCTTCTAGGCGTTTCATCGCTTCGGGATCGTTGAACACCACGCGGGCCAGCTTCGCCCGGTCAATCTGCCCATCGGGGCCGAGAATCCATTTGCCAAACTCACCCAGGGTCGGCTGGTATCCTGGCGCGTCTTTGGCAATGGCGCGGTGGCCGAGAGCATCCGCGTCGATACCATACGAACCAAGATGTTCCAACATCTTGCGGACGACGCTCTTCCCGGTAGCGATGTTGCCTGTCAAACCGATTACATATTTGCCCGGCCAGGCGCTCATGAGTCCTCCTGGAATGATGAAAGCTTCTCCCCCATTTTAGCCGGGGTAGGGCAGAATGTCAAAGGGAGTGGGCGTTTGCCGGGCGTTTGCAAGGCAATTGTTAGTAGTTTGCCGGGAAAAAACCGAACTTTGTTGTAAAATTATGCTTGTTGTCAAACGTTATCCCACATTATCCAACATTATCCAACTGGCAATTCACCGATATCCAACAGCGGCCTATCATGGCAAATACTATCGAAGTCCTTTCAACCATCCCTTTCACCGAAAGCCAGACCAACCTGCTGGCGGGCGTTTCCCCTCGCCTGCATTTCACGATCCTCAAAGCGCTGAAGCTCGAAGAAGTCCCGGCGGATTTGTGGGAGCGCACTGAAGTGCTGTATACCAACCGGGTGATGCCCGCTCCTGAACAGGCTCCAAAGCTGCGCTGGGTGCAATTCCATTGGGCCGGGGTGAACCATGTATTGGATTTGCCTCTGATGCACAAACCCGATCTCGTCGTCACCAACTTGAGCGGGGTCATCACCACCCAGCTTGCTGAATATGCTTTGATGATGCTGCTGGCCCTGGGACATCGCCTGCCCGACCTGGCAGCCCACCAGCGTAAAGCCGAATGGCCCGCCGACCGGTGGGAACGCTTCCGCCCTCGTGAGCTGCGCGGCAGCACGGTGGGTATTGTGGGCTACGGCAGCGTTGGACGGCAGGTGGCGCGCCTGTTGTACGGCCTGGGTGCGACCATCCTGGCGACCAAACGGGACGCCATGCATCCCGAGGATACCGGCTACACTCCCGAGGGTCAGGGCGATCCGGCGGGCGATTTTGCCCGGCGCATTTACCCGCCGCAGGCATTGTGCTCGATGCTCAAAGAGTGCGACTTCGTTGTGGTGTGCATACCGCTAACCACCGAGACCCGTCACGCCATCGGAGCCAGGGAACTGGCCGCGCTCAAACCGGGAGCTTTCATCGTAGATATCTCGCGCGGGCACATCATAGACCACACCGCTTTGATCGCCGCGCTGCGAGAGCAGAAACTGGGCGGGGCGGCGCTCGATGTATTCCCCGAAGAGCCATTGCCGCCCGACAGCCCGCTCTGGAAGCTTCCCAATGTGATTGTCACCCCGCACATTTCTGGCAACACACCCGCTTACGATGACCTCGCCGCGGCCTTTTTCGCTGAAAATCTGCACCGCTACCTGGCCGGGATGCCGTTGTACAACCGGGTAGACCTGGGGAAGGGCTATTGAACAGCAACCGCCGCTTCGACGCGATTTTGTTCGACCTCGGCAGCACGCTGGTCTATTTCGACGGCGATTGGGCGGAAGTATACGCCCGTTCCGATGCGACCCTGCTGCGCGCCCTGCGGGATGCCGGCCTGAAATTGGAGCCAGCCGCGTTTCTGGCCGAGTTTCACCGCCGGATGGAAGCGTACTTCGTCGAGCGGGAGACCGAATTCATCGAGCATACCACTCACCGCATTCTGAAGACGCTCCTGGCAGAATGGGGATTCGGCGATCTCCCGGATGCGATTCTACGCCCGGCGCTGGCGGCGCGCTACGCCGTCTCGCGCGCCCATTGGCTGCCCGAAACCGACGCCATCCCCACCCTGCAAACCCTGCGCCAGCAGGGCTACCGGCTGGGCCTCCTCTCCAACGCTGGCGACGACGCCGACGTGCAGGCCATCGTTGACAACGGCGGTTTCCGGCCTTACCTGGATTTTGTGCTCAGCTCGGCGGCGCTGGGCTACCGCAAGCCCAATCCGCGCAGCTTCCGGGCGGCGCTGGATCATTGGAATACGATCCCCTCGCGGGCGGCGATGGTGGGCGACACATTGGGGGCCGATATCCTGGGGGCGCAAAATCTCGGTCTGTTCGCCATCTGGATCACCCGCCGCGCCAATTCCGCCGCCAACCGCGCCCACGAGGACACCATCCAGCCCGACGCTGCCATCGCTACGCTGCAAGAGCTTCCCAGTTTGTTGGACAGCCTCCCACTAACGTAGGTGTCACTTTCCCTACTCCGGCACGCAGACACTCCCTTACTCCAGCGTTATCCTCAATACGTCGAGGATATGCCTGTGAGCGCCGCATCAGTTCCACCCGGTCCAAAATTTTTAGTTCCCGGCCAATATTACCTGCCCCTGGCCTGTAATCCGGCTGGCTTTTTGACGAAGCTGGCGCACGAATACGGTGACATGGTGATGTTGCGATGGTTGGGTATGCCCATCTATATGCTCAACCACCCTCATTTCGTTCACACGGTTTTGGCGGCTCGGCAGGATAATTTCACCGATGGGCCTGCGGTGCGGCGAGTGCAGCGAATCTTTGGCAGCCGGCAGTATGCCGATGCGGGACGCGCTGCACTGAAAAAGTGGCGGCTCGTACCGCCGGTGTTCCACACCTATCGGTTGGAATCATACGCCGATGGGATGGTTGGTTATACCGCGCTGTGCGCAGCAGCCTGGGAAGAAGGCCAGACGGTGGATATCGTTGAAGTCATGCGCAGGCTGACTTTGACCATCGTCGGGATGGCGTTGTTCGAGGTATACGAGGAAAAAGATGCGTTGATGTTGGGCCAGACGGTTTCCGAATTATGGACGACGGGAAGCAGGAGGCCAATCCGGCAGATTGGCGAGCGGTTCGAAGCATTCCTGGCCTTGCGGGCCTCCTTCGAAGCGGGAGCTTCCCAACCGGCAGGGAGCGCGCCAACCGAGGATAACTCTGCGCCCGACGGGGCTTCGGCGTTGTACCTCGCCGGTCATGAAATCGTCTCTCCGGCGCTGGCCTGGACCTGGCAATTGCTGGCCCAGCACCCGCAGGTCGAGGCGAAACTGCACGCCGAGCTGGATGCTGTGCTGGCAAACCGCTTGCCGGGGGCGGGTGATCTGGAGCGCCTGCCTTACACCCGGCAGGTCTTTGCCGAGGCGCTGAGATTGTATCCGCCGGTGTGGGTGATGGCCCGCCAGTCGGTGAATGACGATGTGTTGGGCGGGTTTGTCATTCCCGGCGGGGCGGTGGTGCTGCTGAGCCAATGGGTGATGCACCGCGATGCGCGCTATTACCCCGACCCGCTGCGCTTCGACCCCAACCGCTGGCTGCCGGAGGCGGCCGCGGCCCGTCCGAGCGATGCTTATTTCCCGTTTGGCTCATGCCAATCTTTCTCGACGAGTGAGCGCTTTGCCTGGATGGAAGGCGTGCTGATCCTGGCAACGCTGGCCCAACGCTGGCGGCTGCGCGCCGTATCCACCCCGGCAGCCAAACCCCAACTGGCGCAGACCTTCCGCCCTCCCCGCTTGATGATGCGGGTGGAGAGGCGAATGGCAAATGGCGTATAGCTTATGGCGAATGGCTCTTCCAGCATTTTCGGGAACAGCATCCTGAGCGTAGTCGCAGGATAAACGTATGACGAAACGAAGTTCCGCGCGCTCAATGTTCATGACTTCTTGCCGATAACGGTAGAACCCTTATGAAAACGCCTTTTTCTGTCATGCTCAAGCCGCGCGGGGCCATTTGCAATTTGAGCTGCGCTTATTGTTATTACCTGCCCAAGGAGCAGCTCTACCCCGGCAGCGATTTTTGCATGTCCGAGGCGGTGCTGGAGGCGTTCACCCGCCAATACCTGGCGGCTCATCCGGGGCCGGAGGTGGTTTTCGCCTGGCAGGGCGGCGAGCCGCTGCTGATGGGACTGGAATTCTTCGAGCGGGCAGCAGCCTTACAGCGCCAGTACTGCCCTCCGGGCAAATTCGTCTCGAACACGATCCAGACCAACGCTGTGCTGGTCAATGATGATTGGGCCAGGTTCTTCAAGCGGAATAATTTCCTGATCGGCGTCAGCCTGGATGGGCCGCAGGCGATGCACGACGCCTACCGTCTCGACCGGGGTGGGCATCCTTCTTTCGAGCGCACGATGGCCGGCCTGCGGCGCTTGCAAGCTCACGGGGTGGAGATCAATCTGCTGACCACCGTCCACTCGGCCAACGCGCCCCACCCGCTCGATGTGTATCGCTTCCTGCGGGACGAGGCCGGGGTGTTGTTCATGCAGTTCATCCCCATTGTCGAGCGCGCCGCCGATGGCGGGGTCACGGAGCGCAGCGTGGGCGCGCTGGAATATGGCGATTTTCTGACGACCATCTTCGACGAGTGGGTGCGGCGTGACGTGGGGCGCGTGTTCGTGCAATTGTTCGATGTGGCCCTGGGGGTGTACCTGGGACACCCGGCCGGTTTGTGCATCTTTGCCGAGACGTGCGGGCAGGGGCTGGCGCTGGAACACACCGGCGACCTGTACGCCTGCGACCACTTCGTTGACATCCCCCACCGTCTGGGCAACATCCAGGGGACGCTGCTCCCCAATCTGGTTGCCTCCCCCGGCCAGCGCAAGTTCGGCCTCTCCAAGCGGGCCAGCCTGCCTCACGAGTGCCGCGCCTGCAAAGTTCGCTTCTTGTGCAATGGCGAGTGCCCTAAAAACCGCTTCATCCCGTCGCCCGGCGGGGATGGCGGGCTGAATTATCTGTGCGCTGGATACAAAGCCTTCTTTACTCACATTGACCACCCGATGCGGCTCATGGCGGCGGAGCTGCGCGGAGGGCGGCCAGCAACCAATATCATGGCGGTGAAATATTGAACTTTTATCACGAATAGTGGCGCGAATAAACGAATGTCACGAATATTTTGATTTTGAATTCGTGACATTCGTCCATTCGTGTTATTCGTGATCGAATTTACTCGGTAACTGAATCAGCATTTTACAGGAGAGTTG